>FR897831.1:7695-22437 GCA_000437495.1 Prevotella sp. CAG:485
GGCTCGGCGCTGAGTAGCTGCCGCCGCTGCTGCGACCGGTGGAATAGCCGCTTGTGCTGCGATGCGATGAGCTGCTTCCGCTGTTGCCGGGGCGAACCGACGGCGTGTAGCTCGGACGCGAGGTCGTTGTGCTTGCCGGGCGCGTGGTCGAAGTGGTTGTCGACGGGCGCGAGGTTACTGTGCCGCTATGTCCGGGGCGAACCGTGGGTGTGTAGCTCGGGCGAACCGACGAGCTGCCGGGACGAGTCGTTGAGGTGCCGGTTGACGGGCGAGCCGTTGCCGTGCCGCTATAACCGGGGCGAACAGAGGGAGTGTAACCGGGACGAACCGATGAGCTGCCGGGGCGAGTGGTCGAGGTGCCTGTTGACGGACGGGCCGTTGCCGAGCCGCTATAACCGGGACGTACCGTGGGGGTGTAACCCGGGCGGGTCGATGTGCTGCCGGGACGCATGGTTGAGGTGCCGGTTGACGGACGAGCCGTTGCCGAGCCGCTGTAGCCGGGACGAACGGTGGCTGTGTAGCCGGGACGAACGCCGCCGGTGCCTCCGGGACGGTGAATGTTGGGCCGGTGTGTGGCTGTGGCCATATTGCTCGGGCGGGTGTTAGAGGCCCAACCGGGTCTTACATAGCCGTTGCCGTGCATATTTGGCCGGTAGTGGTGTGCATAGTAGTTACGGGGGTTGCGCCATGCCCAGCCATAACCCCAGCCGGCAGGATAGCGGTAGGGGTAATAGTAAGGACTCCATCCCCAGCCGATGTTCCAGCCCCAGTTGTAATAGCCGTAATTCAGCACATACCAGGGGTTGAACCAGGGATCTGCCCAGCTTGCCCAGTCAATCCAGTTAGACCCCCAATACCAGCGCCAGGGCGAATTGCCCAACAGTACGGAAGTAGGAACAGGGCAGTAGGAAGGAATCAGGTAAGGCGTTGTGCCGGTGTAAATTACCGTTACATTGCCCGACGAGCCGTTGATGACCTCGTCAAGAAGTTCCTGATTGTCTACAACAATAGTAGGATTATAATATTGCTGAATCTGCTGCGTATATACATAATCCTGAGACTCGGCTGCCTTTGCGCCGATGGTATCGACAGGTGAGCCGTAATAAGATTCTCCGCGGCGATTATAAGCATCTATATCCACCGACGACATATCCTTAATGTAATTGGAGCCGGTCTGTTTGTCGCTCCTTTTGCTCTTTTGGGTCTTAGTCTGGCTTTTGCTTTCAGAGTAATAGATGTCGTCATACTCCTGGGCAAAACCCATACTTGCAACTCCAAGCAACATGGTGAGTATTAGGTACTTGCTTTTCATTTTTAGTTTCCGCTTTATTTGTTTGACCACTAATAGGGCTCTATGGTTTAATCAGGGTGCAAATTTTTTTAGTATGCTAAATTATAGAAATTGGGGCAATTCACCAAATATTTAACATTTTTTATAGATTTGACATCTCTTTGCACTCTTATTCAGGCATTTCTTATTGATTGCCGGTGATATTATCGAGCCAGAAGACAATGGCGTCGGTGAGGGATTTGTCAACGTCTTTGCCCAGGGTCGTGTAAAGCGCCGGTGAACCGTTTGACGTGGCCTGACCAATGTGGTTAAGTCCGGGGATGAAAATCCATGAGGCAATGTTCTGCACTGTCGACGGAAGCATATTGGCATCGGGCGGCGCCTGCTGGTCATTTTCTCCATACAGGGCAATCCACCGTGTGTTGAGGTCTTTATACAGTGGCGAGGGGTCGTAGCGCAGCAGCGAGCGGTAGGGGATACTGCTCATCTGAGCCACTTCGGCGTCTATCCGCGCCTTTAACGCCGGGTTGCTGCGTTGGGCTTCGGGAATCTGAGCCATTACGTCGGCAGTGAGCTTGTCAATCAGTTCCTGCTGCGGTATGTCGCTGGCTACCAGGGCGTAACGCCGACTGAGTATCGGCTTCATCTGCTGCCACACAGGCTCTTGACCTTTCATCATGGCTTCCACCTGAGCCAGCATCATATCGGTGCCTTTGATTGCGGGGGCGCCGTATGTGATGATGAACGACGGACGTGTGTAATTCTTCCGCTTGTCGGTGAGCATAAGCGCCACGGCGCCGCCCTGGCTGTGTCCGAACACACCTGCCGGCAGATTCTTCAGTTCCGGCTGCGTGCGTATCCAGGCCAACGCTGCGCTGATGTCGGCGGCTTCCGTGTCGAGGTCGGTGGTTTTGGCATCACCTTTGCTGGCGCCTGTGCCGCGGTCATCGAGGCGCAGAGTGGCATAACCGGCGTCGGTAACGGCTTTGCTGATGGTCAGGAAGGGTTTCAGCGGACCTATCGTCTCGTTGCGGTCGGTGGCGCCGCTGCCGCTGATGAAGACCACGCTACCCTTCACCCCTTTGTCGGGTATGGTAAGCGTTCCTGCAAGTGTAGTGCCGTCGGGGGCTGTGATGGTTACCTCGCGTTCCGAAGCTCTTGCCGTAAAGGCAAAGAGCAGCAGGAGGCCCGTGACGAGCCATCCCGCTGTTGTCTTTAATTTCGTCATATAATCAGAGTATCTTGGCGAGCTTAGCCTCCAGATCGGCCAGCTTCACCAGACCTACGCTGCGCTCTTTCAGTTCTCCGTCTTTGAAGAAGAGCACGGTGGGTATGTTGCGGATGCCGAACTCTGTGGAGAGGTCGCCGTCTTCGTCTACATTGAATTTGCCAACTGTGGCTTTGCCGTCATATTTCTCGGCAAGTTCCTCAATTACCGGGCCGAGTTTGATGCAGGGACCGCACCAGGTTGCCCAGAAGTCAATTACCACAGGTTTGCCCGACTGAATGGCTTCGCGGGCTGAAGCGTCGTTAAAATGCTCAAGCATAATGGTTGTGTGTTTTTTTCTTGTTTATGTTTTTGTTTTCTTTTTCTTGCTTTGAGGGCTCTGAGGCCTGCTTGCTTTTTATTAAACGGTCTTACTGAGGTTTAAGTTCCCTTTTGCCGAAGCTGATTACTTTGTCAGCACGGAATATTTTATCTCCATATCGTCGAGCGCGTTGAGCAGATGGCGCGAGAGGAGACACTTTTTGCGCGAGTGGACGCGAATGTTCACGTTCTGTTCCATGTCGGCGAAAGTGAGATAGAGGTCTACAGGCTTAATGTACTGCGGTTTCTCCTTTCCGTGGGGAGTGGCCGCCTTCTCAGCCGCTTTCACGGCCTCCTCGCGCGACATTATGTTCTCTTCCAACAGACCTGTCAGCGTCTGGCTCTTTACCGGCGGAATGACGATGTCTATAGCGTTTGCCACATTAGGAGCCAGAGCCTCAAGGGTCTCCACAGCCTCAATCTGAATGTCGTAATTGCCCGGACGATAGGGCTGTTCCACCATGGTGGCAGAGATGCGTATGTTGCTGCCCGGCACAGCGTAAGCATGAATAGTCTCGTAGTTGCGCCCGAAGAGCCTAACGGTGGCATTGCCGCTGAAATCCTCCATCGACAGAACGCCGTAGGGTTTCCCTTTTGCCGTGGTCTTCACCTCAAATCCGGTTACCAGGCCGCCGAAAGTGATTTTCTCACCGGGAGTATTTTTCTCGCGCAGCTCAATGCAGGGAGTGTTGCAGCCGTAGGTCAGTTCAATGTAATAGCGGTCGAGCGGATGAGCCGACAGATACATCGTTACCACCTTTTTCTCCTCTTCCAGAATCTTCAGCTCGCTCCACGGGGTGAAGTGAGGCGGCTGCGGCTGGGCGGTCTCAATCGGCTCGAGGTCGGCGAACAGCGAAATCTGCGCATTGTTGTGGTCAGCCTGCATACGCTGCCCGTATTTTATCAGCGTGTCGGCGAAAGTGGAGTTTCCGTCTTCGCTGAGATAAGCCTCGCGGCGCAGACCGAAATTGTCGAGCGCGCCGGCTCTTGCCAGATTTTCCAGAGCGCTGCGGTTTACCGGACCGCCGCCCACACGCTCCATCATGTCGTAGATGGATTTATACGGGCCATTCTTTTTGCGCTCGTTGAGAATCACTCCCGAGGCATTTGCCCCGAAGCCCTTTATGGCCCCCAAGCCAAAGCGAATCTCGCCGTTTTTGTTTACCGTGAAGCGCTCAAGCGACTCATTGATGTCGGGTCCCAAAACCGTGATGCCCATGGCTCTACATTCGTCCATATAGAGCCTCAGCTTCACCGGGTTGTCGAGGTTTCGGCTCAGCACACCTGCCATATATTCGGCCGGATAGTTGGCCTTGAGGTAAGCCGTTTGATAAGCTACCCACGAATAGCAGGTTGCGTGGCTCTTGTTGAAGGCATATTTGGCGAACTCCGTCCAGTCGCTCCAGATTTTCTCCAGCACCTCCTTTTTGTGGCCGTTTTCCTGGCCCTGAGCCATGAACTTCACCTTCAGCTTCTCCATCTCGGCAATCTTCTTCTTACCCATGGCCTTACGCAGCTTATCGCTCTCGCCACGGGTGAAATTGGCCAGCAGACGACTCAGAAGCATCACCTGTTCCTGATATACCGTGATGCCGTAGGTCTCCGACAGATATTTCTCCATGATGGGAATGTCGTAGACAATAGGCTCCTCATTGTGCTTGCGGCGTATGAACTGAGGAATGTAAGCCATAGGACCCGGACGGTAGAGGGCATTCATGGCTATCAAATCTTCAAACTTGGTGGGATGCAGCTCGCGCAGCGACGTCTGCATACCCGCCGATTCAAACTGGAACGTTGCCGTGGTCTTTCCGTTGCAATACAGCTCGAAAGTCTTGGCATCGTCGAGCGGAATCTTCTCAATGTCGAGCTCTATACCTCGTGTCTGACGGATATTCTCCAGAGCGTCCATGATGATACTCAGGGTGCGGAGGCCCAGGAAGTCCATCTTTATCATGCCCGTTTCCTCAATCACAGAGCCTTCATACTGAGTGGTGATTACCGTGTTTCCGTCGGGGTCTTTGGCCGTCGACACCGGCACCCAGTCGGTTATCGGGTCGCGGCCTATAATCACGCCGCAGGCATGCACACCCGTGTTGCGCTTGTTGCCTTCGAGACGCTCGGAGAAGTCGAGCACCTTGGGCACAAGGGGATTAGGGTTCTGCAGCTCGGCTCTCATGGCCGGGTCATATTTCAGGCAGTTGGGGATGTTGATTTTAGGCTCCGACCCGTTTACCTCAGGCAAGTGTTCGGGCACGAGTTTGGCCAGACGGTTGCTCTCCTGCAGGGGGAGCTGCATCACCTTGGCAACATCCTTAATTACCTGTTTTGTTGCCATGGTGGTGTATGTGATGATATGGGCCACCTTATCGGCGCCATATTTCTCGGTAACGTAGTTGAGCACCCGGTAACGGCCGTCGTCATCGAAATCCACGTCGATATCGGGCAACGAGATGCGGTCGGGGTTCAGGAAACGTTCAAACAGCAGGTCATACTTCAGCGGGTCAATGTTGGTGATACCTAAGCAATACGCCACCACGCTGCCGGCGGCCGAGCCACGACCGGGACCTATGCTGACGCCCAACTTATAGCGGCCTGTGTTGATAAAATCCTGCACAATGAGGAAGTAACCGGGGAAACCCATCGTCTTCATTATGTGCAGCTCGAAGGTGATACGCTCCTTCACTTCATCGCTTAGAGGTGTGGGATAGTGCGTGGCAGCGCCTTCCCAGGCCAACTTCGACAGATAGTCAGCCTCCAACTTTATGCGGTAGAGACGGTCGTAACCGCCCAATCTGTCAACCTTTTTGCGGGCATCCTCCTCGCTGAGCACCACATTGCCGTTCTCGTCGCGCGTAAACTCGTCGAAGAGCTCCTGCTCGGTTATGCGGCTGCGGTATTCCGCCTCTGTGCCGAACTCCGCCGGGATGTCGAACACCGGCATTACGGGGGCGTGGTCAATGCTGTAAGTCTCTACTTTATCGAGCACTTCCATGGTGTTGGCAATAGCCTCCGGCACGTCGCTGAAGATGTCAGCCATCTCCTGCTGCGACTTAAACCACTCCTGCTTGGTGTAGTGCATACGGTCGGGGTCGGCGTAATTGCGCTGCATGGAAACGCATATCAGACAGTCGTGAGCATCGGCGTCGCTCTCCTCGGTGAAATGGACATCGTTGGTGGCCACCACTTTTATGCCGTGTTTGCGCGAGAAGTCGAGAAGCACCTTGTTTACCTTCTCCTGCTCCACAAACGTCTCGCGGTTGGCATTCTCCTTGAGCGTTTTGTGGCGCTGCAGCTCAAGGTAGTAATCATCGCCGAAGACAGAGCGGAACCAGAGCATCCGTTCTTCGGCCAGTTTGAGATTGCCGTTGAGGATATGCTGCGGCAGCTCACCGCCCAGACAGGCCGAGAGTACAATGAGTCCCTCGTGATGCTCGGCAAGTGCTTTGCGGTCGGTGCGGGGATGATAATAATGACCCTCTGTCCATGCCTGACTCACCAGCTTAACCAGGTTGTGATAACCCTTTTCATTCTTTGCAAGGACAATGAGGTGATACCCCTTGTCGTTCTTGTCGTTGCGGTCGTGAAGGTCTTCACGCGCCACATACATTTCGCAACCTAAAATCGGTTTCAGCTTATGGTCGTCGTCCAAATCAGCATTTACCTTCTTCACGGTGTTGAAGAAGTCCTTTATGCCGAACATATTGCCGTGGTCGGTAAGCGCCAGGCCGCGCATTCCTAACTTGGCTGCACGGTTTACAAGGCTTTTGACGGAGGCCTGACCATCGAGCAATGAATATTGCGAATGGACATGAAGATGAGTAAAGTTTAAATTTGCCATAGCACTACAAAGGTAGAGAAAAACTCATAATTGTACAAACCCTGAGTTTTTTATTTTGCCCGGCAAGCCCCTTTCAGGTAGATGATTTGCTGCAGGTTGCTGTCGTATGCCACCGGCAGCCCCGCCACGATGGCCTTTACCGCCTCTTCAATCACCTTCAGCGGCACAATAAACCACTCCTTCGGCTTGTGTCCGTCTACTGTTACCTGCAGCTGCACGGAGTCAAAAAGTTTATGGATAAGTGCCTCAAAAGTCGACGACTTGACGTTGTAGACCTTCCATGTGGCCACCACTTCCACGTCGGCACACAGATATGTGGGTTCATTGCGCGCGTTGGCCAGCCGGCTCTCAAGCGATGTGGCCGTAAAGCCTATCTTATACAGGTTTTTCAGCGACGCAATCTCCGGCAGAGTCGACTTTGAGCGCAACACATAGATTGTGCCGCTCTCCACGTCTTTCTCGCCCACGGTGAGCAGCTGTGTGAATTTCTCACCCGTGATTTCCGAACAGTCTGCCACCGAATAGCCGGTAACGGAAAGGTTCTTGGCTATGGTCTTGTATTTGATGTCCGACTCAGAGCCATTTTCGTAGATTACACGGGTTCTTCCGTCTCTATCGCCATGTCTGTTGGGTCCCTCGTCATCGAAGGCGGCAAGATACCCCAAAACGCCGTTGTCAACGAAATATGCGCCTGTCCGCAGGTTCTTAACAGAGAATTTTGTCAGCTTATATTTCCCGGATTTCAGTCCCTGATGAATTTCTTTGAAGCCAGGCTCATATTTGTCGAAGTCCTCGCAAGGACGGGTTGAACCCACATATTCGGCCTCTTTACGGGCTTTGAGGCGTTGGCGCATATAATCGGGAATGTCGAAGAGTCCCAAATCATCGCCGTTGTCAATATCGTCAAACAGCGGGTCGTTCATTATCTGCTCCAACTGTTCCTCTTCGGTCAGCTCACGGTGCGCATACTCGGGCTGAGACTCATTCGCTATACCCTTTGGCGGCAGGATTCCGCAGTCGTCATACGGACGGCAGCGCTCTATCCTCTCTTCGCTCTTCAGAATGCCGTTGAGCTTGTTGAAGAGGGTAGGATTGTTCTCTTTGGTGGGTTTATAGCCGTAAATGCGCACAAAATCGCACACTTCAAGAAAACCGTCAATCAGTCTGTCGCTTGATGTCTGTGGCTTGCGGGGAGCCGTTACGTCATCAAACAACGGGTCTTTGAAAATCTCCTCTAACTCTTTGTTCCAGTCAATCATGATTCCTTGGCGAGTTTGTTGCGTTTCAGCTGCCTGATGCGCTCTATGGCCATTGCTATGCGTCGTGCCGTGGGGTCGGAGTCGGTAAGCTCGGGAGCCACCTTGCCGGGATGCTCTGCGCGCCATTTGGGCAGATACTTTTTGAAAAGCAATATGGCCTCTTCGTCGCTAATCTTTTCGCATTGCTTCTCTTCGATGGCATATTGTATGGTGCGCAGCGTTTCGGGCGTCAGCGACTTGGAGATGACCTCGTAGGCACGCTGGAAGGGGTTGATTTCGCTGATGAGGTTGATGGTTAAATCATCGAGGTTGATAAACTTGTTGGCCAACTTGATAAACCGGTTGCCCGAATCGTCGGTCTTCACCTCTTCGCCTTGTGCGGCAAAGGTGAGGATGGTGTATTGGGTCACGTTGTCAACCTCTTCATCTGTCAGCTCTGGATATTTGTCGCGGATTACCTTGGGAATATAGACTTCTGTAATCATCTCGGCCATATCGCCGCCCATAATGGCTTCGCGAATTTTATGGTCGGAAAGGGTGGTAGCCACCAGGGTGTCGAGGTCGTTGTCTACAATGGCTTTGGCGCGGTCGGTGAGCGGGGGCAGTCCTTTCACCTCTATTACATGGCTTTCGTTAGGGTCTTCTTTCGGTTTTTCGGGCTTCTCTTCATCGTCTGTTTTGGTCTTGAAATTCCATTTCGGCGCCATAACCTGCTCCATGAGCAACGATGCCGAAATGGCTTTAAGAAAGTCGTTTACGGCCATCGACACGTCATCCTGCGCGGCGTCAGGGCATGGTATGAGGTTGGTGAACTGAGCATGTGTCTTTCCTTCGCAGTCGCGGGTGCAACGACCGATTATCTGAACAACCTCCTGCAGCGACGAGCGGATGCCTACGGTGATGCACTGTTCGCACCATTCCCAGTCGAAGCCCTCTTTGGCTGTGCCCAAGGCTATGAGTATGTCGAGCGACTCGCGGCTGTTCATCCGCTGCAGATAGGCTTGCAGAGCTTCACGGCGGTCGGTGTTGTCTTCCACCAAATCGCCGACGGTGAGTATGCGGCCGTCGGGGGTCTTCACCCTATAGAGATTATTGGCGTAGTCTTTGTCCACAATCTCGCCTATGCAGTTGATAATCTCGGCCACCTGGTCATACTTGTTCATAAAGGCGCCGGTTTTGGAGTTAGGCACCGGTATATGGATAAGCGTCTTCTTGGTGGTGTCGAGCACCTCGGGGATGGCCGTGAGGTAGTTGCCCTGGAAGAAGTGATAGCCTAACCCGAGACTTTTCAGGTACT
Organism: Prevotella sp. CAG:485; assembly: GCA_000437495.1. Taxonomy (GTDB): domain Bacteria; phylum Bacteroidota; class Bacteroidia; order Bacteroidales; family Muribaculaceae; genus Lepagella. The sequence goes on from FR897831.1 coordinate 16,969, forward strand.
TATAGCCGTTGAGCTGCTGATAATAGTTGTAGTTGATGGTAGGCTGAAACTTGACCTCCTCTTCCGGGCGCATCACAGGCACGGCATTGCCTCGGAAATATGTGCCTGTCATGGCCAGGATGTGTGCCGAGGTATCGTTGATAAGCCGGCGGATAAGTACGCCGAGACGATTATCTTCGCTGGCTGAGCTGTGATGGAACTCATCTATGCCAAAGAATACGTTGTCGAGTTTGCGGGCGTCGACGCCGTTGAGGGCATTGAGCAGTGTGGCGTGGGTGCAGACGAGTTTGGTGGCTGTGGGATGGTCGAGAAACTCGCGCAACTTGTCTTTCTTCGAGGTATCGCTGCCGGCGGCCTGACAGAGATTCCAGTAGGGTGCCACTTCCCAGTCGGTGAAGAAGCCGAATTTCTTCAGCGGCGTGTCTTTGAACGAGCGACCGATATTTTGCTGAGGCACCGACACAATGACTTTGCGGACGCCCTGATTGGCGAGCTTATCGAGAGCCACGAACATCATCGCACGACTTTTGCCGGATGCCGGCGGCGCTTTGACGAGCAGATATTGGCGGTTGCGTTGGTCATAGACCATAGCTTGCATCTGGCGCATGCCTAAAGCGTTTGTGTTGCTGGATTCGCCCGTTTGGGCATAATTAACTTCTACAAGATTCATTTTTTTATTTATATTTTTATTTATAAGATTTATAATTCTTATAAGATTTATAAGATTTATAAGATTTATAAAACTTATAAACCCTACTCTCTAACGAGTTCAGCGGCGGTTTACAATCTTGGCCACGGTGAAGGTACCGTCGGTGTAAACGCCTCTCCCCTCAGAAACCTCTAAATTTCCGTCTTTCTCGCGACATTGCTTCTTTAATGCCGCCCTCTTTGATAAACTGCGCCTCCATTTTCTTCATAACGCCGGCAAGCATAGCGTCAATTTGCCGTATCTGCGTAAGCATAATGTTGGCCACCGTTTCATCGCTGCGCTCACGACATTTGGCAACAAAATTTTTTGCATCATCATTGCGGAAGCAATATGCTCGAGTCGCCACTGTGCGTTTATCATTTTTATCCCATATCTCGAGGTCATGCTGTCGCAGAAAATCGCCGTAATCTTCCAGCAATTCCCTCACCGAACCGCGAGCCACGCCCAACAGCTTTATGCACATCTCGGCAGAAACGGTAGCGTCGCTCACGCCTTCTACAATATTCTGTTTACACGAGCGGGCAGCCTGTCGCATTTGGTCGATGGTTCGCGAGCCATGCGGCAGCGCCCTGTTGATAAACATCTCTGTTACATCGCAAATAATAACCGATTTGCGATAGACGTTCCAACAGGTGTAATCGCTTGCTATTTTCAGGAAACCGTTCATTTCTTGGTCATTTTGGCGTAGAGCTTAAAGAGGTGAGCCAGGCGTTCTTCGTCGGAGGCAAAGGGCTCAGGGCGGTAGATACGCTCCACGGCAAGGTCGAGCTGATGATGAGCCTTGCGCAAATCCTCAGGCATTGTCTCCGGGTTATACATCTCGCCAAGAGTCAGGAAATAGTTCTCCTCCCTGACAGTGATGATGTTGTCAGCCAAAATGCTCAGCTCCTTTTTCTGAGCCTCCGTGAGCTTCGGAAACGGGAAGGTGTTATAGCACAGAGTTGCCGAATACCTGATTCGAGTTTCAAGCGAACCACCCACAGCCCTTACCCAAAGATTGTGCATCTTGGAGGTAAGCAGCGCAAAGAGCCACTTCTCCGCATCATATACCGCAAAAGCAGAATCAGAAATGATGGTATCTTTGTCTACATACCCTATGGGGATATATTCTCTTCGCTCAGACGAAACACGCGGGATAATGACTTTATTTTTACTATTGTCGTTGATAATATAATGTTCCCTGAACTGATGAGGCCTTTCAGCCAAAGATGCTCCGTCTTTACTTTCATTCAGCCTAAAGTTGTAAGTAGCGTCAATGCGGGCTTTGACAGGCGGAATCTTTTCTGCTTCTTCACGCATGGCATCATCAATCCACAGGCAATATCTATGTATATCGTTCAAGAACTCTTGGGAGCCAATTATGGGTTTGACAAATTTTTCCGCCTGAGGATAGACTGCAAGTAAAGTTGCTTTTTGTTGCTCAGTCATCAACAGATGTCCATTGTCGTAAGGCATGCAACCGAACTCTGCCTTTGGCAATCCTTTGGGAACGGAATATGTTTTAGTTACTATCACATTTTCAGACGCCGCCAGATATGGATTGATATTTTCTACTGAATAAACGGCGTTTGCACTTTCATTGAAGAGAAGTTTCTTTGATGCCGATTTCTCTGCAACACCGATTATGGCAACTGTTACAGCCGCATTATATTTAGCGTTATTGCGCCATTTGAAAGAAGTTTTTGCAAAGAAAATTTCCAAATCAAGGTCAAGAATGGGTTTCCAAAGCATAGCCACCTGTTCTCCTTGGCTTATTGAATTAGTCGTTACGAAAGCATATCTGGCTTTGGTGCCCTTGATATATTTTGCGCCTTTCCAGAACCAAGCCCCGATGTAATCGACTGTTTTAGCGGCATTTGTGCCTTTCATTGCAATCCTCATATCCTCTTTCTGAGTTGCATCTTGCAGCTTGCTGCCGAGGTAAGGCGGGTTGCCCATGATGTAGACTTCGTCGGAGGGTGTGTGGGGGCACACGGCGTCCCAGTCGAGGCGGCAGGCGTTGTCGCAGACGATGTGCCCCGAGGGCTTCAACGGAAGGGTTTCCGGCTGTACGCCAAAGGCATCGCGGAAAAGTACGTTCATCTGGTGCTCGGCAAGCCACAGCGAGAGGGTGGCGGTATCGCACGCATATTCGTCGAGCTCTATGCCGTAGAACTGCGTCAGGGTGATGGTAGGGAAGGGAATGACGGCAACGGGGGCAATGTCGCGCAGTGCCTCCCAGATGCGTATTTCAAGCTCGCGCAGACGCTTATAGGAGATGATGAGGAAGTTGCCGCTTCCGCATGCCGGGTCAAAGAATTTGATTTTCGACAGCCTGTCGAGCAGCGACTTAAGTCGCTGTGTGGCAAGCTCATAGCTGATTTTCTGCGCCATCTTTTCGCGCGCTTCGGCACACGCCGCCTCAAACTCCTCGTTGAGCGAGTCGAGAAAGAGCGGACGGATTACCTTCTCTATGTTCGGCACAGAGGTATAGTGCATGCCGAGTCCCGCGCGTTGTTCGGGCGTTACCACAGCCTGAATCATCGACCCGAAGATGTCGGGGTTGATTTCGCGCCAGTTGTAATCGCCGCAGTTGAGGATGAGGCGGCGGGCTCGGCGCGACAGCCTCGGGATGGGGAAATGCTCCCTGAACAGCCCTCCGTTGACGTACGGAAAGACCGAATAGAGCTTGGGCAACACGGCTCGCGCCGCCTCGTCGTTGGTCGACATTATCAGAAAGGCACGGTCGATGAACTCCGACAGGTCGCTGCCGTCCTCCTTGGTGTGGTTGCGCAGAGTGTCGGTGAAGAGGTTCTCTCCCGGGAAAAGACCCGTGTCCTCGGCAAAGAAACAGAAAAGGAGTCGCGACATAAACACGTTGAGCGCATGCACCGTATCCGGGTTGCGTATGTCGTTGTAGCGGCGGATGTCATCGAAGAGCTTGGCCATCAGCTCAGCCGATTTTACATCAGCCTCAGCCTCGGCGACGTGCTGAACCTTTTCAATGCCTGCCAAGGGCGTCAGAAACTCAAAGTCGCGCCAGAGAGCATCTACCGTGTTGTTATATTCGTCGTTAATCTTCGGGTCGACAGCCACCACACGCTTGCCGTCGCTCACCACATAGAGCCTCGGCAGATGTTTGGCTATTTTAGGGTCATCGCGCATGGCCTTTATCTCGTCGTAAAAGGCGGAAATGTCGCTATCGGCATCCATAGGCCGGTAAGCTATCAGATCCTTTACAACAAGCGTTCGGCCATCTTTGGAGGCATTGCCCGGACCCTCCTTGGCACGGCGCACCTGCCCGTCGCCCCAATGAGCAAAGATGCGCAAAAGGTCATACACAAACTCTTGGGCAGAAGTGCCGCGCTGGCCTAACCGCTCCAAAGCATCGGTGGCTTCAATATGTGAGAAAGTCTTGGATTTCTTAGCCATAAAATCAATATTTGTTGCTATTTGTAAATATATTCTGCGTTGAGCGTTCCAAAGAGAGCAACGCCTGCTTCATCTCCAGTCCGCCTGCATAGCCGCCGAGAGCGCCCGAAGAGGCGATGACACGGTGGCAAGGCACTATTATGGCCAACGGATTGGCGCCGACGGCTGTGCCCACAGCCCGGGTGGCCCTGGGGAAGCCGATGCGCCGCGCCATCTCACCGTATGAGAGAGTGTGGCCACAGGGAATCCGCGTTAACCCTTCCCAGACACTCTGCTGAAAAGAAGTGCCGAAAAAGAGCAAAGGCAGGTCAAAGACCCGTAGGCGACCCGCAAAATATGCATCGAGCTGACGGGCAGCCTCTTCCAACACAGCGTCAGTGCCTGAAATCACTTCAGCGCCGCTGTAATGCCTTATGCGCGACAAAGTTTTGGCGGCAGTACGACAATTGCTTATGAGGCACATACAGAGCTTCCCCTGAAAGGAGCCTAACGTCAGATTACCTACCGGCGAGGCATAATCGCGAGTCAGAATAGTGAGATCGGTTTCGGCCATATTACATAACTATTGTCCGAGTGCGCAGAAAGGCCCTCACACGTCGGTAATCGGGGAAATAGCGCTCCACATGCTGCCAGAATTGCGGCGTATGGTTGGGATGCACCAGATGCGACAGCTCATGCACCAACAGATAATGCGTACACTCAATGGGCAGCGACGCTAAAGCAATGTTAACCGTGATGCTCTTGGTGGCGGGCTTACAGCTTCCCCACCGCGAGCGCATATACCGCAGCGAGTAACGCCGCGCCTGAAGCTGCATCTCGCGCTGAACACCGCGGATGAGCGTATCCAATCGGTCGCACCAGGCCGAGTAAGTGGCTGAATCGGGGCGAGTTACCTCCTTGTCGGCATTCTGCAGCTGTTTCTGCTGCATCTTCAGCACAGAGGGGTAGATTTGCTCTATATAACGTCTTACATCATCTTCGCTCAGCGAGGCCGGCACAGACATTTCCACGATGTTGTGATAGCCCGAAGCCAGCCGATAACGTATGCTCTTCATAGTCTTAAAATAGACCATAAAGACCATGTCGCGATAAGGTATTGTACTGGTGTTGATTAAAGTGGCAGACATTGGGGTCGGTTGTTAAAATGCGGTTACAAAGATACAAAAAACATCTTTCACCGCCAACCCCCTCCGGCCCTCCTCTGCCCCCTCACTAACTTGCCTCTCCACCCCCCTCCAACCTCTCACTTCCCAAGAAGTATCTTGGATCCCGTTGAATAGCGTCCACACTGCGGACGCAATTATTTTTGCTGAAAAAATTATATTACTGTCCGCTAAAAATTTTTTGAG
>FR897832.1 GCA_000437495.1 Prevotella sp. CAG:485
CTGGGTTCGCTGTACATCTTTTTGCTCTCGGACAATATCCATGACAATGTCATCGTACGAACATGCTGAGAGGATGAAGCCGATCAGCAACGCAAGAAAAATAATAACTCTGTTTGTTGTATACATTTTTGGTTGGTTTGATTTTTGGTTCGCTATTTTAGGAAAAAATTTATTATTCGTTTGCAAATTTAAACTAAAAAATTTTAACACCCAAAAGCTCTTTTGTAATTTAATACTCATTAACTTTTGACTATCTTTTTGCATGGACAATCGCAACAAACACTTTTAAGTACCTTAAATTCCAGATGTATTTGACAGGAAGGCTTAAAGAATAGAATCGTAGTCTTTCCTTTTCGGTTCGTTCGGATAAAGATTATAGGAAACGAGCCCACAAATTATTATGAGCTCGTTTCCTATGTTGTTTACTCCGTTTCTGCGGCTTGTATTACAGCGGTCTAATGTCCAGCAGTATCTTGAGGTCGCTGTTGCGAATATTGGTCTTGCCATTGTCAAATATCATTATCATGCCTAAGTGCCATGGCTGTAAATAATAGTAAGACGGCCTTTCCTTAACTATAAGGTAGATACAGCTCATATCTATGAGGTTGTCGCCTCCACGCCTGTTGAATTCCGTAAGTTCCATTTCCTTCCATGGAGAAGTGGTGCCAAGACCTTCCCAGGAATATCCGTTCTTGATATAATCGTAATACGTGCGGTAACGTATTTTGAAAAGCGAAGAGCAATCGCTGTTTAACGGATAATTTTTATTATAGGGTGGCATCCGTGGATCTTTCGGATTATAAGTGATTAAGGGAGGCTCGGAGGTGTATTTGTCTTCAAGCGTGAAACTGATGCTTGTAATGCCATAGGGATGAGGTCTGTATGGATATTGGGTTCCATCAAACACTTGACTCTCACAATGAGTATCACCATATTTCTCCAACAGTCTGTTAAAATTATGACTGTTGTTCTCTTGATTGTAAGTTTTACCCACAGTTACTTTAACCTTTGGCCCTGTGCCCATTACATTCGCATTGTAATCAATGGCTTCGTAAGACTGCACTCCTACTATTTGAATAACATTGCCGTATAGGTCAACTTTCAGATCCTCGTTCAATGTTTCAGTTGATTTGAAATTGTACGTCTCGAGGAATTCGGATACCAGCGAAGAATATTGCTTCTTCTGTTCGGGGGTATCTTCATTGTCATCCGAACAACTGTTCAGAGACACAGCTGCAATTAACAGCAATAGATATCCTATTATATTTCTTTTCATTTTCGGGGAGCTTTTAAAAGATTCCAGTTAGGGAACTCAGTAAGAAAACCAGTGTTGTAATCTTTCATAATGTTCCACAGTCTGTCCCACATTAAAAACGGAACAGGTTCACATCTGAATTTGTAGACAGTTCCGTCAGCATATTTCAGTTCTATTAAATAGCGATTGTTTGCTTCAATAGTCTGAAGTTCCTTTGGCAGATGCAACTTTATGTTGTTCATATCCACCAATTTTTTATCCCCTAATCTATTGAAATCCTCAATAGACATCTTATAGATAGGACCGGGTTTCTCGATTCCTTTCCATGAATATCCGTTTTTGATGAAATCATAGTACGAAACATACGAGATTTCAAAGTATTTTGAACACTCTTCATTCTCCACTAAGTTCAGAGCCTCATTTGCATCATCAATGAAAATATTGATTGTGCTGACCGGAATAATAGAGGGACAATAATTCCATGCTTCTTCAGGAAGGTTTTCAGGAGCACAGGTATCGCCAATTTCCTGAAGCGTCTCAACAAACAGTTTTGGACGACTGGCGTAGTCAATACTTTCACCTTGGCCTATGATTGTGAAATCAAGAATTCTGATTTCGTCAATCATATTTGTTTTCTCATTTTTCACGAATTCGACATTAAAGTCCGACTGCTGGTGAAACAGAGACTGAGGAGCTATGAACTCGGTAATCATTGACCGAGGAGCATCCTGAATTGGCTTCGGATCATCGTCTGATGA
>FR897833.1:0-6084 GCA_000437495.1 Prevotella sp. CAG:485
AGTTATCCATTGTTTTCAAATTTTATATCGTTATAACGCGCCGTGAGGCATAAAAATTACATCCTTTCGGGCATTTCCATGCCTAACAGCGAAGCGGCGCTTTTCAGTGTGCGCGCCACGGTGTACGACAGCAGCAGACGCAGATTGCGCCGCGCCGTATCCTCCTCCTTCAGTATGGGATAGTCGTGGTAGAACTGATTGTACTCCTTGGCCAGGTCGTAGCAATAATTTGCTATCAGTGCCGGCGAATAGCTTCGTGCCGCCTCCTTAACCACACCGGGGAAATCGCCGGCCTTGCGTATCAGGGTAGCCTCCTTGTCGCTCGGCACAGCCACGTTCTCTGCGTTGAAGTCGGCCACCTTTACTTCTCCGGCACGCCGCAACACGCTCTGAATACGTGCGTAAGTGTATTGCAGGAAGGGACCCGTGTTGCCGTTGAAGTCAATGCTTTCGGCCGGATTGAAGAGCATATTCTTCTTGGGGTCGACCTTGAGCAGGAAATATTTCAGCGCGCCCATGCCCACCATACGGGCTGTTTCGCGGGCCTGCTCCGGTGTCATGTCCTTGAAGCGGTCGGCGGCCGTTTCCGCAGCCTGCTGCTCCATGGTGTCCATCAGGTCGTCGGCATCCACCACCGTGCCCTCGCGACTCTTCATCTTGCCGCTGGGAAGCTCTACCATGCCATACGAGAAATGAGTCAGGTCCTTGCCCCACTCAAAGCCGAGCCTGTCAAGCAGTATGCTCAGCACCTGGAAGTGATAGTTCTGCTCGTTGCCCACCACATATATCATTTTATTGATGGGGAAGTCGCGATAACGCAGCTTTGCCGTGCCTATGTCCTGAGTCATGTACACCGACGTGCCGTCTTTGCGCAGCAACAGCTTCTCGTCGAGGCCGTTCTCCTTCAGGTCGGCCCATACGGAGCCATCCTCGCGCCGGTACATCTTGCCCTCTTCCAGGCCCTTGAGCACAAGCTCCTTGCCTTCCAGATACGTCTCGCTCTCGTAGTATATCTTGTCGAAGCCCACGCCGAGACGTTTGTAAGTCTCATCGAAGCCCTCATATACCCATCCGTTCATGGTCTGCCACAGACGGCGCACCTCCGGGTCGTTCTGTTCCCAGCGCACAAGCATTTCGCGGGCCTCGCGCATCAGCGGCGCCTCGTTCTTGGCCTCATCCTCCGTCATGCCCTGAGCCATCAGGTCGGCCACCTCGGCCTTGTAATGCTTGTCGAACAATACATAGAAATCGCCAATCAGATGGTCGCCCTTCTTGCCCGTCGACTCCGGCGTGCAGCCGTCGCCCCATTTCTGCCATGCCAGCATCGACTTGCAGATGTGTATGCCGCGGTCGTTGACAATGTTCGTCTTCACCACCCGGTTGCCGGCGGCTTCCAGAATCTTCGACAGCGAATAGCCCAGCAGATTGTTGCGCACATGGCCCAGATGCAGGGGTTTGTTGGTGTTTGGCGACGAATACTCCACCATCACCAACGGCGAGTCGGCAGTGGCGGCGGTGAAGCCGAAATTCTCGTCGACCGCCTGTTCCAGCAGCTCAGTGCGGCGGAAGGCAGCATCCACGGTCAGGTTCAGGAAGCCCTTCACCACATTGAAACCTGTAACAACGTCTACATTCCGCACCAGCCACTCCCCTATTGCCTGAGCCGTGGCCTCCGGCTTCTGCTTCGACGCTCGCAGGAACGGAAACACCACCACCGTGTAATCACCCTCAAACTCCTTGCGGGTAGCGCCCGGCATAGCCGATTTTATGTCTATATCCGCGCCATAGAGAGCCTTTACGGCCTCTCTGACGCCCTGTGCTATCTTTTCTTCTATCTTCATTTTCAACCTTACTTCTTTTTCAGGTACAAAGATAACTAATAACTCGTCAATTTCAAAATAGCTGAATGTATAACGCTCAAAATATTTTCGTTCGAGTCTACACAGAGGAGGGTTTCAAATTAAATGCTTGTATTGACGCACGGCTCAAGCGTCCGTCAATATGTTTTATAAACACGTTTTTTCATCAACAATATGTCGCTGCAATGGCGGACGCACGAGCCGTGCGTCCCTACAAGCAAACAAAATTTCAACAACAAAAAAGGTGTGTCGGAATTTTGACACACCCTCTTTTTTGCTGTCAGCGCAGTATTCGCTGTCTATTGTCAGTCTATTTGTTGGAGTCCACAACAATTTTGAACCAGCGTCCCGGACCCATGGGAGGATAGGACGCCCCGTCGACCCATAAGCCGTACTTGTACACTTCTATAGATACGAGTTCTTTGTTGGCAGTGTCGGCCATAAATTCCTCGAATTGTTTTGTGTATTCCGTATTCGGCTCCACATAAGTCCTCACGGTGTGGCGGATGTTTTGCGAGGGCCATACAAAATCATATTTGATGTCAAGGGGCTGCTTCATTTCCAATACCTCTTCTGCCTGAAGTCTGAATGGGGCAATACTATAGGTATAACGGTCTTTACCCATATAATTCGTCACTTTTTTGGTCATTCCGGCCACAGGAAAGTTGGTATCGCCATAGAAATATTTATTTCCTTGATATTCGAAGTAGAAATCACTCTTCAGAACATTATTCGGATTCTTCGGATCAAGAAGGTCCTTGTTGTTTTGGTCAACAATACCTATTGACGGCGTAAAACTTAAATCCGGTATGCCACACATAGGGGCGTGGCACATCAAATTCTTTTGTGCAAACAGATCTTTTCGCCATTCTTCCGGATCGTCTTCCCTTCCGGGTCCGTCATCGCTGCAGGCAGTGATGCTTATCTGAGCCAAGAGTGCTATAAGCACCAATAGCATTTTTGTAGTTGTTTTCATGTTGGTCGGTATTTGGATTAATTTCTTTATCTGTAACGGGCTCCTACTAGAACTTCATTATAGCCATCAAAATTACCTCCCCAGCTATCATCATCCGGGATGCTCGGATTATTATCCGGATTATAATCCGGAGGAACCAATGAGTTGAAACCTGTTGAGAGATAATAGCCGTCTCCACGGGCTCCCCATCCCCAATTTACATCGAAATAATAAATTACTTCGGTATAACTATCGATCATCTCTTTCCGGTTATATACGCCTACTATGGTTTCAGCTTTCATTAAGCCTTGGAGAATAAATTGGTGCCCACTGGGAAGGACAGAGCTGTGTCCTCTCATTATAACAGGATATCCTTCTTCAAATTCACCTATCACAGCACCTACGCTGAATGGCACATAACTGCCACCTTTAGCAAAGCCAAAATTCAACAGGGTGCGTGGAATATTATACGGACTGGCAGTGGAAGTATATCCATGATCATCCCCTCCGTATTTCATATTCAGATTCTCTTTCTCACCAAGATATATCAGCAGTTTAGCTACACTGTCTAACACTTCCGGATGATTGACTAAGGATTCAGTCGTAGGATATTTCACCAATGTATCCCAGTCAAAATATACTTCTTTATAGTGTGTTGGACGGCATTTTACACTTGCCATGAATTGGGCTGTCGCCGTAGCAACGCAGCCTGCGTTTGGGGTTTCTCCTAAAATCGTATCAAATTCAACAAATTTGTTGTACGGAGCACATTGATCCCACTTTACAGGGCACAAGTGACGATAAGGGAAAGTATAGTGTGTCTCTCCCCTTACATAAAAGACCGTGTCATTTTCCGAAAGCCAGGTGGAATCTACGGGAAGTTGTTTTCCTCTGGCTATATTATTGATATTCCAACGCAATGTGTCCGGCACAATAGCTGTCGGATCATCTTTTTCAGGAGTTCCATTGCCTATGGCAAGCAGTTCCGGAAGATCGTTTCGGGCGCTCATTATTGCGAATTTCTCACCATTGTTTATGGTGAAGTAGTAATACCATGCTTCATCTCCTTGAGCACGGGTGAGTGTTCAGCTTCTTTGTTAAGTGCGATGCCTTCTCCGATATTTACGGAAAAACCTCGTGTGGCAGGCTCTGTTTTGCCCAGGACTTTGATCAAACGCTGACGAGCTTGATCCATGCTTACATGCGTATTTGCTTCAGGTAACGGATCTTTTTGTAGCGCCGTCATGTCATCTGAGTTGCAGGATTGCAAAGCAACCAGCATCACAACAAATACAATAGTAATTTTTAGATTCATCTTGTAATTTTTAGATTCATCTTCATTAACATTTCTGTCTAATGTTGCAAAGATAATATATTATTTTAATCTATGCAATACTTTGTAAAAAAAATCTCCAAAAAATCTTATAACCATTAATGGATTCAAAATAAAATCATGGCTGCTCCAATCTATAAGCAAGTGGTAATTTAAGATTTGCAACTACAACTGTGAAATTATCTGTATCATTTTGCAATAGGCTTACCTTTGCAGACTGTTAATTCTGCCTTGACTAACGAACAAAAGAAAAGGATTTGAAGAGCAAGGTGTCATATTTCCCAAACTCTGTCATTCTTGCATCTTCTGCCGCAGTCATCGTCGTTTGAATAATTTCTCTGTAACAGAATTTATTTATAATTTTGCCTGATTAAACGAACCACAGATGCATGGAGCGTTAAACTATAAGGCGGTGGCCCGCGTCATGGGCCGTCTGGTAGGCGTCGAGGGGCTGTTGCTCAGCATCCCTCTTGCGGTGGCTTTGTTTGGCCGCGAAGCCGACTGGCCCGGCTTTGCGGTGGCTACGGCGGCGGCATTGGCGGTTTTTGCGCTTACGGAGCTGACTACGCGGCGCATTCGTCTGCGCATTCGGGCTCGCGAAGGCTTTGCCCTCACGGCGCTGGTGTGGATAATCTTCAGTGTCATAGGGCTGATACCTTTTGTCATGGGTCCGGCGCCTCTCAGCTTCACCGACGCTCTCTTCGAGACAATCTCGGGCTTCACCACCACGGGCGCAAGTGTTTATGCCGACGTTGACGGGCTGGAACGGGGCATCCTGCTTTGGCGGGCGCTGATGCAGTGGATAGGGGGTCTGGGTATCATCTTCTTCATGCTTGCCGCCATACCGGCGCTGAACCGCGACGAGGGCATATCTATGTTTCATGCCGAAGCCACGGGCATCTATCACACCAAGCTGCATCCGCGCATACGGCAGACGGTGCTGTCGCTGTGGCGTGTTTACTCGGCGCTGACTCTCTGCTGCATTCTGCTGCTGTGGGCAGGTCCTATGTCGCTCTTCGACGCTGTGTGCCAGACGTTTACGGCCATCTCCACGGGCGGCTTCACCACTCACAACGCGGGTCTGGCCTACTGGCATTCGGAATATGCCGACTGGGTGCTGACCATCTTCATGGCGGTGGGCGGCGTCAATTTCATGCTGCTCTACGGGGCTATACACCGCCGTTTTCACGACCTGGCGGCCAACGCGGTGGCGCGGTGTTATTTCGGCGTCATACTGGCTTTCTGGGCTCTTATGGCGCTTGCCACGTGGCTGCAGGGCAACGTGGAGCCTACCTTCCGCAACCTCGGCCTCAACACGCTTGAGCATACGGTGTCGGCAATCACTTCCACGGGCTTCACGGTGCCCGGCGCCAACCAATGGGGGCCGGCGGCCATGACGCTCACGGTGTTGCTGATGATTGCCGGCTCTTGCGCCGGGTCAACTTCGGGAGGCGTGAAGATTGACCGGCTGATGGCTCTGCGCTCTAACCTGCGCAACAATCTGCTGCGCACCATTCATCCGCACCGTGCTTTTGTGGTACGCATCGGCCCGGAGGTGCTCAAAGCGCCTGTCATGCACCGCATTGCGGCTTTCTTCACCATCTATATGCTGCTGATTGCCCTCACCGTGCTGGTGGCGGTGTTCTGCGGCTATGACTTTGCCGATTCGGTGTTCCTCTCGGCCTCCGCGGTGGGCTGCAACGGGCTCGGCTACGGCATCACCGCCGCGGGCTTCGGCTCTCTCCACGACGTGCTCAAATATGTGATGATGTTCGATATGCTGGCCGGCCGTCTGGAGCTATTTGCTTTCCTTACGCTCTTTACCCCGGCCTTCTGGCGACACTAAGCAGGATAATTAGGCTTATAAGGCTTATAAATTTTATAAATCTTATAAATCTTATAAGAGCAATAGCTAATAAGGCCTGCCGGGCTTGCCC
>FR897833.1:6120-19926 GCA_000437495.1 Prevotella sp. CAG:485
AGGCCTTATTATGCTGTGTGAGCGGGAGTTAGCAGCCGAAGCGCGAGAAGTCGGTTAGGCTCATATCGCCTTTCTCCATGAATGTTTCGTGGAGGGCGAAAGCGGCGGGCAGGGTGTTGGGGATGTGAAGTTTCTGGTGGCAGAGCTTCAGGTAATCCCACATCATCTCTTTGTACATGGGGTGTACGCAGTTTTCAATGATACATTCTGCACGCTGCATGGGGTCTTTGCCGCGCAGGTCGGCAACGCCCTGTTCGGTGGCTATCACCTTGACGCTGTGTTCCGAGTGGTCGATGTGGCTGACCATGGGCACGATGGCTGAAATCTTGCCGCCCTTCTGGATGGAGGGGCAGGAGAAGATGCTCAGGTAAGCGTTGCGGCTGAAGTCGGCGCTGCCTCCGATACCGTTCATCATCTTTGAGCCGAGCACGTGGGTGGAGTTGACGTTGCCGAAGATGTCGGCCTCCAGAGCCGTGTTCATGGCGATAAGGCCCAGACGGCGCACAATTTCCGGGTGGTTGGAGATTTCGCCGGGGCGCATGATGATTTTGTCGCGGAAGTAGTCAATCTCCTCCATGAAGCGGAGCATGGTCTGGTCGGAGAAGGTCAGTGCGCAGGTAGATGCGAATTTGCACTTGCCCTCTTCCATGAGTGTGAGCACTGCGTCCTGGATTACCTCGGTGTACATCTCAAACTGCGGCACTTCGGGGTTCTCGCCCAGTCCGAACAGCACAGCGTTGGCCACGTTGCCCACGCCCGACTGGATGGGAAGGAACTCCTTGGGGATGCGGCCGCGGCGGAGTTCGTCAACCAGGAAGTGGCAGACGTTGTCGCCTATGCGCTGGGTGATTTCGTCGGGCGCCGTGAAGGGCTTGATGCTCTCGGAGGCGTTCGACGGCACTATGCCCACAATCTTTGCCGGATCGATTTTCAAAACCGTTGACCCTATGCGGTCGTTAGGTTTATAGATGGGTATTTCCCGGCGGTGAGGCGGGTCAAGGGGTACGTAGTTGTCGTGGAAGCCTCGGAAAGAGGTCTTGTAGTAGGAGCTGTATTCAATGATGACCTTCTTGGCCATCATTGCCAGAGTGGGAGCCATGCCCATGCCGGCGCCAAGGATGAATTCGCCGTTAGGGCTCATCTCGGTTACTTCGATGATGGCAACGTCGATGTCGCCGTAGAAGCCATAACGCATATCCTGGCTCAGATGGCTCAGGTGCGTGTCGAAGTAGTGCATGTGGCCCGTGTTGGAGAGCCTTCTCGAATCGGGATGGCTCTGGTAAGGCGTACGCAGGTTGATGGCGTCTACGCGGCTCAGTTCTCCGTCTACATGGTCGTTGGTCGAAGCACCCGTGAAAAGGTTGATTTTAAACTCCTCGCCTTTTTCATGGAGCTCTTTGGCCATCTCGGCCAAGGCCACCGTTACAACTTTCGGCGTGCCGGAGGCGGTGAAGCCCGAAAGCCCCACATTATCCCCGTTTTTGATCACTCGGGCGGCCTCTTCTGCCGTGATAAATGGTATGCTCATTTGTAACGTTTAGATTTTAATGGTAATTTTGCACAAAATTAAGTATTTTTTGCGGAACATGAATAAGACCGGACAAGAAAAATCGCTCTCTTTTGAAAAAAATTGCACACAACCTCTGAATGTGCGCATTGAAACCTTTGGCTGCCAGATGAATGTGGCCGACTCCGAGGTGGTCGCATCTCTCTTATTTTCAGCAGGTTACGAGCTTCTTAAGGACGACGCCGACGACGAATCGGCCGATGCGGTGGTGATAAACACGTGTTCTATCCGCGAAAATGCCGAACAGAAGATTTACGGCCGCATTGCACGCTGGAAGGCGCTGGCACGCAAACAGGGCCGCAAGATTCTCATTGCGGTGATTGGCTGCATGGCTGAGCGCCTGAAGCAGCGTCTCATTGCCGATTACGGCGTGGATGTGGTGGCCGGCCCCGACTCATATCTGTCGCTCCCCGAGCTCTTCGACAGCGCCAGAGCCGGCATCCCGGCCATGGATGTGGATCTGAGTCTGACGCAGACTTACGCAGGGGTTATGCCGCGGCGTCTGGCCGGAAACAGAATCTCGGGCTTCATCTCCATAATGCGCGGCTGCAACAATTTCTGCTCTTACTGCATAGTGCCCTACACACGCGGCCGCGAACGGTCGCGCGACCCGCAGAGCATCCTTGCCGAGCTGGAGGATTTGAGGCAGAAGGGCTTCCGCGAGGCCACGCTGCTTGGCCAGAACGTCAACTCTTATCATTACGACGACGGGCAGGGCCGGGTGATAGGTTTTCCGCAACTGCTTGCCATGGTGGCTGAGGCGGCGCCCGATATGCGTATCCGCTTCACCACGTCGCACCCCAAGGACATGAGCGACGACACGCTTCACGTCATGGCCTCCCATCCCAACATAGCGCGCCATATCCATCTGCCTGTGCAGAGCGGCTCCGACAGCGTCCTCAAGTCGATGAACCGCAAATATACGCGCCAATGGTATCTCGACCGTGTGGCCGCCATCAGGCGCATCCTCCCCGACGCAGGGCTCTCCACCGACCTCTTCACCGGCTTCCATAATGAGTCGGAAGAGGATTTTCAGCAGACGCTCAGCCTGATGCGCGAGGCGCGGTTCGACTCCGCCTTCATGTTCAAATATTCCGAAAGACCGGGCACTTTCGCCTCGCAGCATCTGCCCGACAATGTGCCTGAGGAGGTGAAGATTGAACGCCTCAACCGCATGATAGCTCTGCAGAATGAGCTGTCGTTGACCTCCAACCGCGCCGACATCGGCAAGCGCTTCGTGGTACTCGTGGAGGGTCCGTCGAAACGTGATGCGGAAGAATACTTCGGTCGCACCACGCAGAACAAGGTAGTGATTTTCCCGCGCGGCAACGCCCGTCCGGGCGACCTTGTTGAGGTGGAGGTGGAAGAGGCCTCGTCGGCTACCCTGCGCGGACACAGGGTTGACTGACAGGGTTGCCTGAACGGCCTGACTGACAGGGGGGGTACCCTTATCTCACAGCAATCTTAATAGGCGATGTTTTGTCGGAGCTGATGATATACAGCCCCGGCTCAAGGGGTATCACCTCGTCGTCGGCGGTTATCAGCCGTGTCAGCACGAGTCGTCCGTCGGGAGCGGCTATGCTGAGCCTGCTGCCGCAGAGACCTGAAGCGCGCACACCCTGCATCACCGGTTCTATACGCGCGACATCGGTCGTAACTCCCTGCACGGCAAGCTGTTCAGCCGACATATAGATGTACGCTGGGTTACTCAGCGGATAAATCATCGCCCCTTTGCACAGCGCCACATGATACACATACCGGCCAGGCTCGGGCACGCTGTCGGTGTATTGGCAGCCGGAGATATTGTCGGCCACGGGCAGCGAGTCGCGATAGACCACAAACCACGAGTCGAAATATCCGCTGCGGCGGCTGTCAAGGGGTTGCCACACCGGTTCGCCCCATCGCAGCATCACGGCGGCACTCGGAGCGACATCCGCCTCAGCGGTCAGGTCTACTACCACGGGCTGCTCGCCGGCCTCCACGGCAAAACTCTGGGTGAGCTGCGCAACCACCTTCTGCAGCGTGTCTACAACGGCTACGGTGCCCGACACCGTGGTGCCGTAGAACTCCGCCGGCATACTGAACCGGTAAGTCAGCGCAATGCTCTGTCCGGGCTTCAGCAGCACTTCCGACGGGGCTTCCGAGGCATATACCGTCTTGTCGGCATGCAGCGAGAGAAGCCTCAGACGCGGCGCCGGCAAACGCAGCTCGTTAGCCGTCTTGTTGATAAACTGAGCCTTGATTATGTTGCCCTCCCCAAGCGTAAGGGTGTCCGGGCGGCTGACCCAGTTCAGAGCCGGGGTACCGTTCAGGGTGGTGCTGATGTATTCGCTAACAGCCAATGTGTAAGGGGTCTTGGCTAAGGGCTTCAGCATCAGGCGCACTGCCGGCAGTGACGCGAGGCTGTCGGGCAACCGCAGATAAACCTCATACCATCCTTTGCCCATTATGGAAAGGGGTATGGTGTCGAGCGTATGTTCCACGCCCTTCTGCTGCATTATTATTGCCAAATCGGGGGTTTGGCCGCTCTTCACGCGCAGGCTCAGTTTTGTGTCTTGCTGAGGCACGAAGGCGGGGAGCATAATGGCGCTTCCGGCTTCACCCTCCACCTGCAGAGGGTGGTTAAAGGGCCTGGCGGGGTCGCTGCCGGCGGGCAGAAGGGTGCTTTGCCCCTTGCCGGTAAGCATCCACGGCAACAGCCTCTTCATTCCGGGGCGGTAATTCTCCGTTACGGGCAGCGGCAGGGGCTTGCCCATGAGCAGGCCAATGCTGTCGGGCTGCGACTCGCCCAAAGTGTTGAAGGCCGTAACGCGCCACTGCATGATGCGCTGGGTGTTGTCCTGCTCCGTGAGCGCCGGACGGATATGGCACTTTTCGCCGCTTACCGTGTCGGCCGTTATCCAGCCGTCGGCAAGGCGGTAATCAATGCGGTAACGGAGCGAGTCGGGATTTACATATCCGCCGTTAACGCCGGCCGAGTCGGCGTGCCAGGTCAGCAGCGCGCCCATGTTGTCGGCGTCGGCGGCAGCCGAGAGAATCGTCAGACGCGCCGGGGCGTCATTGCCGCTTCTCACCATGCAGAACCCTTCCGGACCCCATCCGGGCCATGTGCCCAACTGAGCCTTTATCTTCACCGTTCCTTCGCCGGCACGCAGGCGCAAACGCAGGGTATCGCCGCTGTAGCCGGAGGAAGACACGGTGTCGCAGGGCGACGTAACGCGCAGCAATATCAGCTCGTCGGGCCACAGCCTGTTGCCGGCCAGATTGGTGGCGGGAAGCACTACCTCGGCTTCCACCTCGCCGCCCGGCAGCGCTATGGGATGCGCCTTGACGCGCGGCATCCCCGGACCGTTGCACTGATAGCTGCTCTCTCTTATGTCTATCTGCTGCAGATGCACCACGCTGTCGGGTATCAGCGCCAGATAATGCATGGCTAACCCCAAGGGGGCGGCAAGAAACTGCTGCTCGGCGGAATCGGCGCTTTGCAGGGGATGAAGCTCTGTCATGGCGCTCAGCGAGGGGCGCTTGCCGTAGAAAAGCCTGTAGCCTCCCTTAGCCTTTATCTGAAGCTGCAGGGCATTGTTCTGCCGCTCAACCCACACGGGCCCGAAGAGCGCCGGGAACTCCAATACGGTGTCGCGCCCAAAGCTATAGGGAATGCCCTGGCCGGGAAGGGGATTATATACTGTGTCGATGTTTATGTCGCCTATCACGGCCGAGCCGTTGCGGACGCGCAGGGCGAAGACCATCTGCGCGTCGTCGCCGTAATAGATTTGCTGAGTCTTGCTGCGCAGCTCGCTGTTCACCACATCGTATGAGGCCGACAATTTAGTGAAGAGGGTGGTGTCGTTTACAGGTCCGCTGTACATCTCAAAGACAGGCGACTGCGGCGAGGTACCTCTATACCTCACCTCCACACACACCGCTTTATAACGGGGAGCGCGGAAAGGGGGCAGAATCAGCCACGGATTTTTGCCGTCTGTGAGCAGGGTGTCAGTCTTCACGCTTCCGGGCAGGGTGATGGCTGAGTCGTTTGAGCGGTCAATGGAGAAACGGCGCACGGTGAGCCCGCTGCCCGAGCCGCCGGTGCCTGTGTAGCGCACTGCCACGCAGTATAGTGCCGAGTCGGAGATGGTGAAAAGGGCCGTTTCGCGACGCTGCTTCACAAGGCCGGGATGCCGCACCAGAGGCTGCCATTGCGCCGAATCGGCCTCGGCACGCTTCAGAAGCACCTCGTAAGGCTCCGCCGCCCCCCCGTTGGGACTGACGTCAAAGGAAAAGGCATAATTGCCGGCCGCCATTCTCACCGGCGGCAGCATCAGCCAGTCGTTGGCCTTGGGCTTATGACATACTTCCACGCGAAACACGGCGCTGTCGGCCTCATAATGCCACGAAAAGCCGTCGGCGTCACCGTCGAGCACGTCAAACTCCGACGCCTCAGCGACGTCAGGCGTCAGCGACAGGGGCACCGAGCGTCCGCCTGTCTCAGCCTTGGCAAGGCGGAAATCGCGGCAACGCACCGCAAGACCCTCGCCGGGTGTGGTGAGATGAAGCACCGGATAATAGGCGCCCGGAGCGCTGAAATGGAAATCGGCGCCCACGGGCGTGTAGTCGTTGGCCGACATTTCTGTGGTCAGCGTGCGCACAGGCACCACCGACGCTACCGACTGACGTGTGGCATAACCCACCGTAAGACGCTGCGGCACAGCATCACGCATTGACAGAAACGAAAGCCGGTATGTGCCGGTATCGGTAATCTGCACGGGCGGCAGAAAGATGTATTCGTCGGCATCGTTGTTGTTGCCCTCATAGAGCAGCTCCGGGCCGCGCGACGAGAATTTCCAGGTATATCCGTCGGCATTGGCGTCGAAGATACGACATTTCAGCATATCAGCGCTGTTGTCGGGGCCGAAGTGATATGAAAAGCCGTGAGCCGACAGAGCCGCCGCCGCAAGCCAGAATAACAAAAAATATCTTATGGTGATGTGCAAATGTTTCATTGTGTCAGAGAGGAACTTCCACCGCAAAGTTACGTAAATTTTCCCTCCCTGCAAAATGCACCCTAATTGGCCTAATTGGTCTAATTGGTCTAATTAGTCTTATTAGTCTAATTGGTCTTATTGGTCTTATTGGTCTTATTGGTCTTATTGGTCTATTGGGGTAATTGGGGTAATTGGGGTCGGAAATTGGCGGTGGAGGAATTTTTACTAACTTTGCTGCGAAAATAAAAATTCTATAGCATGAAACTCAGCAACTCTCTGAAAATTTTTCTGCTCATCGCAGTGGTGTTGGCCGGTATGTCTACTGCCGAAGCAAAAAAGCGAACCCGGAGCAAAGCGCGTCGCGCCTCGTCGGGCGTGGTGGTCACAAAAGGCTCGGAACAAACGTATTGCGGCAATCTGGTGTTCCGCACTTACAGTGCCAAAAAGCAGGATTCCAAAATATCGGTGGCCTTCCCGGTATCGGGCGACGAGGCTGTGGTTACGGCCATTCGCCAATGGATATGCAACAGCTTCGGCTACCCCTACAGCGCGGCGATGACGTCGCCGGAAGCCCTGATAAAGAAGACGTTGGCTGCTGTGGGCCCCCGCAAGGACATCATGGAGCTGCAACAGTCCATAACGGTGGATTACAGCAACGATAAGGTGATAACGATGCGCGACGAGAGCTATCAGTATATGGGTGGCGCCCACGGCATGCCGTCGTGCATAAGCAGCACTTTCCTGTCGGCCGACGGCACGGAGCTGACCTCAGAGATGCTGCCGGGAATCGAGACGATGCGCCCGTATATCATTCAGGCCATGATGAAGGAGTATAACATGAGTCGCAGCGAGTTGCAGGATATGTGTTTCGGCTCGCTGGAGCTGCCCATGGGTTCGCCGTCGGTAACGGCCAATGGGCTGCGTATTCAGTATCAGTCGTATGAGATAGCGCCTTACAGCGCCGGCATGCCAAGCTGCACCATTCCTGTGGCTGAAATCAAAAACATATTGTCTGCCGAAGCCTTGAAATTCCTGTCAAAATAAGATCCTCCGCCATAGGGCCGGAAATGGCAACTGACACATGAAACTGAAAGGTTATCTGTTGGCGGCGGGGGCTGCGGCGGCTTACGGCACCATACCGCTCTTTGCGCTGAATCTGTATGCCGAGGGCATGAACGCCAACTCGGTATTGCTGTTCCGTTATCTCCTCGGGCTGCCCATCCTGGCGCTTATGCTGTGGACGCGAGGCCGCTCGCTCAGGGTGAGCGCCACAGAGCTGAAGCCCCTTGCGGTGTTGGGCTTTCTGATGGCAATATCGTCTCTGACGCTGTTTGAGAGCTACAATTACATCAACTCGGGAGTGGCGTCAACGCTGCTGTTTGTGTATCCCATCATGGTGGCGCTGCTCATGGTGTTTTTCTTCCATGAGAAATTTGCCGTCTCCACGGGCATCTGTCTTGTGGTGATGGCGTCGGGTCTGCTGTTGCTGATGCGCAACGGCGACGGCGGCGGTCTCAATGCCTACGGCTTCCTGTTGGTGATGCTCTCGTCGCTCACCTACGCGCTGTATATAGTGATGATAAACGTGTCGAAGGTGGTGCGCACCATACCCACCCTTGTGCAGCTGTTTTACGTGTTGGCTTTCGGCAGCGTGGTGTTTATGTGCATGATACCCTTCGGCAACACCCTTACGCTGCCCCATAAGGCTGTGCAATATCTCAATCTGCTGGCTCTGGCGCTGATACCCACGGTTATTTCGCTGAGTTGCACCACAATGGCGATACAACATATCGGTCCCACGATAACGGCCATCTTCGGGGCCTTGGAGCCTGTAACGGCGGTTCTGCTCAGCACTTTTGTGCTGGGTCAGGATATCTCCGAGCGCGAGATTTTGGGCGCGGCGCTGATATTGGCGTCTACGATGTTGGTGATAGCCGGCTCGCCCATCGACCATGCCCTGCTGCGGGTGCGCAAGATGTTCCCGAGCCTGCGTAAGCGCAAATAAGAAGCCCGTTACTGTGCCGGGGTATTCGTAGCTGCCGGGGCGTTGGGGTGGTTCAGCGTGGGATAGGCCACGCGGGTATGATAGATGGATGCCAGGCGCCGTTTGAAGGTGTCCTTGGCAATCTGAATGTCGCGGAAGGTGATGGGTGAATCGTTGTACAGTCCCTGACTCTCCTGTCCGTCGATGATGCGGTCAACGAGGTCGGAGATAGACTGTTCGCTGTAGTCTTTGAGCGACCGCGAGGAGGCCTCCACGGCATCGGCCATCATCAGCAGCGTTGTCTCCACGCTCTGCGGGTCAGGACCGGGATAAGTGAAGGGTGCCGGGTCAACGTATGTGCCTTCGGGAGCCGCATTCACAGCCTGAGTATAGAAATAGCGCGCCATGCTTCGGCCATGGTGCTCGCTGATGAAATTGCGAATCACCTGCGGCAGCTTGGCTTTGGCGGCCAGCTGCAGGCCTTTGCTGACGTGGCTGATGATTTTCTGAGCGGCCTGCTGCGGCGGGATGCCGTCGTTGGGGTTCGGGCCGTGCTGATTTTCGGTAAAGAAAACAGGCGAATCGAGCTTGCCTATGTCGTGATACAGGGCGCCTGTACGCACAAGCTGCACGTTGGCGCCTATGGCACGAGCCGCCTCGGCAGCCATGGCCGACACTTGCATGGAGTGCTGGAAGGTGCCGGGTGCCTCTTCCGACAGGCGCCTCAGCAGCGGATTGTTGATGTCGCTGAGCTCCACAAGGGTTACGGTGGAGGTGAAGCCGAAAATCTTCTCTATGAGCAGGATGAGGAAGTAAGCCAGTGAGAGAAGCAGCGAGTTGATGCCCATCATGCCGATGGCGCGTGGCGAGAAGGCCTCGAAGTTGCCGCCCTCCACAAGGAGTATGGCGGCGTATGCCACGCTGTATGTGATAAAGGCCATGAGGGCCGCCAAAAGGAGCTGCGAGCGCTTGCTCAGCTGCCGCAGACAGAATGTGGAGGCGAGGCCGGCGGTAATCTCCAGGAAGATGAACTGATACTGGAAGGTGGCCACCATGGCGGCGATAAGCACCGTGGCCAACAGCGCCATGACGCCGGTGCGCGTGTCGAAGAACACCATCACCACAATGGGCACGGCGGCAAACGGCACCAGATAGATGCCGTAGGTGAAGCGCTCGAAAAGCAGTATGGCAAACACGGCGAAGAGGGTGATGTAGCTCACCAGGAAGGTCATGACGCGTATGCTGCGCCACAGCTTCGGGCGGCAGTTGGCCAGATAGAAATAGAAGATGAGAAGGGTGAGAAGCACCGTAACGCCCTGGCCAAGGAAGAAATATGTGTGATGCAGCTCCATCTGGCGCAGACGCAGCTGCTCTTCGTATGTCTGCAGGTTGGTGTAAATCTGCGGGGTTACAATCTCGCCGAGGTCAACAATACGCTGACCCTTTTTTATGACGCCCTGGGCGGCATTGACCTGCAGCATCTCCTGGGCGCGGAATTTCTGGTTTGTAACCGAGTCAGGCACAATGTTTGGAATCAGTCCGCGGTTTATGGCGTTGGCCAGGTCGGCGGTCATGAGGCTGCCGTCGTACTTCTGCCTATAGAGTGTGTCGATGTGGCGGAGAGCCGTGAGCGGCGACTGCATATTGCTGACGTCGATGAAGGTGGCTGTGGTGGGATTGTCGCTGTTGTCTTCCAGCGTATGGAGCTGCGGCATGGATTTCTGGCGCACGCTGTCGTAGAGTTCCTGCTGCAGAATGCCGTTGGCGTAAGCCTGCCTTATCTGCTCCTCGGCAAAGGCAATCTGGTCGGGAGTAGCTTTGCCGGCAATGGCGGTGCGGAAGCGGTCAAGGCCCTGCTGCGGCGCCTCGTGATTGAAATGCACAAACGGCACAAACGAGCGCTCTATGGAGTCGCGCAGACGCTCGGCACTCGCTTTGTCGCGCTGCACGGGTATGTCGAACTCGGCCGTGAGCAGATGATACTTCCACGGCTGATTGAGTTCGTAGCTGAACGACTGATGCCCGGCACGGGGCATTACGGCCAGGATGACGGCAACAGCTCCTACAAGCAGAGCTATGCGCACAAGCATTATCTTGGTTATGCGCCGAGGCTGTTTTTGTTCGGTCATGATGTGCGGTTGGCGAATTTTACATCTTTAACTTTTTTGAGGGCGCGGCAGAGGTTCTCCACCGTCTCGGCCGAATCGACCATGAGCTGCATCTCGCAGTGAAAGACTTCGTTCTTGGCGCGGATGTTCATGGCCCTTACGTTGAGCTCCATGTTGAGGGTAACCACCTGCACAATGTCCGACAACATTCCGTGGCGGTCAATGCCGTCAACGCTCACCGACACGGCAAACCGGTCGGCCTTTCCTTCCCAGCGAGTGGTCACAAGGCGCGGTCCGTAGGTGCTTTTGAGCTTGCGCGCCACGGGGCAGTCGGCCTTATGCACCACAACCTGCTCATCGGCCGTAACGAAGCCGAGCACATCGTCGCCGGGCAGCGGCGAGCA
The DNA here is from genome assembly GCA_000437495.1 of Prevotella sp. CAG:485. Taxonomy (GTDB): domain Bacteria; phylum Bacteroidota; class Bacteroidia; order Bacteroidales; family Muribaculaceae; genus Lepagella. The sequence goes on from FR897833.1 coordinate 17,166, forward strand.
GCATGCCTCTATGCGGTAGTTGGGCGGCGAGGCGTTGGGCAGCAGCACATAGACCTCGCGGCGGTTCACCGGCGTGGGCTTCTTGTCGTGATTCTGCTTGCGGCGCAGAGTGAAGGGGTTGCGCAGCAGCCGCGACAGCACCGACGGACTCGTCTTCGCCGTCTTGTTGCGCAGCGCCGAAGTGTCGGCAAGGTTTATCTCGTCGGCTGCCATCATCAGGAAGAGCTCCTCGGGGTCGTGCAGATGATAATAGGCTAATATGCGCGACATGGTTTCGGAGTCGGCCACCACACCCTCCTTCTCCAGAAATTCGTCGAAGAGGCGCCTGCCGTGTTCCGTCAGCGCTTTCTTGTCCTTTCGCAGCACAGAGCGCAGGAAGTTGCGGGCCTTGGCCGTCTGGCAGCGGTCGAGCCAGTCGCGTTCGGGCTTCTGGGCGTCGGCAGTGATTATCTCCACCTGGTCGCCGCTGCTGAGCCGGTGTTCCATGGGCACCAAACGGTGCTGAATCTTGCCGGCCACACAGTGCATACCCACCTGAGTGTGCACGGCAAACGCCATATCGAGCACGGTGGCACCCTGCGGCAACGTTATCAGGTCGCCCTTGGGGGTGAACACATAGATATCGGCCGAGAAGAGGTTTAGCTGCACCGTGTCGAGGAAGTCGAGGGCGTTGGGCGTGGGGTTTGCCAGAATGTCCTTGACCTTCTTCATCAGCGCTTCCAGGCGCGGTTCCTCGTCATATTCGCCGGTCTTGTACTTCCAGTGCGCGGCGTAACCCAATTCGGCAATCTCGTCCATGCGGCGGCTGCGAATCTGCACCTCTATCCAGCGCCCTTCGGGACCCATCACAGTGAGGTGAAGCGCCCGGTAGCCGTTGGGCTTGGGCGTAACGGTCCAGTCGCGCAGACGGTCGGGGTGCAGACGGTGCCCCTCGGCGAAGAAGGTGTAAATCTGCCAGCAGCGCAGCGTCTCGGCGTCGTCATCGTCGTTGTCGAACACCACTCGCACCGCATAGACATCGTAAATGTCGTGAAAAGCCAGCTTCTTGCGCTCCATCTTCTTGTAGATGGAATAGGCGCTCTTTACGCGTGCCTTAATCTCATACTTGAAGCCGGCGGCGTCGAGCTTCTGCCGCACGGGAGCCACAAACTCGTCAACGATGCGCTGACGCGTCTCGCTGCTCTGCTCTATGAGGCCCATTATCTCCGTATACTTGGCCGGATGCTCGTAGCGGAACGCCAGGTCCTCAAGCTCCTGCTTTATCTTGAACAGACCCAGACGGTGAGCTAACGGCGCGTAGACATAAAGCGTTTCGCCAGCTATCTTATACTGCTTTTCGGGCCTCAGCGAGCCCAGAGTGCGCATATTGTGCAGGCGGTCGGCCATTTTTATCAGCACCACGCGCACATCGGTGCTCATGCTCAGCAGCAGTTTGCGGAAGTTCTCGGCCTGCAGCGAGGCTTTGTTGCCGAAAATGCCGCCCGATATTTTCGTCAGTCCCTCAACTATCGAAGCCACCTTTGGCCCGAAATTGGCCTCTATGTCCTCGCGGGTATATTCGGTGTCCTCCACCACGTCATGGAGCAGCGCCGCACAGATGGATGTGGAGCCTAAGCCAAGCTCGGAAATCACTATCTGCGCCACCGCTATGGGATGGAGTATGTAAGGCTCTCCGCTGCGGCGCCTCACCCCGGCGTGCGCATGCTTGGCAAAGCGATAGGCACGCTCAATTATTTCTATCTTCTTGCGGTGGTTAGACTCCAGATATGCCTTCACCACATTGCGGTAGGCCTTGTCAATGCGCAGTTCTTCATCGGCTGCCAGAGCATCGGCATCGACCATGTTCACGGCCGGTGTACGGGGCTCGGGGGTTATCACGCGCTTCGACACGCGCGGATCGTAGTTGAGCAAATACCTGGCAGACTCTTCTTGTGTCACTGCGTATTATCGGTCTTGGATTCGGATTTGGATTTCAGTTTTTTCTCGTCGTGGTGCAGACGGGTGCGCTCAAAGGCCGTTTCAATCTCCTCGTTGCGCTTTTCCTGCTCCTGATAATGGTTCTTCACCACCGAGGTAACAAAGACGGTGAACAGGGGCAGCATGAGCATGCCCGAAGCAGCCAGTATAACGCCGCTCACCTGGCCGGCATACGTCATGGGGTTGATGTAGCAGCCAATGGTTGTTACGTTCATGCACGTCCACCAGAGGGCGTCCCAGTAGCAGGTAACGTCGCTGTTCACCGGCTTCTCCTGCTCGTAGAAGATGAGCGACAGGAAGTAGATTATGGAGAAGAGAATGGCGGCATAGCTGGTGAGGAGGTTTGTGGCGCGGTTCTGCGACAGCGCTCCCACCACCATGGCCAGCGCGTAGGCGCCGCGCACAAGGGGTATGAAACGCAGAAAATAGAGCTGCTGGGCGGTGATGTCGGTGAGCAGCCCCGTAATCTGGAAGATGTTGAGATAGGGTATGGAGATGAGGAAAAAGAGGATGTGGGTGAGCAGATAACGCTTCTTGTCGAGGCTCACCGTAAGCTCGATGAAGAAATCGAGCATGAAGACCACGCAGACCCAGAACTGGAAGGTCATGTAAGTGGAGTTGCGCAGGAAGGGAATTTCGGCAAACGTGTCGTAGCTGATGAAGACGATAAGGGCCAGCGAGAGTGCCAACACAATCCAGTGAGCGACGCCGCCGATGAGCCTTGCCCGGCGCACACGCTCAAGATAACGCTGCTGCTCGCGGGCTGCCAACGCCGCCACTTCCG
>FR897833.1:19938-23161 GCA_000437495.1 Prevotella sp. CAG:485
CCGCCACTTCCGTGTCCGGAACCTTGGTGGCGGCTCCGGACGCCGGTGTGCCCTGTTTGTTGAGTTCTGCCATGGCGTATTGACGGTAATCAGATGCTCAGACGGCGGAGCGTGCTCAGCAGCTCAGCGTTGATGGGTTTGTCGTTCTTGATGGCCTTGGTGAAGGGCACATAGACGATTTCGTCGTTCTTTATGCCAATCATCACGTTGCGCTGGTCGTCGAGGAGGGCGTCGATGGCCGCGGCACCCATACGCGAGGCCAGAATGCGGTCGTAAGCCGTGGGCGAGCCGCCGCGCTGCAGGTGGCCGAGGATGGTTACGCGCACGTCGTATTCCGGATACTCTTCCTTGACGCGCTGTGCCAGACCCATGGCGCCGCCGGTGATAGGACTCTCGGCCACGAGGACTATGGAGGAGTTCTTCGACTTGCGGAAACCCGTCTTGATGAGCTGTGCCAACTGCTCATCCTGGGTGGCAATCTCGGGGATGATGGCTGCTTCCGCGCCGCTGGCGATGGCGCCGTTGAGGGCCAGGAAACCGGCGTCGCGACCCATGACCTCGATGAAGAAGAGGCGCTCGTGGCTGGTGGCAGTGTCGCGAATCTTGTCCACGCACTCCATGATGGTGTTCAGCGCCGTATCGTAGCCTATGGTGGAGTCGGTGCCGTAGAGGTCATTGTCGATGGTGCCCGGCAGACCAACTATGGGGAAGGAATATTCGTTGGCAAAGATGCGTGCGCCGGTAAGGGAGCCGTCGCCGCCAATCACCACAAGGGCGTCGATGCCGTGGCGCTTCAGCACGTCGTAAGCGCACTGACGGCCCTCTTTGGTGGTCCATTCCTGACAGCGCGCCGTTTTCAGTATGGTGCCACCGCGCTGTATGATGTTGCTGACGTTCTGGGTGGTGAATTCCTGAATCTCGTCGGTAATCAGACCGCGGTAGCCGCGATAGATGCCGTATACCTTAAACTCGGCGAAGATGGCCGCACGGGTCACCGCACGTATCGCCGCATTCATGCCCGGAGCGTCGCCGCCGGACGTGAGAATACCTATAGACTTGATGTTGCTCATAGTAATGTAACGCTTTCTACCGCAAAATTACCTAAATAATTTTAATCTACAAAGCTTTCTTGCTACCTTTGCAACGATTTTTAGACTATGAATTACAACGCCATTGTTTTTGACCTTGGAGGTGTGGTGATAGACCTCGACCGGATGCGCTGCATACGGGCTTTCGAGCGGCTTGGCTGCGCCGACATAGTCGTCTATCTGGACCAGTATACGCAGAAGGGTGATTTTTTTCTGCTTGAATCGGGCGCCATCACGGCCGCCGAGTTCTTTGACCGCATGAGGCCGCGCTGTCCGCTGGCTCAGTGCGATACTGACATTCAGCAGGCCTTCAACGAATTTCTTGTGAGCCTGCCGGTGGAGCGTCTGCAGGCTCTGCGCCGTCTGCGCCGGCAATGCAAGGTGTTTGCGCTGAGCAACACCAACCCGGTGATGTTCAACTCGTGGATTGACAATGCTTTCCGCGCCGAAGGGCTGAAAATGGACGATTACTTCGACGGCGTCATAGCCAGCTTCCGCGAGCACTGCTGCAAGCCTGAAAAGGGCATTTTCGAGGTGCTGCAGACGCGCTACGGGCTCGACCCGAAAAAGGTTTTGTATCTGGACGACGCTCCGGCAAATGTGGAAGCGGCTGCAAGCACAGGGCTGCAGACGCAGCTGGTGACGCCGCAGCACGATATGCTGCAAATTCTCAAGGAGATTGGTGGAAACTGCTGACAGAGCTATTGCGGTGGGCAATTTCGACGGTGTGCACCGCGGCCACCGTGTGCTGCTCGACGAGCTGAAACGGCTGGCCGATGAGCGCGGTCTGCGTCCGGCGGTGGTTACTTTCACCTCGCATCCGTTAGCTCTGATTGCGCCGGAGAGGGCGCCCAAGCCGCTGCAGACGGCCGCGCAGAGGCGAAATGTGCTGCAGCAAATGGGGTTCGAGGTGATTGAGCTGACCTTTGACGAGGGGTTGCGACGCCTGCCGGCAAGGGATTTCCTGCTGATGCTGCATGACCGCTATCGCGCCGCTCTGCTGCTGTTAGGCCATGACAACCGTTTCGGATACCGCGACCCGAAGCAACCGCCGTTGCAGACGGATGCGCTGACGGAATATCGGGCTTTGTGCCGCGAGGCAGGCTGCGACATTGAGATTGTGGCGGCGCCTCAGCTGCCGGGTATCAGCTCGTCGGCAATTCGCAAGGCTCTGGCACGGGGTGACGCGGAGGCTGCCGCGGTGATGCTCGGACATCCTTACTGCATTGAGGCTGAGGTGATTGGCGGCAAACGGTTAGGGCGCACCATAGGCTTCCCCACTGCCAATCTGCTCACCCGCGGGCTGCCGGTGATGCAGCCTGCTCCCGGGGTTTACATCGGCAAGGCCAAGGGGTTGCCGGCAATGATAAACATCGGGAGGCGTCCCACGGTGGATGCGCCTGACGCGCCGCTAAGTGTGGAGGTGCACATCGACGGCTTCAGCGGCAATCTCTACGGGGAGCTGCTTAAGGTGTGTTTCTACGCGCGTCTGCGCTCGGAACAGCGTTTTGCCTCGGTGGAAGAGCTGCAAAGGCAGCTGAGCGATGACCTGAAGGCTCTGCGCAGTTTTGATTTCAACAAGTAAGTCCTTATAATTCAGCTACTTAGGCTGCTTTACTTCGCGCCGTTTCTCGCGGTGCCAAATCATGAGGTTGCGTGTGTAGGCCACCAAGCCCACGCTCTGCCCCACTATGAGCACGGGGTCGGCGCGGAAGATGGCGTAGGAGCAGATGGTGAGCGACCCTATGAGGGAGATGACCCAGAAGCCGGCGGGGAGCACGCTGCGTCCCAGTCGCACGGAATAGAACCACTGATAGATGAAGCGCAGGGTGAAGATAATCTGTCCGGCAGAGCCGTAAAACAATAGCCAGAAGGGTATATCGGGATTGGCGAAGAAGCGGTTGTAGACGGCCGGTGCATCGCCTGCCACGGGTATGGCCATGAGCACGGGAAGCACGCACAGCGCCACTCGCACCCACACGGGCACGCGCACCATGGCACCTTTGATGCGCAGGTTCCACAGGTAGATGTAATAGCTGAAAATCTGGCCGAGGATGATGGCGAAATCGGAGCGCAGCCAGCCGTAGAGGCACAGCAGGATGGAGGCTATGACAGACAGCACCCAGAACAGCGTG
>FR897833.1:23245-48209 GCA_000437495.1 Prevotella sp. CAG:485
GAAGAGGCCCTGCGCCAAAAATCCTATTAAGGTAACTACCAGCGGCGGCATGCGGTTTACAGATTCGTCTGCGAGATGTGATTGTCGATAAGGCGCTTACGCATCCAGCGGTAAGCGAAACAGTCGAGGAAGGGGCCTTTGAGCCTGTTCCACAGATGATATTTGCTCACTCCGGCAGTGCGGGGGAAATGCCTCACAGGCACTTGCTTGACGCGCGCGCCGTAGAGCAGCCCCAAAGCGGGCAGGAAGCGGTGAAGGCCGGTGAACATGGGCAGCTTCTTGGCCAAGGGGGTGGAGATGACTTTCAGTGGACAGCCCGTGTCGGCCACGCCGTCGCCTGTCATCTTGCGCCGGAATCCGTTGGCAATCTTCGACTGCAGTTTCTTGAATCCCGTGTCGCGCCGGTGGGCACGTATGCCGATAACCATGTCGTAATCGCCGGTGTGCGAAAGGAGCAGGTTGAAGTCTTCGGGGGTGGTCTGCAAATCGGCGTCTATATAGCCAAGCCAGGGGGATTCGGCAGCGTCGAAGCCGGCTTTCAGCGCCGCGCTAAGACCGGAATTGCGGCTCAGTTGCAGATAGTAGAAATGGTCATTGCGCCCGCAGACTTCGCGCACCCGCTCAAAGGAGGAGTCGGTGGAACCGTCGTCTACAAACAGCACACAGCTGCGCACGGGAGCCGCCTTCAGCCACGCGCCGAGTTTCTCTTCAAGCGCCCAGACGTTGTCCTCTTCGTTGTAAAGCGGCACAATGACGGTGAAATCATATTTGGATGTATTGTTCATTTATTCTTGGTGTGCTCAGGCGCCGCCGTTTTGGGACGCAGATATGTGAGATGATATATAAACTTGGGGTTATAACGCCCCGATTTCTCGGGACGGCGGTTGTCGTCGAAACGGCCGATATAAACCGTGTCGACACGCTGCAGGAAGTCGGCGGGGAGCTCGGCTTTTGCTCCGCGGTGTGTAAGAATCACGGCCGGCAACGGCAGGCGCTGCAGGGCGGAATCGGTGAACGCCACGGGGGTGATGTCGCGCCGCGCCGCATAGACCATTTCTATGCGCAGCTCGTCGGCGGCATTGGAGAAGAAAGGCACGCCGCGCAAGTCGCTGCGGTCGGCAATAAGGCGCACAGACCGCATATCGGCGTTGTTGATGAGGGGCTTAACGGCCGGCAATCCGATGCCCTCGGCCAACACAAACAGAACTGCAACGCCCCACACCATGCCGCCGGGAGCCAGTCGCACGGCGGCGAAGCCTATGCACACGGCCACCACAAGGCTCACCAAGGCCATCAGTACCAATGCCCATAAGGCCATATAGCCGGGTCGGTAACAGAAATACCAGGCGGCCACAGGCAAAGCCAGGGTGACAATGGCCAGCAGCCAGGCGTTGAGGCGGAAGATGACTTTGTCGGCACGCGAGGCGGCCGAAGGGCGTCGGAACTCCTCTATCCAGCGGCAGATAAGCTGTCCCATGACCAGGGCGGCGGGAACAAGCACAGGCAGCAGGTAGCGCATCTTCTTCTCGGGCAGCACCGACAGCAGCACAAGGGCCGCCAGCATCCACACCAACGGGGTGTAGAAGCCGCGGTAACGCCGCACGCGCCGCGTAAAGGCCAGCACGATGGCGCTGATAAGCAACAGTGCCCAGATGCCCGTCTCTAAATAGAATTTGTGGTAATACCACCAGGGCCGAACGTTACGGTTCATCCAGGCGCCGCTCTCCTGCGCGGCCACTGCCTGCAGCTCGCTCTTATGCTGCAGGTAGATGTAGGCATACCACCAGCCGCCGGTAAGGAGCGCCACTATGACGAGCACGGCAACGCCGCTCCATTTGCCGCGCATGTTCACGCGCCTGCAACAGAGGGTGGCAATGAGCCACGGCAGTAACATGGCGTACAGGCTCACGGGGCCTTTGCTCATTATGCTCAGTCCGGTGAAGATGCCTGCCCAGCAGAATGAAGCCGTCTGACGCCCCGGCTCCAACAGGGCTCTGGCCAGGAAATAGATGCCTCCAAGCATAAAGGCGTGGCAGAAGATGTCCCATGAGGCTGTGCGACCCATCAGCACTACGTTATAGCAGGTGAGCAGCAAAAGGGTTGGCCACAGGGGGTCAATGCGGGTAATGCGCGCGGCCAACAGGTAGAGGAAGATGGTGAGCATGACGCCTGCCACGCCAGCGGCACAGCGCTGCGCCACGATGTTGTCGGGACTGGCTTCCTCCACTGCCGCGGCTATCCAGGTGGGCAACGGGGGTTTGGCCAGTCGCAACTCGCCGTTCATGGTGGGTACGAGATAGTTGCCTTTTGCCACCATTTCGCGCGCGGTAATGAGATTGCGGCTCTCCATGATGTCGGGCACGAGCACGCCGTTGTTGACAAAGAAGGTAAAGAAGCACACCACCGCCAACACCACGGGGCGCCACCAGCGAGCCATGCCCTTCTGACCGCGCCACTCCCCTCTCAGGCGATCGCTGCTGCGGGAATTTTGGGAATTATGGGAGTTATGGGAATGATGGGAATAATGGGAACTGTGAGAACCCTTTTTCAAAGCCGTTTTCATAACACTGTGCGTACCCGTTTTCATAAGCTGTGCGAATTATTGTGCATAACACTGTGCATAACACCGCGCATAACACTTTGCTTAACACTGCGCATAACACTTTGCTTAACACTGCGCATAACACTGCGTGAACCCTTTTGCATATTCCCTCTCATAGCAATGCCGCGAACTTATTCATGCCGCTTTGCGGGCACGAAAGCATACCCCCTTGCACATCATTGCTTACGCTTATGCCATTGCTTACGCTTATGCCATTGCTTACGCTTGTGCCATTGCTCATGCTCTTGCTTATGCTTTTGCTTCTGCTTATGCCATTTTGCGCAGCAATGCTTACGCTTGTGCTTATGCCCTCTTGCGCACCCCAAGCTACTTTCATCTGAGAGTTGCCCTGATGCGATACATTGCCACTATCCTTACCAACATTTTTCATCTTCCCGGTTCTGAACCTGCAAAGATAACAAAACTCCCCGAACTGCCCAACTTCCCCTCCATCTGCCCCCGCGAAACGCCCCTTCCCTCTCCCACTCCCCTTTTCTCCGTCACCCTTTTACCCCTCTTTGGTGGGGTTGAAATGTTAAAAAGTATGAAATTCAGCCTGATTTCGCCTCCACCTCTTGCACAATTGTCCAAAAGGCCTTAACTTTGCACCGCAAAAGCAGAGAGCCCCTCAGCTTTTCATGACACCGAGCCCAGGTGGCGGAATGGTAGACGCGCTCGTTTCAGGTGCGAGTGGTGAGAGCCGTGCAGGTTCGAGTCCTGTTCTGGGCACAGTAAGAGCGACTTAACTAATTGAAAGTTCAATAGTTAAGTCGCTTTTCTTATTTTCTACGGGCAAATTACGGGCAAAATCGAAATATTCCGCGCAAATTCGCCCCGCAAATTTCATTTCAATTTCTTTCGAGGTAATTCGGGACCTCATTTATATTTTACCTTATTGCTCCAATGAATTAGCATTCACTCTGCGAAGCGTGAGAACAGTTCATTATGATGATATGGTAAGAGCCGCCCTGCCGCAGAGCGACACCTTCAAGAAACGGAGTGAGAGGGAGTGGTCAGACTACGCGGAACACTGTTTCTTTGCGTAACAAAGCGCTAAAGCGATAAGCGCTTTTCCATCGAGCAGCATATGAACAGGACGGCTCCGTGGTCGAAGAGGAGATTCTTTCTTCACTCCGCTACGAAAGCGCTTGAGCGATTAGCCTATTTCGTGGCACTCCTTCTTGCTGTGGCGGTAAATGTCCCGGTGATCGCAGTAGCCCTGCGGGGTGCCAGTCGTTGTGAAACTCTTTCAGCGGTACAGCATGCTATTTTGGCCGAACCTGCCGCACAGCGTATTCCAATGAATTTTTAGCGGAGAATTCATCCTCTATCCGCTCTCTCCACTAACGGGGCCTCTCCGTCTGGAACTTTTTAGCGGTGGGTCTGCATCGTCCGCGTGGCTTTGCAGTTTATGGTGTCTTAATCATCGAGCTGCGCTATCCATCAAGCACACCGCCATTGCACTTGCCATAGTCGTAAGCACCGCAGCAGATACTCGGACGGCTCGCCGCCGGTCTCTTGCGGTCGGGCATCTTCGGTTCGGGTGAAGCCAAATCGTGGCGGTCAACCGCTCTCCGTGAGTCAAGACCTCCTGCTTTACGTCTTACATCTCCGTTTCCATTCCGGGCTACCACGTCAGGCCCATTGCACCAGTTTTACGCCGCAAAGTTATTACCTCCGTCCGGAACGTCAAGGTCAGGCAGTTCCTGTTTGTCTGAAAAAGTTCTTGACGCTTCGCTCCGTTGCAGCTAAACTTTTTAAGCTCAAAACCTTGCCTCATCAGTCCGCCCGTAGGCACTTTGGGGGCAGTGTAAAACTTAAAACAATGGACCTTATGTTAAACCCCTCAATTTCAACTACAATGAGACTACAATTCGGAGAACTCAACATCACTCCAAGAGTCGCCAGCCGACTCCACGAACTGGACTTCACTGTCCCCGAACTCGAAGAAGCAATCGCCGACCACAAGAGCCACTGCGACGGCGAACCCTCTGTCTACTGCGGTACTTACGGCAAGTACAACGACGGCTCGCTCTGCGGCCTGTGGATAGACCTCAGCAGCTTCGACGACTACGACGAGTTCATCAACTTCTGCAAGGCGATTCACGCCGACGAGGAAGACCCGGAGCTGATGTTCCAGGACTTCGAGGGATTCCCCCGCCAGTGGTACGACGAGAGCGGATTCGACGAGGACGACTTCGACCACATCAAGGAATACTGCGAACTGTGCGACAAGTACGATCAGGATGCCGTGGACGACTACATGGAGTTTCACGACGAACTCGACTACTTCGAGGAAGCCTACTGCGGCAACTGGGACAGCGAAGAAGACTTCGCCCGCCACATCGTCGAGGAGTGCTACGACCTTGACAGGATCATGGGTAATCTCTCAAACTACTTCGACTACGAAGCCTTCGCACGCGACCTGTTCATGTACGACTACTCGATGGGCGCAAACAACAACGTGTTCCGCGTGGTCTGACCCCGTTCTCCCTCTCTCCTCCCTTCAAGGGTCGCTCTGCTGCAGGGCGGCTCTTGCTGCGTTTGAAGGTGCCACTCCGATTATGTTTAAGATTCATCTCCACCCTGTTTTGAGGTCACCTGTATATTTGTATTTAACCACGAAAACAAACTAAAAAGTCAGCGCATAAGCATTTTTTAACGTTGATGTGCTCGAAGGCAACATCGAATATGTCTGCAAAAAATAATGTGCTATTAGTTATTGCGTTTCCAAAAATATTCACTAAATTTGCGTCAAATTCATTTTTGACCCACATGGAAAACGATCTGAATCGAATTAAAATAGTTTTAGCTGAGAAGAAGCGAACAAATAAATGGCTTGCTGAACAGCTTGGCAAAGATCCTGCAACCGTGTCTAAATGGTGTACAAACACGGCTCAGCCGGGTTTGGAAACTTTGCGCGAGATAGCGAATTTATTAGAAGTAGATATACGATATCTGATTCATCCGACTATGATTGCTTCCGAACCGGAAGTAATGTATGTGAAAGTGAAACAGTGATTATCCCAAGCTTATAGACTATGTCAGTTAAAACGACAAAATACAATTCATCAACTAACATCTTGGGAGGAATGCCAAATTATTCTCTGATGATTGACTATATCAATCATTGTGGAGACGGGGCTTCAGCCGACTTGTCAGCCTTTCAGTTTCGCACCAAGAGTGCCACGAACAGGTTTATAAAGGCTGTCGAGGACTGCTTTCTGAATTTTAAGTCTGACGAGCACAAGTCCTTGTTTCTTTCTGCTTTGGCCTCAAACGACTTCTCTTTTGAAGAGAAGCTAGTCGTTTTATATTGGCAGATAGTATGCTGCAATAACTTATTTCGTGAAATCACTGACAATGTGTTCCTTCGTGCACTTTACTCCGGACGCAGCTCCATTGCAAAAGCAGATGTTGAGGCATACTTGAAATACATAAAAGCTAAGGAACCGGAAGAATTGAATTGGAGCGACTCTACGATTGCCAATTCAGCCTCAAAGTATCTTACGATGCTTAAGAAATTTGGCTTCGCCGCCGGGACTCTCCAAAAAGAGATTAAAGCGCCTCATTTATCTTCGGCGTTGTTTGTCTATCTCGTCAAGTTGGCGCTTACCGTATACCCTGATGAAAGGACTCTCGCCAATCCTCTTTTCCGTTTCTCTTTCCTCGACAATCAATCAATTATCACCCGTCTGAAAACCATTGAATATATTCCACTATGGAATATTACTCAAATTGGCAGCGACATAACGATCACCTTAAAATAGCATGAGCGCATCATTTGACATAGACCACAACCGCCTCTTCGGTTTGCTTCAGGATTCCCTGAATGAGGACAGTGTGCAACTGAGATATGACGCCAACGGCGGCAACAGCATTCTCTTTGTATATCCCAATGACGAGGACGCCCAATATATTCAAGAGGCGAAGCGTCGTTTCCACGACAGCGCCATATTCGTTGATGTGGCAGAGACACTTACAGAATATCAGGAAATGATTGGGCTGGAAACCTTCAAGGAACTTGAAGAAGAACTCGGCACCGAAGTGTATTACCGCAAAGGTGCTACTGATACTTTCTATGAATACTTGGTGCAGCGCATAGCCCAAGCTACGACACAAGGAAAACCGGTCTTCCTTGTGGGTACTTCTGCGCTTGCCAACAAGGGATTTTCCAACATCAATATAATGGAACATGAGGCAGTAAAGAAGGCCAAGCAACCTCTCGTTTATTTCTACCCGTCCAATATAGAGGGTGATAAGATTTATTTTCTCGGCGACAAAAACCATGTCGCTTCCAAATATCGTTGCCGTGTAATTCAATAATACCATGACAATTAAAGATATACTTAAGATAAACCTCGACGAGGAGATAAACACCGTCGTCGATCTCGATAACAACCCGACCGATGCCGCGCTGAAAGAGGGTCTGGACAGTTTTGTGCTCACTCAATCACTTGGCAAGCACCTTCAGGATTTCCTTGAAGAATACAACGGAGGTACGATGCAATCCGGTGTATGGCTTAGCGGCTTCTATGGCTCCGGCAAATCATATTTTGCGCAGATAATCGGTTTACTTCTGCAAAACAAGACAATTTTCGGAACTCCGATGCGCGACCGCTTTGGAGTGAAGATAGACGGCCTGCCAAACGAAAATCTATTGAAACATGAAATCGGGAGTCTTGACCGCATCAATAACATCGTGGTGTCGTTCGATGCATCGAAGCACAACAATGTCAATGGCCTTCCGTACATGATTTTCGGGAGTTTCCTCCGTAACCTCGGCATGACCGACTCGTGGCATGGTATTATAGAATTCGATATTTTTATCGAAGGTAAGCGCGAGCAATTCCTTGATGCCGTAAAGCAAAACACCGGCAAGGATTGGTCGGAAATCATCAAGTCCAACACCGAAATGGTCCGAGCCTTCAAACCGGCCTTACTTTCAATGGGCTATACCGAAGAGGAATTCAGCGAACTGAAATCGATGGCTATGACCGTCAAAAATGAATATGACGCAGCCCGGCTCAAACAAGACCTTTCGCGATTCCTTGACCTCAACCCGGATACACGGATTGTATTTTTCATCGACGAAGTGAGCGAGGCCATTACGCAGAAGAAGATTCGTCTGGATGACCTTGAAGGCGTGGCCGAAGCTCTTGCAGCTCTTGGTCGCAAGGTCTGGACTATAGCTATTGCCCAGCAGCGTCTCGACGATGTCATCAAAGCAGAAAACATAGCGCTCAACTCGCTTACAAAGGTCCGCGACCGTTTCCGCACAAAGATAGCAATCGAGGCCGACGAGGTCGACACCATCATCCGTCACCGCCTTCTTGCAAAGACTGATGAGAGCCGCACTGTTCTCGGCGACTACTTTGCATCGGCCAATGGTGCCATTGCCGACGTCACCAATATTGGCGTTCCGAGTTTACGAAAAACGACCGATGTGGAAACATATATCGCATACTATCCTTTCTATATGCACCAGTTCAAGCTGCTGCAATACTTCCTCTTCGGCTCAAGCGAGTTGACTCAGACCCGTGTCGGCAATCGAGGTATGATTATCTCCGCCTTCGATGTGCTGAAAAAGGAAGTGAAGGATGTAACCTCAGAACATTACCATGTCAACGCAACCCAGCTTTGCAACCAAGCGGACGACCGCGTGGAGGAATCGCTAAGTCTGCGTTACCGACAGGCAGAAGATACCCTACATGGAGCCGGACTCGACCTCATTCAGGGAAAGAAGCTCTTGCAGACCATCCACTTCCTTGTAAAGAGCGAAGTGACACATACCACCATCGACAATATCACAAAATCATATATCAATCATCCCGAAGATTTCCACGAAACCCGTCAGCAGATTAAGAAGGCTCTCGATATTCTTCAGCGGCAGCAAATTGTCATCGTCACCGGCGAGCAATATCGTATCACCAACGAAGCCGAGCAACGCATTCTTGACGATATGCGGCGCTTCGACGTGCAGACTTGGGAAAAGGCTCAGGATATAAACAATATCCTTAAAAACCGCGATTTCATCAAGGGTGCCGGTATGCTCTCGCTCCCCGGCATGAATGTTCGCTTCAAGGTCGCTACTGCCGACGGCGAAGTGTTCAAGAACGGAAATGAGAATAACCTTTCAGTGGTGGTTTGCGATTTGCTCAGTTGCCCGGGTAAGGATGACGAAACATTAGTAAACCAAGTCCGTCGGGACACTGCCGACAGCAAGGGTGTGCTCACGCTTATTCCCACCGTTCAATACCGCGACCAGATTTCGGAACTTATCACCGATTTGCGCCGGTTGAAATATATTGAGGAGAAAACCAATCTCTCCGATGAAGAAAAACTCATTGTCCACCGCCTATGCTCGGAGCGCGACACCAAGGTCGCCCGACTTCATGAACTTGTAGAAGCGTCATATCTCAGCGGCGTGGCTGTTTATTGCTATAACAAGCTGATACTGACTCCGGAAACGTTTAAGACCGTCGTTGCCCAGCAGCAGGAGAAGATGTTTGAAAATATCTTCACCAAACGTCTCAGCGCCGAACTCTCTGACTCTCTCGCCTCCGGTGTCTTTACTCGTCAGGCCGGGCAACTCCACAACTATTTCGGAACTTCGACCGACTTCAAGTTCTTCGACACCGCCGGAACTTTCATCGGCAACAATCTTCTGGTCGTTTCTGAGATTTTAGGAGCTGCCTCCGCGTTTACTTCGGGCAAAGACCTTGAAAACAAGCTTACCTGCGCACCCACCGGCTTCTCTCTTGGCACTATCATGACCACATTGGCTGCTCTTTTCCGAGGCGACAAGGTCATCGTCAAGTTTGCCGGTGAGGAATACACATCCTGCCGTCAGCCGGGTGCCACTGACGCTTTCAAGAATGCCCGCAACTTCGTTCGCGCTTCTTTTAAAGCCATATCTCAGGGATTGTCTTACAACGAAAAGCGTGAGATTGTCGACATTCTGAAAGAAGAATGCAACTATAAGAAGCATACTCGTCAGGATATAAGTTATCAACTCAACGACTTCGAGATTGTCGATGCAATCCGCTCGCTTTCGAAAGCGCTCATTCAGAGAGTAAACAACGAAATAGAAGCCACCGATTACGAACCAATGTTTCCGATGGCGAAGGCCGCAAAACAGGTGCTCCAGCAGTATCAGGCAACTGTTACCGAAGCTAACTATCTCCGCACGGCCAAGTCTTTCCTCATGGAGACGAACACCGACGAGTTTATCAAAGCTGTAGAACGCATCACGGGCGATCTCCGCTTCATCAGCGAAAAGATGCGCGAGGTGCGCCGGATGGAGAACTATCTCGAAGAGGTTAAGGACCAATTTGAGAAAACCCGCGGCAACTATGATGCCGTCAAGGAGAAAATTGAAGACTTCAATATGCGGTGTGATGCCGATGTGGTGCATCACTACGCCGATTTGAAGAAGGATGTTCAGGATGTCCGCGACATCTATAATCAATCTTTCAAAACAATAGCTCAGAAAGTCAGTGCCTTTTACACTTCCCTTCTTGAAAAACTCGAAGGTCTCAAGTCCAAGCTCTCGCAGTATCCCCGCCAATGGAATGCTTCGGTATGGTTTGAGATGGAGCGGCTGATTGTTCGTTTCTCACAGTATACCAACATTTCGACCACCTTCGACCCCTACAGCGTCAAATCGCTCCGCTCGCGCCTCGATCTCCGTGATGTTGTCAATGCTTCGGAAAATATTCCGACCCTCGAAAACAAAATATATGTGCTTGATGCCCAAGTTCACGATACGGACCCGAATCCGCCTTTACCACCCGAACCACAGCCTAAACCCGGAGACGAAGGAACGCCAACTCCGCCGACACCTCCGACCACTCCGCAGCCCAAGACCCATAAACTGAAATCTCAGCTTCCGCAGGGCGATGTTCCTGTAGCTGTCTATAAACAGTGGCTCACTCGCCAGTTGGCCCTTTTGAGTAGCTTCGGAGACAATGATAAGATCAATCTTACGGACTGATAAAATTATCGTTAATGGTTGAATATTTCTATCCAGACCAACAATTGCATTTGCCGGAGTTGTCCGAAAGATTCGGACTTTACTCCGATAGATTCATTGTCCGCCTGAAATTTGAAGGCGGTATGGGAACCTGCTATAAAATAGAGGATGAAAATGGGAAGCACTATGCTCTGAAGGTAATTCACTCAGATCTTATTCTGAATGAATTAAGTATGCTCAGATATTATGAAGAGCTTAAATTGTGGCTTACATTCTCAGCTTGCGATGCTGTTGCTGAAGCGCTTTCATTGACTCGGATTAATGGCATACCATGCGTTGTGTCTGCATGGATGGAGCATGGCGACATGACTTCTTTGTTGCAATCGAAAGATAAAAGTTTATTTTACAGAACATTCGATAGAATCATTACCGGATTAAAATGGGTGAACGACCGTTACCATGTTATTCATCGCGACCTCAAGCCCGGGAATATCCTACTGGACAGCGAGAACAGAGCCTCCGTAGCTGACTGGGGCTTGGCTAAATTAGTTTCTGACGGCATGTCAACGGTCAGAAACTCGGCAACAATCAAAAATGCAAAAGCAAGTCATCTTACACAGGAAGGTTCGTTCCTTGGCACCATAATCTACGCCTCTCCGGAACAGATAATGGGTAGAACCGATATCGACCATCGTTCAGACATATACAGTCTCGGATGCATGATGTATGAATGGGAAACCGGACGTCCACCATTTGTTGCTAATACTATAGAGGAAATTGCCACCGCCCATGTAAACACTAAGCCGCGTAAAATATGTGGGTTCCTTAGCAGTACTAACTTCAAGGCAGAATCAATCATTATGAAATGCCTTGAGAAGGATCCTGCAGACCGTTATCAGACATATGATGAAATGTTGGCGGCACTACGAACTTGCGCCCAAAAGATTACCTCAAACTTTACACCTCATGTTATCAAGGAGCGTTCAATTCCGGTCAACATAGGTCATGATGAGTTAATTTTCCGCATAAAAAGCGAAAACATAGGCGTTGTCGGTTCGCAAAACTTAAGCTCAGTGGACTTCGATGAAGTCGAGCCCTATCTAAAGGAAGCTCTCTCCTTGAAAACGTTGGGCGAGTACAGCAAATGCGCAGCCATTTATAGCCGCTTATTCTTTAATGAAATGATATCCAAATTCCCGGATTTGTATTATAATCAACATATTGCCATTAATTATGCCAATTGCTTGAATCTTTTAGGGAAGCCGCAGGAGGCTCTTGAAGTTATTTCTACTATTTCGGATGCTCGTGTTAAGCCGGCCACCTATTACGTGAATCTCTCTAATATTTATATTTCGTCTCTGGAATTTCAAAAATGTTATGAAACTGCTCGCGAAGGTTTGAACAAATACCCTCATGATAAGGATTTGCTTGGCAACCAGACCATCGCACTCACTGAACTTGGCCGTTTCGACGAAGCCATCAGGTCTGCCAACGAGCGCCTAAAATATGACCATGATATTCCGGCAATTTGCGAAGCAGCGCATATTCAGTACAAACAAGCCGAATCGCTTAAAAACACAGAATTTCCCAAGGCCGTCGATTTATATAAGAAGGCCCTACGGCTATTCAAAAGTGCATTAGAGATTAATCCGGCATACGCTGACGCTCTGTATAATGTAGCTTTGATACTCTTCAAAATGAAGCGTTATACCGATGCTATGAACTTCGGTTCGAAAATTTCAAATATAGAACATGGAACTTCGGCAGTAAACGCCTTCTATGCAGCAAGAAATATGCTGTGGGTATCGGCATTCGAGTCAGGCCTGAAATTCTGTGACAACTGGCTGAAAACGTATCCCGATTCAATTATGCTTCAACGAGTAAGGGCTGAAATTCTTGTCGACGGCTATGTCATAGATAATTACACCAAGGATGGTCTGCCTATCGTGGAACGGAGCAGCCTTGTTTTCTTTTCGAAAATTATAAAAGACGAAAAGCATAGAATCCCTACAGACTTAATTTTTCTTGCCAAAATCCATTGCTGGATGAACGAAGATGCTCATATCGACTATGGCATTCGTTTACTTGAATGGGGAGAGAGGAATTATCCCTACAACTGGAAATTTAATTTCTATTTAGCAGCCTTTGCGCATAAATATGGCGACTATGAAGAGGCTCTGTCACAAGCGTTGAAATGCAAGAGTAAAGCTCCATGGCGAGAATCCATATATAGCTTGTTGGCTAAGATTTATTCAGCAAAAGGGGATGAGGCGGCAGCTTTAAGAATGCGGTCGGAATATGCTCGCATAAAGAAAGAAAAGGATGCTTTGTATGAGTCTTGCAAAAACCTTTAAGAAATTACACTAACATGAAACTGATTGATCATGTACTGAATATCCGGCAGCTGATAGCCCGAGCCTTTTCCAACCGATTCGAGCGGTTGGGACTGGGCGTCGATGCCGAGAGTGAAGTTCCGGCTCTGAGCGAGGATGACAAGGCTTTGCGCCGGCGGCTTAAGGCAATTATCGACTACCATGCCAAGAGCAAGGAGACTTATGCCGAAGCCCGCAAAACGGCAGTGAATGAGTGCACCTTCACTCTGTTCAACCGCCTTGCCGCAATAAAGGTTATGGAAGACAAGGAGTTCTTCCCGGAGATTATCCAAAGGCGTGCGGAGCACGGAGGCCGTTCATATCAGCATAATTCATGGCTGGAACAGCATCCCGAAGGACGCTCGATGGAGCGCGAAGGGCTGTTGCCATTCTTTGAAGATAGTTTCGCAGAAATAGCCGAGAATTTTCAATTCCCGATTTTCGATTCTCAGTATCCTTACGCACTGATGCCTCGTGCCGACGAGCTCAACGAGATTATCGACGCCTTTAATGCTGTCAGTGCCGACCCCGACTGCGGTGCCGACATCTGGCGCGGCGACGACATACTCGGCTGGCTCTACGAGAACTTCAATGCCGTGGAGAAAGCGCAGCTCAAAGAGAGCGGCGAGAAGACCGAATACGACAAGGTGTCGCTCCAGTCGCAGGTATATACTCCGCAATGGGTCGTGAAGTTCCTGGTTGACAATACCGTTGGCAAAATGTATCTGGAGATGCACCCCGAAAGCAACTTCGACCGCCAAATCGATGAGAATACCGGCGAACTGAAATATCGCATTGCCAACCGCCCGATTGAGAAAACGCGCAACGAGAAACCGCTTGAGAAGTGGCGTATCATAGACCCTGCATGCGGCAGCGGCAACTTCCTTATCTACACGATGACGCTTCTCTACGACCTATATATGGATCAGTCCGAGAACTACTGCGCCGACTATTCGCGCCGCGACATCCCGGCTCTTATCGTGGAGAACAATCTATATGGCGTAGACCTTGACGAGCGTGCCGTGCAGATTTCGCAGATTGCACTTCGCATAAAAGCTCGCGAACTTGGCGGCCGCCGTGGCAAGCATCCCCGGCATACAAATGTCGTGGCCTCCAACTTCTATCTGCCCTCTTACGAGGAGATACGCTTTGCCGAAAACTGGACCGACTGGGACAACAAAAAGAAAGAAGTTGTTGCAAAGGTATGGGACGACCTTGCCGAGGCTCGTAAATTTGGCTCGCTCGTTCGCGTCGAGCAACCAATTCGCGAACTTGCCGAAGCGCAATCCATAGCCAAAGAGGGATTGTTTGCCGGCGAGGATGAATCATCGCTATTCAACTTCCGACGCAATGCCGTTGATGCTATCCGCGAGCATTTCCGGCGCTTCGTGCAGACCGATGCCTATTCATCCACCAAAATCAACGACGCTCTCACCTTCCTCGACATCATCTCACAGCCATTCGATGTTGCCGTAGCCAATCCTCCCTACACCGACAGCGGCGACTTTGGCCCGGAGCTGAAAAAGTTTATCGTCGATAATTATACGAAACCCTACAAAGTTGGTGTTAACCTTTATTCTACCTTTATCCGCCGTTGCTATGAGCTTGTTTCAGATAATGGCAAGATTGGTATGGTTAATCCGCCAACATATATGTTCATTAAAACATTTGAGGACACCAGAAAGCTCATTCTCGAAAAAACTACTATAGACATTTTCGTTCACT
Organism: Prevotella sp. CAG:485; assembly: GCA_000437495.1. Lineage (GTDB taxonomy): Bacteria > Bacteroidota > Bacteroidia > Bacteroidales > Muribaculaceae > Lepagella. The sequence goes on from FR897833.1 coordinate 37,920, forward strand.
GGGGTTATCTGGGAATGTTTTCGCCATCCGCTCGTGTGGATAGTTGTATGTTCGTACTTGATAAATCAAAATCGGGTTCAGACTCTGTTTTTATCAAGTTGGATGATATGTATGAATTACATCGTAAAGCTGAGTTGGATAGAGTTTATCCTGATGTATGCGAAGGGCGGGAAAACGCGCGCGTCTATCGTCTGCCACAGGATAAGCTCCGCCAAATCAAAACCTGGCCATTCATCTACTGGATCTCCGACGACTTCCGAAAAAAATTCGGAGGGGATACGTTAGAAGATGTTGCCAACCCCAAGGTCGGTATGAATTCAGGAGGCAATGAGGAATTTGTTCGTTTCCATTGGGAAGTCAATGACAAAACAAGATGGAAATTTTACGCTAAAGGTGGGCCATATAATAAATGGTATGGCAATAATTGGACTGTTATCGATTGGGGCGCAGATGGCCAAAAAATAAAAAATGCTTCTAAGTCAATTCTACGAAATCAGGAATTCTATTTCAAAGAAGGAATTACCTACTCTGCCAGTGGCAGCAAAGGAGTTAGCTTTCGAAATTTAGAACCAGGTGGTCTATTCGATGTAGGTGGATCATGTATCTTCTATAAAGAAGGCGAAATCGAAAATGAAGTGCTTTTAGCGATTTTAAATACGCCTTTGGTTACTTATATATCTGACTGCCTAAACCCTACTGTTAATATTCAGGTAGGTGATATGCAGCGTATCCCAATAGCTCAGAATAATCATAATGGCAATTTGAAGGTTTTATCTTCGCAGAATGTTGCCGTAAAGAAGCATCTATGTGAGTTCTCGCTGATTGAGCCGCTGTTCAAGCATTCGCCGATACAGCCGGGGGCTATGAGCCCGAGCGAGTGTATTGCAAGCTATTATCTCTATGAGAACGGCTTGCTGACGCAGGTGCTTCTTAACGAGGCTATAATCAATCGCGAGGTGTTCGACATCTACGAGTTGACGGAGCGCGACCGCAAGATGGTGCTCGACAAGGAAGGCGTGCCGGTAGGAGATCTGCCGGTCAGTGCCATAGCACGTGACCGATACTTGGAGTTCCTGCAACTCCACAAGAGCGAGTTCCCGGCATCGAATGAACTAATAGCTCATATCGAAGCACTCCCCGAAAGCGATGAGCAGCCGCGCCTCGAATTTGAGCGTCTGTATCAGAAGAACTACGATTGGGAGGAGTTTTGTATTCAGAACAAGGAGAATCCTATCGAAGCATGGTATCAGTTCACCGTGGCGCAGACGCTTCCGGCACAGCGCACTCAGGAGCTTGCCTTTGAGCTAATAACAGACGTGATCCGCACGTTGCTCGAAAAGGATGATGACGGAGTGATGCCACTCGTTGACCGCACGGGCGAAGGTTTGGTAGCCGACCGTATTCAACAGGAGATGATAGAGCGCGGTTATACCGGTGTGCAGTTCTCGCAAGTCTGCCAGTTGCTCGGAATGCCTCTCGACCGCTATCTGCGCGACCGTTTCTTCCAGCAGCTCAGCGACCACCTGAATCTCTTCATGTATCTGCCGAAGACTCCCTTCATCTGGCATCTCACCTCCGGTCCGCTTCACGCAATGGAACTTTTCGTTAGCATCTACAAATGGAACCGCAACACGCTGTCGCGCGTCAAAAGCGTCTATTGCGCCAACCGCGAGGCCTCGCTGACCGACCGCCTCGCCACCCTGGCGCAGAGTGCCGAGCCCTCCGCACAGGGCGAAGCCACCGACATCCGCGCCCAGCTGCGCGAGCTCGCGGCATTCACCGACAAACTCGACGCCCTCCTTGCCTCGGGCTACGACCCTAAACTCGACGACGGCGTAGGCAAGAACATCGCCCCGCTCCAGCAGGCGGGTATTCTCAGCTACTCCGTCCTCAAAGAGAACGGCGGCCGCAAATCTCAGCTTAACAAATTCCTCAACGCCGACTGGTAAAATAATTATGGATAAATACGAAAAAGGCGCGTTTGTGAAATTGTTTAATCGGAATGGATATGTACTTGACTTTTCCACTCCTGATTTTGATGCTTTCACGCTTGAAAGTGTCGGTGTCGCACTATGCCAACACTATGGACTATCAAAAGGGAAATCATTGAATGCATATATTCAAGAGGCCAATAGTAATGACGCAGACAAATTGCTATTAGCTTTATTTGAGTATTACGAAAAGGGATACGGTAATTTTGAGAGGGAAACACAGGCCGATGAATTTGGGAATGTTGCGCTCGATTGTGGTGTAAACTATCAGCCCATATATAACAAATGCAAATCTATAGCACACAAATATTCAAATTCAGGCCAATATACAAGTGTAGCAGCGCAAAACATTCAGAAGGCATTTTCAAGTGAATATATAGACAACCAGGTCAAACTTATGCTTTCTATGCAGAAAGATAATCCTACGGAAGCTATCGGGAAGGCTAAAGAACTTATTGAGAGTTGCTGCAAGGGTATACTGGAAGAGCATAACATTGCCTATGAAACTGATTGGAAAATTCAACGTTTCGTTAAAGAAGCTATGGGCTGTCTTAGAATTATGCCCCAATATATACCAGAAAATATACCTGGGGCCGATTCAATCAAAGCTATCTTAAATCATCTAAAAACAATTGCCCAAAATGTTGCTGAATTAAGAAATCCCTACGGTAGTGGTCATGGTAAGGCTCCCGGTTACAAAAGCTTGGAAGAACGCCATGCCAAATTAGCAGTAGGAAGCGCGTTGACTCTCGTGAACTTCCTTTGGGATTCACATATTAGGGTACAGTCAAAACAGGCCAAATCAAATTTCGATTAAACGACAATGTTTAGTATATCTTCATTTTCTATTGGGCAACCATTTCCAGACGAGAGATATATTTCGCCGGAAGATTGCGTTACACCACGCATTACGTCTCATTCGTTTGACGTGATTATTACACTTGACAATCCCACGTTTGAGGAAAGGAAAGCCATCGTCTGCGACCGATTCTATGTGTCGATATTTGTGCATAAGCAGATACCTCACATGGTATTTGATTTTGGTGCCAATAGATTCAACGTATCAATCAATATCCAGAAGATAAACAGTGTCGACAAACAGGACTGGGTATATGATGAGGAAACCTCTGTCACGGTATATCTTTTAGAGCCCGTTAGCGGAAACATCATCAACTTCCGAACAGTGGACTTTCCGCTTATGACGGAGCTGAAATATATGCTCCGTTTGCAGTTGCCTCTGCCCAAAGACACCATCGATGCTCGAATAATGGAGGCAGAACAAATGTATTCCGTTAAGGAAATGGAAACCTATTCCATCTTCTTTGGCGAAGTGCCGGAAAGCGGAATCAAACTTATCGAACCGGAAGAAGAATATTTATTTTAATTGATCACCATGAAACTCAGAATAAAAGGGAAACAGTACATTTATACGCACGAATGTCAGCCAAATGAGAAAGGAAGGCCTCTCTCAAAAACTGAAATGCGTAATTTTATTGTTGATTGCCTCATAGATTCGTATGAGATGCGAGGGACAGACTGTATCCGCCATACTCCCGACTTCAACTCCGAAGCCGACTTCTCTTATAAAAAGTTGGGTAAAACCGTATGCGGGGTTGTGAAATACGGTTTGGGAAATGAGGAACTGTCTGAGTTTCTCGACAAGTTGTATAATAAAGAACAATTCAAAGAGTCTTTTACTCAGCTGTACAAAGGATATCATGAATATAATTCATATCCGGTATTTTATTTTGCGACATCAAAATGCCTCGATACGGAAGACGGTTCTCCGGTAGCCGGAGGTCGGTATGAGATACAATGGACCCCGGTCCAACCTCTTCATCCATATATTCCAACTGCAGGTCCAAATATATCGGAGTTCGAAATGTATCAGGGATATGCTCGCAGTTGGGAAACCGGTGACACTTCCTTTATCAAAGATTATGTTAATAGTTGGTTTGATGGGGTTTCTGAGTTGTCTTTCGATTGCACGACTTCGAAAGCAGAACAAATCGAACTGATTAAATCTCAACATGAAAAATGGAAAGTTCGCAATATCGTCCTAACAACCCGACTGATTAAGGATAAAGATAGCGGCGACAACGGAATCCTGATGATGCTTAACGGGAGACCGACCGGATTCGTCGTATTGGAATTCCGAAATTATCGGATCTCAAAATCTGAAACACGAGTTCCGCCTACAAATTATGTTGAATGGGAGGTCAAGCATGAACTTTATCAGACTCATGGCGACCACCATGCGCCCTTTGTGGTTGATAAAGAGCTCCCGATTTTCTTAACAGAAATGCTTGAGAAGTCATCCGCCTATCTAACATTAGAAACGGATATGAGCTTTGACGACACCGAAATAAACACTAAAGTTGCATCGCTGAAATACCCGGCAGACAAATTCTGCCCTGACATAGCGTATCTTGCTTTAATAGCGTATAATCCAAAAGAGAATGTCAATGAGTTTGTCACATGCTATCCTTACTTGAAAGGCAGCCCGGTAGAACTTGAGATAATTGACGTTTTGGAATGGAGTAACAAGATTGAGGCAACAATAAAATGTAAATACTGTCGCGACGATGGCGACGATGAGTTTGTGTTCCACTTTTTTGCCACGGACTATTACTTCAATAAAGACCGCTATCAAATTGGTGAGAAAATTTGTATAGCTCTCGCCGCCTCTTCGGGTAATGCCAAAGAAGCTTCACGAGGTTTTACTTTTGAAGGTCAAAAAGCAATTGATTTTCTTGCAAAGACGGGAAGAAAACCGACCTACAATGAAAATGGCGAGGTTGAACCGGTCAGATTCAGCACGGAACAGCTCGTTGCTTTCCTGCCTCATGACGACAAATGCCCAGATATGGCAGAGTTTCAGTCTCCTGCGAATAGACTGGTTCATGATAGCTTTTATCAGAGCAGCATAAATGTATGCTTCATAAAACTCCATAAAGACCTGGGTCTTGAAGTGCCCCTGTATTTTAATAACGATTTTAACCCCAAAGATGGAGATCCGGTTACCGGATGGATATGGCTTTCAGGGCGAATAGCTGATCCCAGACCGAATGAAATCAGTGTGGAATCTCTTGATGAATCACTCTGTATGGTAGCAACAGCCGAGAACTTTATCACCGAGCTGCAAAAATTAAAAGAACGTCCCATCATTGATGTAACATCTGCTTTTAGGACACTATCAGATTTGAGCATTGGTGATGGAAGAAACATGTTTGCCGTAAGATTTGGCAATATCTATCGATATAATTACGAGTTGTTTCCGGCAAATTTCTCTGAATTAGCGGTAGTTCAAAGTATGCTCGACAGTGACGGCTTCATCGATAATCGTCAACATGATAAGTTCAAACAGTTATTAGCAAAATCAGGAGCTGAAATAAAAGGTGTAGGAAAGTATGCTCCCTGGCAATATTTTCTTGTAGATATTGCAGGAATGTTTATGCCTTGCCGCAAGTATTATTCTCCGGGCTTCAGCTATATTCTTACTGGAGATGATTCTGACAGGAGTTCGTCAGCGCTGAATGAGAAGCAAACTTCGGTATCATTGATGCCTTCTATTTCCAGAAAAGAGACTTCCGGCTTCTTTACGGTGATGGCCTGGAGTCGAGGGCGATTATTACGACATGAATATGCCTATGCTATTAATGATGGTAGAATTAGATACAATCTTGACGGGAGCTACAAAGTAGAAGATATAATTGATGAAGAATCTGATGTGTCTAACTTACGATTCAGAGAATAACTATGTTTAGAGAATGGCTCATACAAGATATTGAACGCGCGGCTGTAAAAAGCGACCGCGTGGTGATTTCTGACCCATCCAAGTTCCTTGCAGGGTTCTCCTCTTTCTCCGGCTATGATCTGATAACGTTGAATTCCAACGCTGAGGAGATGGAAGCGAGAATTGCGGCTCAGACTGTTCATTCAGGGAAGAAGGTTATATTACTCTGCTTTTTCCCAAAACACGACATCCGGCATCTTCTCGAATTTGCCGGTATCGGAGCATACGTTGATTTCGATAATCCCGATTCGTATATTCGCAAGAAACTTTATGAGTCGTTAGGCGTGAATGTAGGACTGCCCGAAGCCAAGTTGCTCCTTAGCGCAAAGCTCAGCGACGGCAAAGACCTGCGCTGGTGGAAAGGAATAGTCAACGAAGCCATCGAGCCGCTCGACAAATATGAATTGTTGCCTGGGTTCATAGAGAATCCGGTCAGATTCAAAGAGATGACCGATGAAGATGTCTATGCAGTCTTCCGCGACGAGATTTTCAAACATATGGGCAAGAACACTATGCCTTTGGATGCTCCGGCACTCCTTCGGGAACTGTCAGCAACCATCTTTGCCGGTCTTGCCTATAACAATATATCGGAATCGTTGCTGCGGCTCTACTACTGGTGGTGCAATTCCAGTAACCTTCAGGAAGCAATGAAGGCACAGTTGTCAGCATGGAATTTACCGGCAAATGTCCGTCTTCAAACGGCACATCCCGACCATCCTTTCGTTGCTCTCGATAAGAAAGTAATTGAGGAGATTGGCAGGTGTCTGCGGAACGGTATATCTTACATTGACCTTGCCGATGCTCTCAGAAAAAGAATAAAATCGCGCCATGCTGAAACTTTCAAGCCGTCATGGCTCGAAGACCTCCTCATACTGCTCGACTTCGACTCGTCGAGCATGTATCGCTATGACTCTCTGGCTAAAGTCACAGAATATTACCGCACAAAGTTCGCGAAACTCGATGCCGCTATGCGTCATCTCTATAATCAATGGCTGTCTGAACCGCAGTTGCTCCGGCCACTACAGGAATTATATGAGTCGCACTTGAAATCCCTTCTATCGGTATGGTTCTCCTGCGCTCCGCAGTCGTATCAGCCAACCCAGCTCGGCATCGTTGCTCAGGCATTAACTGAAGGGAATAAAGTAGCGGTAATGGTATGCGACGGTCTTCGCCTGGAAATCGCTGAAGCCATCGCCGCTAAACTTAAAAACACCGCAGAGATAAGCCACGCGGTAAGGTATGCAAAGTTGCCGTCAGTGACGGAAAACGGCATGAGTGCATTGTTCGGCATTGATGAGGTAGTCACCACAACGGCTCCTCGTTTCGCCAAACTACAGGGAACATTCCCTGATGTAGATATAAGATGGTTCGACCGACTTGGATCGGATGTATCAGCGCAGAAACTCGTGGTGCTCTATGGCGACATCGACAACGTCGGCGAGCATAAGGGTCTCGCCGGACTGAAAGATATCAACAACTATGAAGCTGAACTTGCAGATACGATACGCCGACTTCACGGCATTGGCTATCAGAAAGTGTTCCTGACATCCGACCATGGATTCGTAATCACCGGCATCCTCGACGAAGCAAACAAAATTATCGCTCCGACAGGCGTGGATGTGAAAGAGAGGTTCTTCATTACAGATGAATTCATCAACGACTCCGGCTTCATACGCAGAGAGGACAACTTCCCGGGTAGCAGCTATCAATACTACGCAAAAAGCGATAAGCCATTCAAGACCCGGGGTGCCTACGGCTATGCTCACGGAGGATTTACGCCGCAGGAATGTCTTATACCGATGTATTGCTTCAACTCCCTTCGAGGAGCATCGTCGTTGAAGGTGGAGATTGAGAATAAAGTCGAACTGTCTGCTGTCACCGGACAGTATTTCTCCGTGAAATTATCGGGTAACGATAATTCCAAGGGTAAGCGCCTTCGCGTGCATCTGTATGTCGACGGCTTCTCGGTCAACGCAAACATCGTCAAAATATCCGATACAGGCGACGCAACTACAGAATTTGAGGTTGAATCCGGCAATATGTCAATCATAGTGCAGGATATCGACTCGGGAGCACAACTTGATAGTGCGCCGGTTATTAAATCTCACAGTCGTGACATCGACGACTTATTTTAATCTGAAATCCCATTCATCATGATAGATTTAGACCATAAACTTCTCGAACTTTTCCAAGGTTTCGTAGTCCGCAAGGATATTGTCCGTTCCGTAAAGGGAACGGCTAACGTGCCTGTCTTTGTTCTTGAATATCTGCTGGCGAACCAGTGCAGCACGGATGATCCTGTGAAGATAAAAGAGGGAGTGGCAAACGTGCAGCGTGTGCTTCGCGACCATTACGTAAATCCCGATGAAGCAAATCTCTTGCAGGCAAAGATACGCGAGAACGGTCGATACAAGATTATTGACAAAATCTCCGTCCGCCTTGACGCTACGAAAGATAAATACTGGGCGGAGTTAGGGAATCTCAATGTGCGCGATGCCAACATCGACGATGACATCGTGGCTTCGCATGAGAAACTGATGACCGGTGGAATATGGGCAATCATTGATGTGGATTATGACCCTTCGCAGGTCATCGGCTCAAAGATTTACCCCTTCGTAGTCTCAAAAATCCGACCAATCCAGTTGTCGAACTTTGATGACTCGGCTCTTCGCCGCTATCGTTCACAATTTACCAATGAGGACTGGCTCAACGTCCTTCTCCGAAGCGGTGGCTACGAACCGGAGAGCAACGGTATGACCGACCGTATCAGAATGCTGCTCCTATCACGGTTCATCCCTCTGGTTGAGTCGAACTTCAATATGGCTGAACTCGGACCACGTAGCTCCGGCAAGTCTTTTGTATTTAAAGAACTATCTCCGTACTCGATGCTTGTTTCCGGAGGACAGGGCACAGCAGCTTCACTGTTCGTAAACAATTCCAACGGCCAGATTGGTGCCGTAGGGAAATGGGATGCAGTATGCTTCGACGAATCGACCGACGAGCTATTCAAAGATAAGGAAGTAGTGCCTCTGATGAAGGACTATATGGAGTCCGGTTCTTTCTCTCGCGCCGGAAAATCGGGAGAGAAGTCGGCTAATGCCTCAATTATTCTTAACGGCAACATTAACCAACCGGTGGAGACCGTGCTTCAGACAAGCCATCTGTTCAGCCCGTTCTCATATAAAATCAACGAAGACACCGCCTTCCTTGACCGTATCGGCTTCTTTTTGCCCGGCTGGGAGATAATTAAATTCGCCCCGGATAATTTCACCAATCATTTCGGCTTCTCGTCTGACTTCTTCAGCGAATTGACCCATCATCTGCGTAAGGACAGCTATGTCAACGCAATGGACGAATATTTCTCATTCGGTGCCCAGTTGCGTCAGCGCGACACGAAGCCTATTCGCAAGACTGTTTCCGGTCTGATCAAGCTTATGCATCCGGACGGGAAATACACAAAGGAAGATGTGCGCAAATATCTGGAATTTGCCATTGAGATGCGTCGCCGCGTCAAGGAACAACTTAAGCGCATCGGAGGTATGGAATTCTTCGATACCAATTTCTCATATATTGACAACAATACGCAGGAAGAAGTCTTTGTTGCAGTTCCGGAAGAAAGAGGCCATAATCTTATCGAAGACACACCGCTGCCTCCGGGCAACTGCTATACCGCCACAAGCGACGGTGACAAGGTGACGCTCGTCAAAGTCGAAGTCGTAACAGTTCCGGGAAATGGCAAACTCGACATACGCGGTGCCAACACCACTGATGTAAAAGAGGATATAAAGAACACCTACAACTATATCCGTGCCAACGAACGCACTTTGCTGTCGACACATAAGACGCTCTCGAACCTCGACGTCACTATTCAGGTGACCCCAGTGCTTGGTTCTACCGTTCATCGCGGTATAGGAGCTGCAGTGTTCACGGCGATTATTTCAGCCGTATTCGGCCGGAATCTGAAAACCGCTCTCGGAGTTCTCGGCAATATTTCAATCGGCGGAGCCATTGAACGCGCTACCAACTTTTCCGACCGCGTAACCTTGCTTTCGGAGAATGGAGCCAAGACCGTTCTCGTCCCCATGGACAACCTTCAGGAACTTGCCACCTTGCCTTCATCCATTCTCGGCAAGACTGACGTCCCCTTCTACTCCAACGCCCAGATGCTCGTTCAAAAAATTGTGTAAACGACTATAATAAATTATACCTATGTCTCGAATTGTCAATCTAAGAATCAAGAATTTTAGATGTTTCCAAAACTTTGAGGCAAGTTTTGGAAATGAGCACTTTATTGTGCTTATTGGCAGAGGCGATTCTGGCAAATCTGCCATTCTAAAGGCTATAGACGCGCTGTTAAGCCCACAGTGGAATTACTCTTTCACTGATTGGGATTTCTATAATGGCGATGTTTCTACCCCTATTATTATAGAGGGTGATATTACGGAACTCCCAGATGAGCTTCTAACCTTAGATGGATGCGCTTTCAATTATAAACTTCTCTTA
>FR897834.1:0-18268 GCA_000437495.1 Prevotella sp. CAG:485
ATATAAAATTTGAAAACAATGGATAACTACAACAACTATTACAATGGTCCGCAGACGCCCCCGCCCTACGGCGGCAGCGCTGCCGTACAGGCTCAGACCAACGCCGTATTGCGCAAGGTATATGTGCGCATGTTCGTGGGTCTGCTCATCACGGCCTTCTGCGCCCTCGGCGTGGCCTCAAGCGAGACACTCTGCCGCGCTCTGCTCGGCAACACAATAGTCTATTTCGGCATCTGGATAGGCATGCTGGTAATGGCCTTCATGATTCCAGCACGCATGGACCGTATGTCGTCGGGTCTGGTATTGGGGCTTTTCTGCCTCTTCTCGGCGCTGATGGGCGTGCAGATGGCGCCTGTCTTCCTGGTTTACCAGATCGGCACCATCTCTTACGTGTTCTTCATCACCGCCGGCACCTTCGGCGCCATGTCGCTCTACGGCTATTTCACCAAAGCTGACCTCACCAAGATTGGCACCTTCTGCATGTTCGGCCTCTTCGGCCTCATCATTGCCTGCGTGGTGAACATCTTCGTGGCTTCCGACGCCATGCAATGGTGGATTTCCATCATCGGCGTGCTGCTGTTTCTGGGTCTTACGGCCTGGGATACGCAGAGCGTGAAGAAGCTGGCGCGTATGCACACCGAACCGGCCATGCGCGACAAACTCGCCACCATGGGCGCCATGAACCTCTATCTCGACTTCATCAACCTCTTCCTCTTCCTGCTGCGCATCTTCGGCGGCGGCAGAGACTGATAACCTAACCGGAGATGCGGACGTGTGGTATCGGCCACCGCCGCATCCCCGCTCTTTATCAATGCGCTGCTTTATGATTCTCTTTTGATTGTATTTGCAGAATCTATTACATTGTATAATAAATTTGAATACCAAAAAACTCTTTGACTATGCACAAACCATTACCTTTGTTTATTCTGCTCCTTGCGGCGGCCCTGTTGCCGCTGTCGGCAACGGCAAAAAAAGGGGCGCCCCACACTTTTGAGGCCAAGGCCGTATATTCAAAAGTGGAAATGAGCTGGAAAGCGCCCAACGAGGCCAAGCAACTGATGTGGCACAACGGTCGCGACTACGACGGCGACGCCGGCAAAGCAACCTCGCCACAGCATCCGGCGGTGATTTACATAGCCGCCGATTTCGCCTCCTCAAACCTCACTCCCGGCGATATCATCACCTCGGTAAACTACTTTGAATACCGCCCCATAATCGGTCTGACGGCCATAATATGGGAAGACGGCAAGATTGTGCGTACTGCCAAGGGCGATCTGAGCGGCTTCAAAGCCAATCAGTGGCGCACGGTAACATTCAACGAGCCGTATACCATTCCCGAGGGTAAAAATATCCGCGTGGGCTTCAAGCTGGAACACGGCACCAATCTCGACTTCGTGGCCATTATGGACAACGCCTGCGACAAAAGGGGCGACTTGCGCAGCTACGACGGCAAGACATGGGAGCATAACGGCCGAGGCACTTACCTCATCACCGTCAATCTCAAAAACGACGTTGACGAGGCACCTACGGGCTATTCGGTATATTCGGGCGGCACCCTGGTTGTCGACAATCTGCAGGCCACCGACTTCGTGCTGCGCAATCAGCCCGAAGGCACCCGCGTTTATCGTGTGGAGGCCGAATATGGCTCCGAGCGTTACGGCACAGACAAAACCCTGACCACGAAACCTGCCTCACAGGCCATGCCCGGTCCGCGCTTTGTAAGAGTTGATGGTTCAGGAGCCAATGGCTTTAATCCCAGATGGATGGCTCCGCTGATGCGTACCTCCGACAATCTGCTGACCTGGCACGCTCCCACCGATACGCTGGCAAATTCCATTGGCGGCACGGCTTCGTCGAACACCAAGGTGTGGATAAAGAATGAGTTCGCCGCCTCCGACCTTCTCTCTTTTGCCAACGCAAAGATTACCGGCATTCGCGCTCAGTTTCACGAAAAGACGGTGAAAAGCATCATTGCCTGGGTGATGAAAGACGGCGCCTTTGTGCAGTATGACACCATAGCGCAGAGCATCATCGACGGCATAACCCCCGACACATGGGTGACTCTGCCGCTGACACAGCCTGTGGAGATAGAGCCGGGCAGCAAATATGCCTACGGATACTATATGATGCACACCCCCAAGACTCATCCGGTGAGCGTGAACGGCGCCAAAGCCGTGGGCAAAAAGGCCAACAGCTTCTCCACCTCGTCGCCCAACAGCAGCAACTTCGCCAAGTCTAACCCCTCGTGGCGCACCCTGGCCGAGGGCGACATTCCCGGCAACTGGATGCTGGCTGCAGAACTGGAAGCCGGTCCGGCCGACCTGCGCCAAATCAAGAGCTATAACATTTATCTCGACGGTGTATTGCAGGGTAACGCTTCGGCTGACCAAACTCTCACTAACGGCATGTATTTTTATCACGCATTCGCCGCTTCGAAGCCCGGTCCGTATACCATGGGTGTGCAGACGGTAAGCTCCGACAATATCACATCCGACATAGTTGAATCAACTATTGTGATAGGGCACAACTCGTATAACGTAGCCCCCACAATATCAAATGCCGAGTTTGTAAAGGAAACAGGCAAGGTGTCGTTCGACATCACCATGGACCGTCAGCTACAACATTACGGTGAGGCGGCATATAAAGCCGGTTTCGACGAGGAGATAACTCTGAACTGGGGCGCCCGTTTCACCCCCGAACAACTGGAAAGCTATTACTCCTGGCGAATCACCAAAATCAATTTCGTCATAGGCCAGAGCATACCGGCAGGCTTCAAGCTGCAGCTTCACAAGGCCAACGGTACACAGATTGCATCATACGACATTGGCGCCGACCAGGTCAGCCCTCTGGGTATGTATTCACTCACCCTCGATGACGATTATACAATAATACCTGAAGACGGGCTCTATCTGAGCTATCAGGCCACTCTGCCCGCCAAATGCAGCGCTATGGTGCTTGACAACGGTCCGCTGGTCGACGGCGGCGCTGTGGTGAAGCTCCCCGGTACATCGTCATGGCTCAATCTGGGCACCATAAATGCGACCTACAACAAATATAATATTGTGATAGGCGCCACATGCTCACAACCCAGACTTGTAGGTTCACCGGCACAGACCAAAGAACTGGGCAGCACAGGCATCATCGGCAACCCGGCCTGCATAGAGCTGAAAGCCTCCGAGCTGCGCAACGGCCTCGGGGTGGAAGCATCCATGCCCGTAAGGTATGCAACCACGCGACAGGGCGGCACAGGCCAACCCTTCGACCCCAAGTGCTTCTACATCTACCGCAACGGCGAAAAGATTGCCACCACCGAAGAGAACAAGTTTGCCGATGTCGTCAGCGACCACGACATATTCACTTATGAGGTCAGCGGCCTTTACGACAGAGAATGGGAGTCGCCCAAATCGTCGCCGCTGATAGTAGACAACGGTGTGGCTCAGGCAGGTCCGGCACCCTACAACCTGCACCTTGCAGGCACCGAGAAACTGGCTTGGGAAGCACCTCAGGCAGCCCCCGTGCTCACCTATTGCACCGCAAGCCCCACAAGCTACGGCGTGGGAATGACCGGCGGCACCACTCGCACCACTTACGCTATGCAGAAATTCCCGGCCGACAGCATCAGCAAGCACGCCGGCGACCTGGTGAGCCATATCCGCTTCGGCCTCTACAGCACAAACCTCACATACGCCTCTGTGGTGGTCATCAAAGACCTCAACATACTCTATGAGCAGGAAGTGAAGGTGAGCGACCTCAATAAGATTCAGGACGGATGGAACGAGATTCGTCTCAACGAACCCGTAGCCCTCGAAGCCGGCCATGAATATATGTTCGGCTACCGGCTCGACTATCTCACAGGCGAAAAACCGATGCTCTTCGACGCCGGTCCGGCCACCGACAAATTCGGCAACCTCATCTCGGCCAGCGCCTCACATACATCGTGGAAGAGCCTAAAGAGCCTCAACAAGAGCCTCGACGGCAACTGGCGCATCTACACCACGCTGATGCGTCCGGGCATGGAACGCACCGGCGCATACCGGGCTGAAGGGCTGACGTATAACGTTTACCGCAACGGCGAAAAGGTTTACGAAGGCATCACCGCCACCGAAGCTCCGGCAGCATGGATGCACGGCATGAACGTCTTCACCGTAACGGCCGTGAAAAACGGCGTGGAATCGGCACCCAGCAACGAAGTGCGCTACAACAACAACGGCGTTAACATCACCGACGCCACGGCAGCCATCTACTATGACGCCGCCACCGCCACCCTCGTTACCGAAGAAGAGGGAATGCTCTACGACACTGCCGGCCGCAGCGTCATGCCCATCCCTGCCCGCAACACCGCCCTCTCCGCCCTCGGTGCCGGCACATACATCTTCCGCACTGTCAGCGGCAAGACCCTGAAGCTGGTTAAGTAACCCGTCCCCTCACCCTTCCCTCTCCTCCCTCCTCTCTTCCCTCCTCTCTTCCCTCTCCTCCTTCCCTCTCTTCCCTCTCCTCCTCCTTCCCTTGAGCGCGTCGAAACCCCTTCGGCGCGCTCTTTTTCCTTGACACAACAGACTTGGCAGAAAAAAGATTTCCCTTCTCTCTGCTCGGACTCCGTAACACAAGAAATGTTATCGCAGGGGTCTAAAATTACCGTCTCACTCCGTTGCCTTCTTGTGCATCCCCACTCACAATGTCAATAAGAGGTCAATAAGGGGTGCGCAATTGCATTGCCAACAGTAAAACCGGCTTTAAGAATCCACTCGTTCTGTCTGAAGAGTTTGGTTATGGCATCTTCTTCTGAGCAACCGTCAATGATGCCTAATACCTGACAGTTTTCCACCTCGATGTCCGTATTTGGACCTGATGTGTATCCTTCTGTGGTGTAAATAATATATTTATGCATTGTTTGCCGAATTACCAGATAATATGTGCCTGTTGCGAAAGATTTGAGTGCAGAGACGCAACCTGGTCATAAGTGATAAATTTTACACGATCTTTTATCGAAGAGAAAATCGAGGCGCCGATTTTATCTTTGAACTCACTTTCCCTGTGATTATTGGCAACAATATAGAAAGAAGAAAAGAAATCCTGAAGCTCGTAAAATTTGGATAAAGAGTTTTTAATATCCGTGGTATGTTCCACTTCATAGAAATGAGAAGGCATACATCTTTCGTTGAACCAGATTACATCAACGGTTCTTGCCTTACGCAACAATTTCTCGTAAGTAAATTGTGGAATAACTCTAAATTGTGTCAGCTCTCCCAATTCCTTGTCCAGAAACAAACGATGTCGGTCTTGAGGCGGCACATACGTTAAAGAATTTCTATAATGACCGATTTCCACCAGAAGACCCTGATAATAAGCATGATTAAACTGCTCAATGCTTTTAGAGTTGCCATCTTTGATTTTGAATTTTCTCAGAACCTTGTCGCGAGCTTCTTCAAGAGCCCACAATCCGGGTTGAATACGGAAAATCGCGTTGCTGTTCTGGACTATTCTTCTAACACTGGCCTCCGGAGTCTTTGTTTTCCATGTTGAGAAATCCATAGCTTCGTTAAGCCGACGAAGAGTAGCGTAACCCCCTTGATCGCGCAATGTATCAATAACCTGCTGTTCTTGAGTCATTATCATGATTGGCATTGCTTTCCTATATACAAAGTTACAAAGAAATTTTGACATGGCAATTGACTGTGCGGAGAAACGCAGGTGAAACTCAGGTGCGTTGATTGCGTGGATAACAAATATTTGTATTGCGTGACTTTATTCACGGGGCGGATGCAAATAATGTTGTAGATACGGGAAATTTTTGTAATTTTGCAACATGATTGGTAAAGAGAAGCAACGTCTGGTGGCTATCCGCGAGGGGAAAGTGCTGCTGAACAGTGCCGGGATGCTGCCTGCTGCCGACGATGTAAGGGTGTCGGCCGCCGGCGAGGTGTTCCGCTACGGCAACTGTAAGGCTCATTACACCAACGATGCTTCGCCGTCAGGCTGTCTGTGGGTAGGCGTGCGCGATTCGGCCGCCTATCTGGGCGCCGACTGGATTGCCGTGGCCAAGGGTGCCGAGCTGCTCAACTGGGCAGTGTCGACACGTTTCTGCTCGGTGTGCGGACAACCCATGGAGCGTGCCTCGGAAATCTCCATGCGCTGCTGCGGCTGCGGGCGCGAGGTTTGGCCTCAGCTGTCGCCCTGCATCATGGTGCTGATAACGCGCGGCAACGAAGCGCTGTTAGTGCATGCCGCCACCTTTCGTGGTCCCTTCTTCGGTCTGGTGGCCGGATTCGTGGAAACCGGCGAGACACTGGAGGAGTGTGTGGTGCGCGAGGTGAAGGAGGAGACCGGGCTGCAGATAAAGAATCTGCGTTATTGCAAAAGCCAGTCGTGGCCCTTCCCGGCACAGCTCATGATAGGCTTCCGCGCCGAATATGCCGGCGGAGAGCTGCGGTTTGCCGACGGTGAACTCACCGCCGGCGGCTTCTTCAGTCGCGACAATCTGCCGCAGATTCCCTCCGGCCCCTCACTGGCAAGGCAGCTCATTGAGGACTGGCTGGCTGAAGACTGACGCTTTTTATACACTCACGGCGCCGCCACACGCAGCGCCACAAAGCTGACCACACAGCTGACAGCTTACCTGACTTTGCGAACAAAGCTGAGATATTATATAAAGAGTTTTTTTACGTCATGATATACTTTGACAATAATGCCATAGCATCGGGCAGCGGCACCACAGGAGATTCTTTATCCACACAAGACTCTGAAGTTGCAGGCCGTGAAGACTTATATCCGTTGTTGCTGGAGCATGCTGCCGTAATCGTCGGCAAGACGCTGCGGCCTGAACCGGGCATGTTCAAATTTCGCAGCAAGCTGCTTCGCTGCACCTTCGACAAAGGGGATATCTGGGCTTTTGTGGCGCGGCGCGAGCAACGGCTGCTGATATGCCGCGTCAGCTGCGGCCCGTATAAGGAATTTGAGATTCTTGACGAGGTGCCTTTCCCCGACATGGACCAGTATGTGCATACACAGTCGAAGCCCTTGCGGCTGCCGGCCGAGCGGGAGGTACATTCGCGCCTTGAGGCCCTCAACATGGTGGCGCGGTGCATGAAGCGCAAGACCACAGCGCCCGAAATCTCAGCCTCTACAGCCGCCTGCCGCCGTCTTCTGGAGGGGATAGGCGAGATTTACCGCACCGCGTCGGCCGCCGGCGCTTCTGCCGAAGACATCCTCAACGGCCTGGAGACAATGTTTGCCGCTCCCCTGTCGGAACCCCTGCCCGACAATGAAGCCTCCGTGCTGATGCGCTTCAACGACGCCATGCGCTCGGGCATGAATCACCGCCGCATCATCGACGAGCTGCGACATAATATCCTTACCTCGCAGAAGGTGCTTTACACCACACACAAAGTGCGCCCGGAGGTCACCGTGCGCAATCTCATAGAGGCCATAGTGTCTGATTCCGACATGGCCGATATGCTGAATCTCTGATTATTAGTAATTAGAGCCTGAAGAAAAAACATCAGGCCTTTTCCGCCTTTCCCCAGTGGAGCTTGCTGCGCAGCGTTGCGGCGAAGCTCACATTGCGGCGCCTCATCAGCAGCAACGGGTTTTCGGCTGTCTTCACCGTGAGGCGCGTGCCTGAACGCATGGTGAACGAACGCCCGTCGAGCGCCACACGGTAAGAACCCTGGCGCGACGTGGTGAGAGCCGTGATGCGGCTGTCGGAGGTAATCACCAGCGGGCGTATGCTGAGCGAGTGAGGCGCTATGGGTGTCAGCGCCAGACAATCGAGCGTAGGCTCGATGATAGGTCCCCCGGCCGAGAGATTGTAGCCCGTGGAGCCTGTGGGAGTGGCGATAATCAGTCCGTCGGCCGAATAATCCGTAACATACCCGCTGTCCGTGTCGGTGCGCACACTAATCATCGAGGCACTTTCGGCCTTCAGCAGCGCCACCTCGTTGAGGGCGTAAGGCCACAGGTCGGCAGGCAGCGGCGCGTCGGCGTCGAGGCTCTCCAGATGCAGCAGAGTGCGCTTCTCGGCCACCAGAGTGCCCGCCGTGAGGTCGTCGAGCAGCAGATGCGACTCGCTGATGGTGTAGCAGGTGAGAAAGCCCAAATGACCCGTGTTGACCCCCAACAGCGGAATACGCCGGTTGCCGCACCAGGCCGCAGCATGGAGCAGCGTGCCGTCGCCGCCCAGCGTCAGCACCATGTCGGAATCGGCCGACGGAGCATCCACACACACCATATTGGCCGGCAAAGCGCTGTACTGACGCAGATAATCATAGAAACCGCTCCATATCTCAGTGTGGAGCTGCGAGGCGCCAAGCTGCCGCACAAAGAGTGCTATCTCGGCCAGCCGTGCCGTGTGCGAGGTGTGTCCGTAAACCGTTATCTTCATAGGGCTAAATCTCAAGAAATGTGGTGGGGTCTAAATTTCAAGAATCATGCGCAGGGCGTCGACATTGCGCTGCGCAGTGAGCAAATCGGCGTCGGCCTTTCCGCCCAAGGGCATGGCCTGATATCCGTAACGCCTTATAGAGCGGCAGGCTGCCGAGGGGTCGGGCGAGCCTATTCGCAGCAGCGCCTCCACACGGTTTCCGGCCGAGCGGCGGCACCAAATCCCCAACAGCGGCGCGTCGGCATCCTCCACGGCCATTGCCAGCCGCGAGGCGCTGTACACATCGGCGCCGCACACCACTTCCACCAGACTGTCGGCCTTGTCGGCGCCGAAAGCGTCGGCCACGGCGCACAGCATATCGTCGGCCTCCAGACGGCCGCTGACACGTCCGGCGTCATCCGCCACACATACCCCCGCGCCGCTCCACAGGGCCAGTGCCTCAAGAGGGTGCGAGCACTCCCTAACCACCGGAACCCCGGCTGCCGGAGAGCCATTTGCAGGCTTCATATATTCTTTTACAGTCATCCTTTTTATTCCTTTCAGCCCTCGGAACCGTATGTATTGCACGATTCAGAAAAAACGCGTAATTTTGTAGTCGGAAAGCCATCTCCGGTTCGGTGTGGGGCTTTTAGAATGTAAAAGTACAAAAATCGTGCCGCATCTGCAAATCCAGGCGGATTTTCGGTGCCGGCTTAATGATATTTAACCAATGACACGACTGAGTGTTAACGTCAACAAGGTGGCCACGCTGCGCAACGCACGCGGCGAAGGCATACCCGATGTGCAGAAATTTGCAACCGATTGCGAAGCATTGGGCGCACAGGGCATCACGGTGCATCCCCGGCCCGACGAACGCCACATTACACGGCGCGACGTGGCGCTGCTCAAACCTATCATCACCACAGAGTTCAACATAGAGGGGTACCCTTCTGAAGAATATCTGCAGTTGGTGCTTGCCAACAAGCCCACTCAGGCCACCTTAGTGCCCGACGCCGCCGATGTGCTGACCACCAACGAGGGGTGGGACGTGGAGTGCCATGCCGAATTCCTGCGCGGCGTGGTGAAGCGCCTCAAGGATGACGGCATCCGCGTGAGCATCTTCGTGGCCGCTGACCCGAGGCAGATACGTGCCGCCGCCGCTGTGGGCGCCGACCGCGTGGAGCTGTACACCAAGCCCTACGCCGACGCTTACGACACCGACCGCGACGCCGCCGTGGCTCCCTTTATCGTGGCCTCGCAGACGGCCGCCGACTGTGGCCTCGGCGTCAATGCCGGCCATGACCTCAACAGCCACAATCTGCGCTTCTTTGCCGAATCGATGCCTAAGCTCGACGAGGTGAGCATAGGCCACGCCATAATCAGCGAAGCCCTCTACGACGGTATTGCCACCGTGATAAAGCGCTACCGCGACTGTCTGGCCTGATAAACAAAACACCCATTTTAAGTTTCATCGAAAATTAGCGATATTGAAAATATGACTGCTCCTGACAAACTGTCGTTGTGGGACCTGACCATGGATGGCGGTTACCTCATGATTCCGCTGGCCTTACTTCTGTTGGTAAGCATCTACGTGTTCATAGAGCGCTGCATAGTGCTCAACAAGGCTCTGAAGACGGACCCGACGTTCATGCAGCGCATACGCGAGTACGTGAAAAGCGGCGACATAGAAAACGCCACCAACCTTTGCCGCCGGTCAGACACTGCCGTTGGCCGCATGCTTCTGAAAGGCGTTGAGCGCATAGGGCGCCCCGTGCAAGACGTGCTTGCCGCCATAGAGAACCAGGGCAACCTTGAGAGCGCCCGTCTGAGCCGCAGCATGACATGGCTCTCCACCACGGCCGCCGGAGCCCCCATGCTCGGCTTCTTAGGCACCGTAGTGGGCATGATTGAGGCCTTCTTCGCACTGGCCAAGAGCGGCACCGCCGCCAACATCACCGTGCTGTCGTCGGGTATCTATCAGGCCCTCGTCACCACCGTGGCAGGCCTCGTGGTTGGCATCTTGGCCATGTTCGCCTACAACTACCTCACCACGCGCCTCAACCGCATCATCAACCTTATGGAGGCCCGCACCATGGATTTCATGGACCTGCTCAACGAGCCTGCCGGTATAGGTAACCCGGGTCGTAAAACCCCGAAATACTAAGCAGTTATGGCAATCAAACGTCCGCTGCAAAACCTCACCACCTTCTCCATGTCGTCGATGACCGACGTCATCTTCCTGCTGCTCATCTTCTTCATGGTGACGTCAACGCTGGTCTTCCCCACAGCCCTCGATGTCAATCTGCCGCAGAGCGGCGAGCAGAGTTCGCAGAAGCCCGTGGCCGAGATTTACATCACCGCCGACAGCCTCTATTACTTCGTGGCCGACCGCAACGACACCGCCATGTCGCGCCCGCAGGGGCCTCTCACCCTCGACCAGCTGGGCGTCGGCCTGCAGCAAACTCATCAGCGCGACTCGGTGCGTCCCGTGGCCATATACGCCGACACGCGCGTGCCTTACGGCAAAGTGGTGGAAGTGATGGACATTGCCGCCCGTTGCGACATTTACACCGTGCTGGCCACCAAAGCAACCCAGAAAGCCGCCGCATTGCCCGGCATGGACGTGCCCGACGCCCCGGCAGCCGCCAAACCCATAGAATAACGGATGCAGAAACCCTCAAAGCCTCAGATTATTGCCGCCGCCGCAACGCTGGTCATTGCCGGCGCTCTGCTGCTGTTGCTCTTCTGCATCGGCATGGGCACCGACCGCAGCGCCCTGGCGCAGGCTTCCATGCCTGAAGAACCCGACGAAGAAGAGGTGTACATTCAGCCCGAGATGCTGCTGCCCAAACCGGCCGACAACGCCGACGAAACCGCCGACAAGCCCGAAGAGTCGGAGGCCGAAGCCCTGGGTCTGCCGCAGGAGGCCGAGACGCCTCAGCCCACGCGCCAGAACACACACTCCGAGCAGCCCAAACCCACCAAAAGCAACGAGAATCTGGTGGCGCAGCAACGTCCCTCGAAGGTAAAGACCGAACCGGCCAAGCCTAACCCCAACCCCGACCAGAACAAGACATCGGTGAACATGAGCGGCAAGTTCAACGGCAAGCCCGGTTCCACCACCGGCCGCCACGGTGCGGCAGGCAGCGGCGGCAACGGCGTGTCGGTGAACGGCAAAGGCATACGCGGACGCGGCTTCCACGGATACAAAGAAACAGTGCGCAGCTCAAAGACCATAAAAGCCACCGTTACAGTGCGCGTTACCGTGGGCGCCGACGGCAAGGTAAAAAGCGCCTCGCTGCAGAGCTCGGGAGGCGCACCGGCCGACATAGCCCAGAAATGCGTGAAATGGGCCAAGCGCTCGTCGTGGGACCCCAAACCCGGAGCCGCCGACGCCGCCGGCACAATTTCTTATAACATTGTAGTGAATCCCTGATGAAAGATTTCTGCAGCCTGTTGCGCCGTTTTGCCTGGCCCTATAAATGGGATGTGGTGTGGAGCCTGATATTCAATATCCTCTCGGCCTTCCTCACCCTCTTTTCGTTTGCCTTCATCATACCCATACTGCAAATGCTCTTCGGCATCGACAACACCCATTACGCCTATATGTCGATGGCCGACGGCAGCCTCAAAGAGGTGGCAGTAAACAACTTCTACTACTATACCCAGCAGATGGTGGCTCACACCGGCGCGTCGGCCACCCTGGCAGCCCTTGCCGCCGCCCTTGTGGTGATGACGCTGCTGAAGACCGGAACAGCTTATCTCAGCACCTTCTTCATGGTCAACGTGCGCAACGGCGTGGTGCGCGACCTGCGCAACTCCATGTATGCCAAGATTCTCTCTCTCCCCATAGGTTTCTTCACCAACGAGAGCAAAGGCGACGTCATGGCACGCATTTCGGGCGACGTGCAGGAGATTCAAAGCTCAATCATGGCCAGCATCGACATGCTGTTCAAGAACCCCGTCACCATCATCGTCTGCCTCATCATGATGATAGTGGTGAGCTGGCAGCTTACCGTCTTCGTGCTCGTGCTGCTGCCGCTGGCCGGCTGGGTAATGGGCACCGTGGGGCGCAAGCTCAAGCGCAAGAGCCTCAAGGCGCAACAGATGTGGGGCGCCGCCCTGGCCACCATCGAAGAGACCCTCGGCGGCCTGCGCGTCATCAAAGCCTTCAACGCCGAATCCGTTCTCGACCGCCGTTTCCGCAACCAGACCCAGGCTTACTTCCGCCTGATGCAGGGTGTGGAGCGTCGCACCACTATGGCGCACCCCATGAGCGAGCTGCTCGGCACCACCGCCATAGCCATTGTGCTGTGGTTCGGCGGCTCGCTGATACTCTCCGGGCAGAGCGGACTCGACGCCGCCTCGTTCATCTATTACATGGTCATCTTTTACAGCATCATCAACCCGGCCAAAGACCTCAGCAAAGCCACTTACACCATACAGAAAGGACTTGCCAGCCTCACACGCGTCGACCGCATCCTCAACGCCGAGAATCCCATTCAGGACCCGGCGCATCCAGAGCCGCTGCGCCGCGTGCCCGAAGCCGGTGTGCCCGCCATAGAGCTGAAAAACGTCAGTTTCAGCTACGACGAGGGCCGCGAGGTGCTCCACAACATCAACCTCACAGTGCCCGAAGGCAAAACCGTGGCCTTGGTCGGCCAGTCAGGCTCCGGCAAATCGACCTTGGCAGACCTTATCCCCCGTTTCTGGGACGTTGAAGAAGGCTCGGTGAAAGTCAACGGGCACGACGTGCGCAACCTGCGCGTGGCCGATTTGCGTTCACTGATGGGCAACGTGAGTCAGGAAGCCATTCTCTTCAACGACACCTTCCGCGCCAACATCTCGTTCGGCGTGGAGGACGCCACCGACGAGCAGATTGAACAGGCCGCGCGCATTGCCAACGCCCACGACTTCATCATGGCAACCCCCGAAGGGTACAACACCAACATCGGCGACCGCGGGTCGAAGCTCTCGGGCGGCCAGCGGCAGCGCATCAGCATAGCGCGCGCCGTGCTCAAGAATCCCCATATCCTCATCCTCGACGAAGCCACCTCGGCGCTCGACACCGAGAGCGAGCATCTGGTGCAGCAGGCCCTGGAACGCCTCATGAAAAACCGCACCACACTGGTAATAGCCCACCGCCTCAGCACCATTACCGGCGCTGACCAGATATGCGTGCTCCACAACGGCAAAATAGTGGAACAAGGCACACACGCCGAACTCCTCCGCCTCGACGGCCATTATGCCCGTCTGGCACGGCTGCAGCAAATGGATCCCGCATGAAGCACCCCAAACACCTTTATTATGTATAAAATAGCCATCTTCGCTTCCGGCAACGGCACCAACGCCGAAAACATAGCAAAACATTTCCAAGACAGCGACCTTGCACGCGTCACCCTGGTGCTTACCAACGTGCGCAACGCCGGAGTAGTGGCCCGTATGGCCGCCTTAGGCATAGACACCTATTACGTGCCCAACGAAAAATGGACCACAGCGCCGCAGCAGATTGCCTCCTTCCTTGCCTCGCAGGGCATCGACCTTGTGGTGCTGGCAGGCTTCATGCGTAAAGTCGACGACCGCCTGGTGGAGAGCTTCCGCGGACGTATGCTCAACATTCACCCGTCGCTGCTGCCGGCTTACGGCGGCAAAGGCATGTACGGACACCATGTGCATGAAGCCGTGATTGCCGCCGGCGAGCAGCAGAGCGGCGTTACAGTGCATCAGGTAAGCGAAGTGATGGACGGCGGCGACATTGTGGAGCAGGAGAGCGTGGACATCCTTCCCGGCGAAACACCGCAGTCGCTCGAAGAAAAGATACATCAGATAGAATACAGCATCTATCCGCGCGCCATAGAGAAGGTGCTTGCCGCAATGCCGACCGAGCCGCAGGCAGATTCGCAGACTGAGCCACAGACTGCTGCCGAGGAGAGCGCGCCTCAGTCGTGCGCCGAACAGTGGGCCGGAGCCCTTGGCATGAAAGACTATAGCGACGCCGAGGCACAGCGCCGCCTCGATGCAGCCACCCCGCCGGCAATGCCCTCAGCCACACCCCCCGCAATGCCGCAGAGTACCCCGCCGGCCACCCCGCCGTCAGCCCCCTCATGCACACCTCCCCAGGCACCGGTAGCCGCAGAAGCACCCGTGGCCGCTGAAATGCCGACACAGTCGCAGGCAGCAACAGCCTGTCAGCCCGAGCGCCCTGAGATGCCCTCCACATATCTGCTCTGGTCGGTGCTCTGCATCATCTTCTGCTGCACCATTCCCGCCATTGTGGCAGTGGTGTTCAGCTGCCAGGTAAGCTCAAAATATTACCGCGACGACTTTGAAGGAGCGGAGCGTGCCAGCAAACGCGCTCAGGCCTGGATATTAGTCTCGTTTGTACTTGGCGTGCTGCAGGCCACCATCGTCACCCCCCTCTACATGCTGCTGAGCTAAATGCTGCACCGCATTTTCCGCCGCATCCTGTTCCTGGCTCTCCTTCCGGTGTTTATCCTCTACTATCTGATAGAGGATCCGGCCGGCGGACTCATGCCCCGCTGTGTGGTGAAATCCATTACCGGCTGGAGCTGCCCCGGATGCGGCTCGCAACGCTTTCTGCATGCCCTGCTCAACGGACACCCCTTAGAGGCAGTGAGCTATAATTATTTCATACCTGTGGGGTTCCTGCTGATAGGTGTAGTGATATGGCTCGAAGCCACACGCAAAAGTCATCCGCAGCGCTACCGCCGCTTCATGCAGCCACTGTATCTATATTTAGTGCTGGCTCTGATTATTGCGTGGATGCTGGTGCGCAACCTTCTCAACATCTGACGCCATAGCCCTGTTACGCCGCTTGCGGGCGTCGTTGCGCAGCTTGATGACCGTGATGACGGCGGCAGACGCTCCCGTGATGATATTCGTGATAGCCAACGGCCAGTTGTTTATCAGAATGCCCTGAGCCACAAAAAACAGCGAGCCGAAGCCCATGAGCAGGAACGTGGGCAGCGCTATACCCTCCGTGTCGCGCGTGCGGATGGTGTAAATAGCCTGAGGCAGATAACCGCCAATCATACATATCGAGGCCAGCCAGCCAATGATTATTATTGCAGTTTCCATTGTAAATTTGCAGTTTAAATCAGTATTTCTATTTCAACGACAACCGCCCTTAAAGAGTTCTCATCCCCACCCCCGCGCCAACAAAAGCGGCGATATTAGGGCGAAAGAGAGATAAGAGCATTTAATCACGTCAGACAGGCATTTGAAAAGAGGGAAGAAGAACATAATAAACCTCGAAATGGTTCTAATGATAAAAGAATAGAAAATCTTACTATTAAAAGTTTGGTTAAGCCAAATATTATTAGTAATTTTGCACACGCAACCTGAGAAAAGAAATGGATCCCGTACTTGCAGCATTGGAGCATTACAGAATTTCTGCAACGCCCGAACAAAAGGCGGCAGATTTGAGTCAACTTGAGAAGGAGTGCCTCTCTACAGTTGACGCTTATCAGTATGTCTATGCGATAACAATTCAAAGTTCAGGGCACTCAAATCATCTTGAATTTGTAAACTACAACATCAATCCAGATTATAATCTGGATTTTTCTTTATACGCCGGGTCGGAAGCATATACCTTTTAGCTGATAGAAGGTAAAGGGGATGGAAAGGGGCTGTTCCATCATTGCATTTTGAGGTGCTGTGCAAACAAAAGCTCAACCATTTTTCGGAAAAGTTATTCTATTTTTCTTATAGCTGGGAAAGTGGGCGAATTATTCCGCTCCGGTGAACTATCTTTGCAAAGAATTTGTATTCTATTTGACGGGTTACCGTCTGATTGTCGGGAATTAATAGATACTGATTATGCACTCCAACAAGTTGTTGCCGGCTCTGACGGCATTGCTGACGGCGCTATTAGTGAATGTCGCCTCACCGGAGGCCTGCGCATCCACCGTTACGCTCGATTCATGCCGCCGTATGGCCCTGCGATACAACAAGACCATACGCCTCAGCGAACGCAGCATAGAAAAGGCCGGTTATCTCCACGAAGCCGCTAAGACAGGATATCTGCCTACCTTTGACTTCGGCTTTACCTACGTGCTCAGCTCGCAGCAAATCAACCTGCTGAAGAGCAACGCCATGCTCCCCACCCTTACCTTCGACCCCGCCACCGGCACATACACACCCAATGTGGTTACCGGTCCCGACGGCAAACCCCTTGTCGACCCCAAAACGGGTGAGCCGGTGTTCAAGGAGGTGGCCATGATACCCAAATCGGCCATGAGCTTCAACACCCACCAGACCATGGGAGGCGCCTTCACCATGACGCAGCCCGTGTTCATGGGCGGCGAGATACGGGCCCTTGACCGCATTGCCGGATTCTCCAAACAGCTGGCCGAACAGGGCCGCGACATGGCCAGTCAGGAAGTGATTTATTCCGTTGATGAGGCTTACTGGCTGGTGGTGAGCCTGGAGCATAAAAAGGCTCTGGCGGAGTCGTTCGTCAACCTCATGGACTCGCTGCAATATGACGTCAACAAGATGTATGAGGTCGGCGTGGCCACACGTTCCGACACGCTGCGTGTGCGTGTGCAGGTGAACGAGGCTCAGATTACGCTGACCAAGGTGTGCAACGGCCTGTCGCTGGCGCGTATGGCTCTGGCGCAGATTTGCGGCCTCCCCATCGACTCCGAGCTGCAGCCGGCCGACCGGGAATTTGCCGAGCAGCCCTCCGTGGCGCCGCCGGTGAACGTAAACATGACCGATGTGTATGCCAACCGCCCCGAGCTGGCCATGTTGCGCACCGGCATAAACATCTTCGAGCAGCAGGAGAACGTGGCCAAGGCCGGCATGTTGCCCAAGATAGCGGTGATAGGCGCTTACAGCTTCTCTAACCCGAACCTCAACAACGGCTTCCACCGCAGCTTCGGCGGCGGCTTCTCCATAGGCGCCACGCTGGTGATGCCGCTGTGGCACTGGGGTCGCAACTACAATAAGCTGCGTGCCGCCCGCGCCGCAACCGCCGAACAGCGCCTCGCCCTGGAAGATGCCTGCGAAAAGGTGCAGCTGCAGGTGAGCCAGGCTCGCTATCGCTATGAAGAGGCGTACAAGACCTACAACATGACCGAAAACAATATGAAGAGCGCCGACGAGAACCTGCGTCAGGCTCAGCTCGGCTTCCGCGAGGGCGTCTCCACCGTCAACGATGTGCTGGCGGCACACACCGCCTGGCTCGAGGCCAACAGCGAGAAAATCGACGCTCAGATTGGCATACAACTCTGCAATGTCTACCTTAAAAAGGTGCTCGGCACTCTCAAATACTAAGACGTTATGAACTCAGACAACACCAACGATAAGCAACCCCAGGCCCCGCAGGACGTCAAAGAGGCCAAGAAACCTGAAATAACCCCCGGCGGCATCATCTACATAGCCCCCGACGAGCTGCAGGTATCGCGCAAAGACAAAGCGCTGATGCTCACCATAGCATTAGTCTTGCTGGTAGTTGCGGCATTGGCCGTGATAGGCTTCATCACCATGAAACCGCAGCCCGATTTCGTTCAGGGACAGGCCGACGCCACCGAGGTGCGCATCTCGGGCAAGCTCCCCGGACGCATCATGGAGATATATGTGGAAGAGGGACAGTATGTGCATGCCGGCGACACCCTGGTGCATATCCATTCCTCGCTTGCCGACGCCCGTATGGCTCAGGCACAGGCTGCCGTGTCGGCCGCTCAGGCCACCAATCAGAAGGTGGATGCCGGCACACGTCCGCAGATTACCCAGAGCGCCTATGAGGTATGGCAGCAGGCGGTTGCCGCTCAGGGCATTGCCAAGAAGACCTACGACCGCATGGAGAAGCTCTTTGCCGACGGCGTGGTCTCGGCCCAGAAACGCGACGAGGCGCGCGCTGCCTACGAAGCCGCCACGGCAGGC
>FR897834.1:18290-25281 GCA_000437495.1 Prevotella sp. CAG:485
GGCGCTCAGGCCGCCAAGAGCCAGTATGACCTGGCCGTGGCCGGTCCGCAGTCGGAAGACAAGTCCGTATCGGCCGCCATGGTGAATGTGGCACGCGGCGGCGTGAAAGAGGTCAACGCGCTGCTCGAAGACAGCTATCTCATTGCTCCCTGCGACGGCGAGATTACGGTGATTTATCCGCACGTCAGCGAGCTGATTGCCACCGGCGCCCCCATCATGGAGCTGCAGACAAACAACCACTGGGTGGTGTTTAACCTGCGCGAAAACTACCTCAACAAAATCCGCAACGGCTCCGACGTCAAGGTCAGCATCCCGGCTCTGAAGAAAGACACGGTGATGCGCGTGTTCTACATCCGCGACCTCGGCACCTACGCCAACTGGCAAGCCACCAAAGCCACCGGCGACTTCGACGCACGCACGTTTGAGGTGAAGATGCGTCCGGCTCATCCCATCGACGGCCTGCGTCCCGGCATGTCGGTAATTCTCAAAGAGGAACCCTGACGCCGGCGGTTTAAGCAACATAAATCAGCAACAGACAACAAAAGGAAAGAATGAGTGGTTTTCGCACCATAGTGTGGCAGACAACTGCCGAGATAGCCCGGCGCCCGGTGTGCTGGATAGGCTTCTTCGTGCTGCCGCTGCTGCTCACCTTCATGCTGACCAACCTGATGGACAACGGGCTGCCCACTCGCATCCCGGCAGCCATCGTCGACATGGACCATTCGCAGACCTCGCGCAAACTCACTCAGACGCTCAACGGCATGCAGATGGTGAGCATTGACAAAGCCACCGAGAGCTTCTCGGAGGCGCGACACGATATGCAGCAGGGCGAAATTTACGGCTATTTCCTCATCCCCCGCAACTTCGAGCAAGACCTCCTCTCGGGCCGCAAACCCACCATTACGTTCTACACCAATATGACGTATTACGTGCCGGCCAACCTGCTGTTCAAAAACTTCAAGCTCACCGCCACATATACCAAGGCAGGTATCATATCCCAGGTGCTCGAGGGCTCCGGCATGAGCGAGCAACAGGTAGGCAGCATGCTCAGCCCCGTAACGGTGGTTACGCGTCCGTTAGGCAACCCCGAGCTCAACTACGCCATCTACCTCACCAACTCCTTCCTGCCCTGCGCCTTCCAGCTCATGATTATGTTCATGACCTGCTATCTGGTCACCAACGACATCAAATACGGCTTCTCGCGCTATTATATGGCTCTGGCACGCGGCTCCATATTCCGCGAGCTGGCCGCCAAGCTCCTCCCCTCGGCAGTGATTTGGATTGTGGAGATTCTCTTCATGTACTCCTGCCTCTATTATTGGAACGGCTTCCCCATGCGCGGCTCGCATCTGTGGATGATACTCAGCGAGATACTCTTTGTGTTTGCCTCCATGGGAATGGGGCTGTTCATAGCCGCCCTGGTGCCCAATATGCGCCTGGCGCTCTCCAACTGCGCCCTGATAGGCATACTCTCTTTCTCGCTGGCAGCCTTCTCCTTCCCCGTGCAGAGCATGTATGGCGGCATGGCAATCTTCAGCTACATCCTCCCCACACGCTATAATTTCCTCATCTATATTGACCAGGCGCTCAACGGCATCGACATATATTATTCGCGCTGGTGGTATGTGGCTTACATCATCTTCATCCTCCTGCCGCTGCCATGGCTCGGCNNNNCCCCCTGCCGCTGCCATGGCTCGGCAAGCTCCGCAAGTCAATGATAAACCCGGTCTATACACCCTGATGCCACACCGGTAAAAAGAATTTTTCACACCATGCTGAAGAAGATTAAAACCGCCCTGCTACTGTTTTACCAGGTCTTTGTGCGTCAGTTGCGAATGATTCTTCACGACCAAGGCCTGATAATCTTCTTTCTGTTCCTGCCCTTTGTCTACCCGGTGCTCTACTCGCTCATCTACAACCCGGAGCTGGTGCGCGACGTCAGCGTGGTAGTCATTGACCACGACCGCACGGCCGCCAGCCGCGACTTTACCCGCAGCTTCGACGCCACTCAGGGTGCCCGCGTGGTCGGTTACGCCGCCGACATCACCGAGGCTCGACGCGCCATGAACAGCCATCAGTGCTACGGCATTTTAGAGATTCCGCAGGGCTATGGCCGCAAGCTCGGCTCCGGCCAACAGGCTCCCGTGGTGCTCTATTGCGAGATGAGCCTGCTGCTGCGTTACCGCTCGCTGCTTGTTTCGGCCACCGATGTGCAGTTGGCTCTCGGCGCACAGATTCAGGCGCAGGAAATCAACTCCACCATACCCTTGGGCGCATCATTCAACGTGGGAGACCCCATGCCCGTTGAGAATATCAACATGGGCGACATCACCGGCGGCTTCGACTCATTCATCATGCCTGCCGTCATCATCTTCATCCTGCATCAGTGCATAGTGCTCAGCGTGGGCATGATGGGAGGAGCTTACCGCGAGCGGCCCGAGCTGTATTTCCTCAATCCCTTTACCAAGAAGCATCCCATATTCTTATCCATGCTGGCGCGCGTGCTTGTGGTGATATTCATCATGTTCGTGCCCATGTGCTTCCTGATACACTATGTGCCGCTCATCTTCGCCTTCCCCATGGCCGGCAACGTATGGCAGATTTTCGCCTTCCTGCTCCCCATGGTCATAGCCTGCTGCTTCCTGGGCGACTGTCTGCAGAGCATTGTGCGCCAGCGTGAGGATATCTTCGTGATATGGGTAGCCACCTCGCTCATGCTCCTTTTCCTGTCGGGCATCACATGGCCGCGCTTTGCCATGAACGATTTCTGGAAAGCCCTGGGCGACCTCTTCCCGGCCACCTTCGCCGCACAGGGCTTTGTGCGTATAAGCAGCAACGGCGCCACCCTGAGCCAGGTGTCAGACTGCTACGTCATCCTCTGGCTTCAGGCCGCCGCCTATTGCCTCTTAGCCTACTTTATTCAGCGCTTCAGCGTCGTGCCCGACGTCCGCGATGCCCTGCGCAAACGCGCCGTCATACAGCGCTACCGCCGCACGCTACCCTCACAGAAGCCCTCATAACCCCCTGCGGTGAGTTTTCCCAATCACCCTTATTTACAAGCGGAAAAATTTGCAATGCTCGTGTATCAAAACGGTAACTACGCGGGTGTTGTCAGAAAGGATGCAGATGTGGTGCTTCGGGGTTCCGAGCAGGCGGGCGCATACTGAAGTATGTAACCGCCTGCGAGAGGTTCCCGAAACGCCGCAGATGCGCCTTTATGACGACACCCGTAAGAGCTAAATGCGGGCGTTGCGGCGCTCAATGAACCGCTCCTTCTCCTTCGGGTCGCGGATCTCTTCCGTGGCCCCGATTTTGCGTATGAACAGCCGGTCGTCGGGCTTGGTAAGAACCGCTGTGCCAAACGGAACAACATTGATGTGGCATATCCACCGCCCGTCAACCTCCTCATACTGTATGTCTACATAATCGGGCACAAGCGAAAGCCCGTCGACGGTGGTGCCGAAATAGCGGCGAAGCACCTTCTGCAGATACAGGTTATAGCGGTCTTGCGTTTCGCGAATGTCATATTTGCCCGACGGAGTCTTGTTGAGATAGCGGAAGTCATTGTCGAGGCCAACCACATTGCCGCCGTTGTCCACGCCCAGGTATATGGTGCCGCCGTCGGTGTTGAGCAGACTCGCCACGGTGCGTGCAATTACGAAGCCCTGAATCTGCTCGTCGGGCTGCATGTGATTGTCGGCCGGGAACACTGCCGACGTCTTGAACTCGTGATACAGGTCCTCGCTCACATTCAGCCTCCGCTGCTTGCTTACCACCGTGGGCAGCGACAGCGTGGTGTGTATGCGCTTCCTTATGGCGTCGCGGATGTCGGCGGCGCCCAAGCCCTCCAGCGCGTTGTAGGCCGTGGCAAGCTGCATCAGACTGTGTATGTGTCCGTCGGCGCCGCGCGTGAGCCATTCCTGATTGCGGTTGAGGAAGCCGCGGTTGTCGAGCGACGCCAGAATGGCCACTTCCTTAAGGCGCGACCGCAGCAGAGCACTTGCCGGAGCCAGTCGCCGACCGCGTTCTATGAGCGTCTGCACCTGCTCAAGCTGCATCATGCCGTCGATGGCAAACCGGCTCATGGCCTCTAACAGTCGCAGCTGAACGCCGAGCTGGTCGCTGCGGGCGCGGTCGCCCGACATATCCGCCAGCAGCTGTGCCAGGTTCAGAAGCATATAACTGTTGCGCAGGTCGGCACGCTGCAGAGCCGCACACTGTTCCAGCAGGAAGGCTATGTTCGACACCGCGTCAGCCGTCAGATAGCGCGTTTCCTGCACCTCGTGCTCCTCTTCCGGCATCAGCGTGGCCACCTCATACTGCTCGGCGCATGGGAACGTCTCGCGCAGAATATCGCCGGCCACCATCGACCCGTATTCAGCATGAGTCATATTCAGAGCGTCGGCCAC
Organism: Prevotella sp. CAG:485; assembly: GCA_000437495.1. GTDB lineage: Bacteria > Bacteroidota > Bacteroidia > Bacteroidales > Muribaculaceae > Lepagella. The sequence continues at coordinate 22,700 of FR897834.1, forward strand.
GTCAGGGTCATTCTCATCGTCGGTAAACAGCTGAATGAAGTCGCAGTTCACATACAGCTTCCAGTCTTCCGGCTTGTAATTCACCGAATTGACCTTTACCTCCACCACATCGCCCAGATGCAGCTCAATCTCCGTGTCGCGTTTGGAAATCAGCATGCCGTAACCGAACTGGCTCGTGGCCTTGTACTGCGTGCCGCTCACATCTGATATTTTGGCTATGACGCGATTTCCCCCAAAACGGTCCTGACAGGCATCGTCGTTGTTCACCTCCATGAAGAAGCGGCGCATGGAGAAGCGCCAGCGCCCGTCGGGCAGACGGCTCTCGGCCACCGCCTCAACGCGCAGCGGTCCGCCGGGTCCGTAGAATATCTTCTTATAGGCCGTAAACACCACCGGATAAGGCACCACATCGCGCAGATTCATCAGACCCGAGTAGCGGCCGTCGACGCTGCGCACATCATATTCATAATATTCGTTGGGCGCTATGCCGGCCACAATCACCGGAATGACGTCGCCCGGCTGCAAATCCCTTTCCACCTTGTTTTCAACACGCGTGCTCTCGGTCTGTTCCAGCCCCAGACGCACCTGCTGCCACAGCTGCCGCTGCAGCTCCAGATTCTCCGATTCCAGATTCCCTTTCTCCTTGAGCGTCTCGGGCAGCTGCACCATGAATTTCACATCCGTGGCCAGAGGACCGGTCAGCTCGTTGTGCACATGCAGATTGTCGGCCGCCGGCTGCAGCGTCAGATAACGGCTGTCAACACGCAGCCTCATGCTCTCGCCCTCGAACACCGTTTCCACATCCGTGTTCACAGCACCCTCGTGGCCCGTGGCCAACAGACGGTAACAGACACGGTTTATGTCGTTGAGGTCATCCCAGCTGAACTCTAACGGCGAGTCGTTGAGGCCGCAGTAGGTGAGCAGCGCCTTGCGCACCGGAGCCTCGCCGCTGTGCCCTGTGAGCAGCGCCGCCACCGTGTAGAGAGTGCCGCGGTGAGTGTCCCACAGCTCGAACTCCTCTTCCGAATGTTCCTCCGATTCCAGCAGCAGCAGCTCAATGGCAATAGCCTCCGCAAGCTCGCGCAGAGTGCCGCGCACCAGCGGGTCGGGAGCCGAACGCTCGCTCTCAATGTACGTCTTGAGCATTATCTTGAACGCATCGCCGAAGATGCTCATGAAATCGCGGTTCGACCGCCGCGTCCTTATAATCTCGAACACATCGCCCGTGTGCGAATGAGCCAGACCCGGGTTCAGCGCCAGAACCTGCATCAGCACACCCATGCGCTTGTTGGGCTCGAACACCCAACCGCTGCGGCGCATCGTCTCCAGCGTGTCGTTAATCATATTCTCGGCCTCGCCCTGAGCAATCAGCCGCGTTGCCGTGTCAATGTACTCCAACTGTTCCAGGCCTCGCGTCAGCTCATGACGCTGCTGGCGCAGCTGAGCCTTGTCGTAGTTGAAACTGGCGGCGTAGGCGCTGCTTTCCACCACCGTGCGGATGGTGTGGTTGAGACGCTTCACCCACACCCGGCGCCCCGGCATACCCTCGCTGAGCCATTGCGGAATTATCCTCACCAGCGTCTGCAGCGCCATCGACACCCAGCGGCCATCGCCCCGTTCGGCGGCCTCACGCGCCTCGGCAAGCATCTCGCTGCCCATCACACGCTTGGCCACACGCATCCACGGCTCGCCGCTCAACCGGTCGTTGTTGCACAGAGTCTGCAGAGTATATCCGCCACGGTTCATCATTTTGGCGCCGCAGTAGCTAAGCTGCAGCCCTTCGGGAGTGATATCCTCCACACGGCAGTCAATCTCCGCAAAACGCTTCAGACCCCCGGCGCCTGCCATGCGCACATTGCTGTGAGTGAGACCGTTTACCTCATCGCGCAGCAGAAAGCCCTGAGTGCCGTTGCCCTCGCGCCATATCTTAAAAGTGTAAGTCTTGCCCGGAGTATAAACCTGCGGCAGCACACTTTCCAAAGTCTGGTCGAACTTTCCCCCTCCGCGGCAGATTACAGTAAGCACCTCGGGATAATCATTCATCTGAAAATCAAAAGGCACCGTGCGCCCTACCGGCTCACCGTCGGCACCTTTCAGCAAAAAGACAAGCTTACCCGTTTCGCGGGTTGGAATATAATCGGCTCTCTTAAATTCGTAAACCTCGCCGGGTTGAAAATCATTGTCGTTCATGTTAAAAATGGAGTTTTTAGTATTAGTGCATTATCAGGCCTCAAATTTACGAAAAAATTTTCAAACCGAACACACCAACCCTAAAAAACAACCATCATATAAAATCAAAAACCTTCTAAGAGGCTCGTTTACACCCTTTTGGGGGGAGGAGAGGTATGGAAATTGGCGGCAGGGGAGTGGAAGGTTGAGGCGGAGGGCGAATTTTTTTTTGCGTAAAAGATGCTTCAATTAAAAAAAAATGTGTAACTTTGCAAAAATTCCATTCATGGAGGGGCGGGCAAGCCCGCTTCTCAAAAAATAGCATCTTTTCACCTTATAAGAGACATAAACGATTCCTTATAGAGCGGAAAACATCTTTTTCAACTAAGGAAACTTCTATAAATTAAACATTT
>FR897835.1:0-2474 GCA_000437495.1 Prevotella sp. CAG:485
TCAAAAAATTTTTAGCGGACAGTAATAATTATTTTACGGTATACTCCGGAACCAATTCCAAAAGTTTGTCTACCGGGTCTATCAGATAGAAATTGCGCACTGCTTTGGCTTTGGCTTCATCCTTCTTATAGCCGGATGCGCCGTTCTCATAACATTTGGCAAGATTCTGCGCCGAGTTGTATGAGAGGCCGTCCAACTCAATGGCTTTACGCCAGTTGAGGATGGTCTGGATGTTCTGAGCGGCAATGAAGCTCAGGTCGCCAAGCACTGAATAAGCCGGACCGAAGCCGTTCTCGGCAAGTTTTTCGAGGTCTTTCTGCACATCACGCTGCTGAGCTTTGTCCAAGTCATTGAGTTTGCCGTCGAGCTGCATTTCATCAACTATGAAGAGCACCAGAGGGTCGGTGTCGAAATAAGGCTGGAGCAGTTTGAAGCCCTTCTTTACGTTGCGAGCTTTGTTGTCGGAGGCAAGCAGCGTAAGGCCCTCGAGTACCTTCGATTCCTTTGTCAGTTTCTGTTTGCCCAGCAATTTGGCTATTTTGGCTGAGGTGGCGAAGTCCTTGTTATGCAGCGCTTTTAAGCCTTGCATGAAGAGCAGATAAGACTTTGTGGTGTCATTCTCTTCGGCATTTTTCAACCAGTTCTTGAAGCGGTTTACGGAGCTGTGCATGGCTTCGCGGCTCATCCATCTGAAAGCCTGAAGGAAATCGAGATCAGTGCCGTTGCCGGTGGCATAACATTCAGCAAGCTCCCATTGCGCCGGCAGATTACCCTTCAGCGAAGCTTTCTTCAGCCACTCAAAGCCCTGAGCGGCATTCCTCTCCACACCATTGCCTTCCAGCAGACACATTCCGTAAATCTCCATGGCTCCCGGCATACCCTTCTGAGCATAATTGTTCATGAGGATGAATCCCTTTCCCGGGTCCGAATCGCCGCCGAGACCATTTATCAGATAGCGCGCATACCAGTATCCTGCCGCTGTGTCGCCATTCTCGTATGCAGCCTTGTATGCCTTCTGAGCCGACACATTGTCGCGCGTACGCATACATAATGTGGCGTAAGGAGTGAGTGAAGCTTTATCGCCGAGGTCAACGGCACGCTTCAGATATACTTTGCAGCCTTGAAGACTCCGTTTCACGCCCCCTTTGCCGGTGTTGTAGACATACGCCAGAGTCTTGGCCAGGAAAACGTCTTTCTTTGAAGCTTCGTCAAGTCGGTTTAATATTGAGTCTTTGCCTATGCCAATGGCGTTGACGTACAGGTCGCGAGCCTTAAGACTGTCTGCCTTTACGCCCACACCCTTACGCACGCAGTAGGCTACATTGAGAATGCCCTTGGGATATTTCTGCAGGGCTGCCTGGCCGAAATAGCGATAAGCCAGAGTGTCGTTTTTGGGCACACCGTCGCCGCGAAAGTAACACATTCCCAATTCGTTTTGCGCCGCGGCATCACCTTTGCGTGCCCTCTCCATGAGCTGCTTTACCTTCGGACTTACAATCTGATTCGACGTTTGAATACGCCCTGATGTCGGCTTGTTGGCCTCAGGCTTGCGCCCTGTAGGCTTGGCAGCGTAGAGAGAGGCACAGCTCATCACCGCGGCCGCCAATATTATGACTTTTAGAATCTTCATTTTATTCAGATACAAAAAATTTTTGAGGGGTGAAAAAGAGGCTTTCTCACCCCTCGTATTGTGTGGGTATTTGCTCAGACAAGAATGGTGTCGTCGGCTGCGACGTCGCCCGTCAGACTTACGTCGTCGTTGTTGTCTGTTTCGGTTGCTGCCAGATAATCGTCGTTCGACTCATTGACCATCAGTTCCACATCCGACACCATCATGCCGCCCGTTTCGGTGGAGATGACCTGACCGTCGCTTACCACGCCGTCGAACACACCGTCGTTGTCCACATCTATCATGGTATAGTTTTCACCTTCGAGAGTGAAATTGGCGCTTACCTGAACATTGCCGCCGGGGCCTGTCTGGTAAACCGGCTCTTCAAAGGCAAGCAGTTCGGGCATATCATTGTCGTTGTTGTCCACCTCTGTAACACTGATAACCTCGTTCACATCCACATCGTCGGGAGTATGCGTATTATCCTGCTGATGCTGCTCCTGATGCTGTTGCTGCTGTTGTTGTTGCTGTTGAGGCTGCTGTGTTTGCTGATGCTGTTCCTGCTGCTGCGGCTGGTGTTGCTGAGCCTGCGGCTGATGCTGATGATGATGCGATTGCTGCGGGCGGTGAGGTGCGGCCTGCGAAGAGGGACCATTGGCTGCCTGAGCTGATGTGGCGGCAGGGCTGTCGGCTGACTCGCCGCCGAAGATATGGCTGATGATGCTCTCGCCGTTACCTGCTCCCGAGCCGTCGCCAATTACTATTTCCTCTTCCTGAGAATCGAGATCCAGAATATCCTCTTCGGGTAATTCCTCCTCATTATCGTCGTCGCTGAGGCTCATGGCGGCGGCAGTGCCGCCAACGC
>FR897835.1:2481-4010 GCA_000437495.1 Prevotella sp. CAG:485
GCGGCAGTGCCGCCAACGCCGAGTACGGCAGCTCCCGCCACGGCACCTCCAACTACGGCCGGATTAACTTTCTTTTTGCCTTTGGCCTGATGAGGACGCGGTGGCATATTCGATAATTTGGTCTCGTTCTGAGATTGATATTCAGGCTTATTCATGGTTTGTGTATTTGCTTGTTTCTACAATGCAAAATTAATATTGCTGTCTTCGCGTTGCAAGTTTTTGGCTCTGTATTGGTTGAACAGGCGGATAAACGTGATGAATTGCAATATTTATTGGATGAAAATCTCGTCGGTCATTGCCAGCTCCAAATAACATAGTCCTGCATAGCGGCCGGTGCTATGAGCTGCGGATGCTGGCTATGGTTCATTTTTTTTGCATGTACGGTTACGTCGTTGTAGACGTATTTGAAGAGCTCGCGGATGGTCAGTTGGCGGTCGCCGTTGGCATCGGCTTTGCCTCTCATGCCTTTCATCACACCCTGGGCGAGCAAACCGGCTCCCACAAGGCCGTTTTCCATGGAATTCTCCACTAAGCGCGAGCTGACAATGGAGGCTATATTGGCTTTCCACAAGCCATCTTTCTTCAGATTCGTCACAGCATTGGCCAGCGAGCCCGAGTTGCAGGCATCAATCAGCACAAGGATGTTCTTGCATCTGGATTTTGACAGAATCGCCAGCAGGTCATAGTAAGACATATTCTTGTCGTAAGCGCAGAAAAAATTCTTGCCTCCATGTCCGGAGAACATGAATATAATCTGGTCATCGGGTTTTGCCGCCGAGGCTATTTTGCCCAGCGTGCTTTTGATTTTTGCTTCCGTGGCATTCTGGCCGGTAATCAGCGACACATCTTTCGCCCTTTTCTTCAGCATCAGGGAGAAGGCCTTTGCGTCCTTGGTGCTTTGGCCAAGCTGACACAGACCCGGGCGATTGTAAGTGCTGATTGCCGTGCAGAGAGCATAAGTGCGTGCCTCAAGGCCGGCAGCACATAAAATTATTAACAGAAATGAAATTAAAATCTTCTTCATGATTCAGGAGTCGGTTGGTTGTTAGCCGGTTTTTGTTCAAAACCATTGCGCATCAGTTCCTTGTAGTTCTTCAGCAGCGTTTTTGGCACAGAGAGCGAGAAATTGTGTCCGGCCATATCGCTTAACACTAAACGCTGACGGGGAATGCTTATCTGGAACAGATACATTTGGTTGATGATGAGCTTGCGTCCCAAGCGCACGAAATAGCTGCGTCCTTTGTCGCGGAAACTCTTGGTGATGAATTGCTCCATTTTCCCGAGACCGAAGGTGAGCATTATTTTCATGCCGCTAATCATAACCACGTTTGAGTAATTGCCGTTTGACTCTAAATAAGCTATCTGGTCAAGGCGGATAACTATCATCTCGTCGCGCGAGTTGAGGCATAGTCGGTTCATCTGATGTATAGGTGTTAGTTTATGCAAAATTACGAAATATTTTCCAAGCAGACAAATTTTCGGCCGTTTGGACAAACTTATCGCTCATTTTCTTATCCGCGAGAGCGGCG
>FR897835.1:4035-4685 GCA_000437495.1 Prevotella sp. CAG:485
GCGGCGGGAGGTGTTTGCAAAAGTTGGGTAGGGTGTTTGCAAAAGTTGGGATAGGGTGTTTGCAAAAGTAGAAGCTTGTTAAATTGATTTAAATTTTTTTGGCTGAAAAAGTTTTTCAGTTAAAAAATATTTTGTTAACTTTGCAATTCAGGAGAGAAACTATGCTCATGGAAACAGGCGAATCATCAACTCGGCAGAATGTAGAGTCGGTAAAAGCATCATGGCCCGTAAGGGTGTGGCGTTTTTATTACGACGGCTTCCGCAATATGACGTCGTTGGGGCGTCAGCTGTGGGTGCTGATTCTGCTTAAGCTCTTTATCTTCTTCGTCATTCTCAAGCTCTTTTTCTTCCCTGACCTTTTGAAGCGCGATTATGACAATGATGCCGAACGGGCTCAGGCCGTCAGAACTCACCTTTCAAATCCTGATAAACGATAGAAAATAACAAATCAGCCAAAATCTAATAGATATGCAAGACTTAGCAACTGTAGTTGATTGGTCGCGATGGCAATTTGCTCTCACGGCTGTATATCATTGGCTTTTTGTGCCGCTTACACTGGGCCTGGCTCTCATTGTGGCGATCATGGAAAGCATCTATATGCGACACAAGGATGCTGCGTGGCTCCGCGCCACAAAGTTCTGGATGACGCT
>FR897835.1:4720-29639 GCA_000437495.1 Prevotella sp. CAG:485
ATCAATTTCGCCATTGGCGTGGCCACGGGCCTGATTCTTGAGTTTGAGTTCGGCACCAACTGGAGCAATTACTCGTGGTTTGTGGGCGATATTTTCGGCGCTCCCTTGGCCATTGAGGGCTTGTTGGCCTTCTTCATGGAAGCAACCTTTGTTGCTGTGATGTTCTTTGGCTGGAACCGTGTGAGCCCGCGTTTCCATCTTGCCGCAACCTGGCTGACCTGCATTGGCGCCTCCATTTCCGCATTGTGGATTCTGGTGGCTAATGCCTGGATGCAATATCCTGCAGGCATGGAGTTCGATCCGGCTCAGATGCGCAACGTAATGGTGGATTTCGGTGCCCTCTTCTCGGGCATCGCCGTCAACAAATTCTTCCATGCCACCATTTCCGGATGGTGCCTGGCAGGTGTATTCGTAATAGCCGTTTCGGCCTGGTTCCTGCTCAAGAAACGCAATGTGCCGTTTGCCATGCGTTCAATAAAAGTAGGCGGCTGGGTTGGCTTGGTAGGCATTCTGCTTTGCTGTTATACCGGCGACGGCTCGGCAGTGGAAGTGGCCAAACATCAGCCCATGAAACTGGCAGCCATGGAAGGTTTGTATCACGGCAACAGACAGCAGTCGATTGTGGCTGTGGGTGTGCCCAATCCCAACAAAAAATGGAACAACAACGAAAGCGAGTATCTGTTTGATATTTCGATACCTTACGGCCTGAGCATCCTTGCCACGCATGACCCGAACGCCTTCGTACCCGGCGTGGCAGATATAGTAAACGGCATCAGCATTACACCGCAGGGCGACACTGTAAACACCGTATCGTATGCCGACCGCATAGCCATTGGCAAACAGAGTCAGCAGTATCTGCGCAACTATGACACAGCGCGGAGCAACGGCGATGCCGCCGCAATGGCCCTTGCAGCCGACAGCCTGAAAAACACCTTCCGCTATTTCGGCTACGGATATTTCAACTCGGTTGACGAAGCCATCCCGCCGGTACCCTTCACCTTCTATATGTTCCGCATAATGGTGATAGGAGGCAGCTGGCTGGTCCTCTTCTTCATCATAGTGCTTTTCTGCGCATACCGCAATCATTGGCTGCAGAAGTCGCGCATTATGCAATGGATATGCTTCATCACCCTGGCCATTGTCTATCTGGTAAGCCAGTCGGGCTGGGCAGTGGCAGAAGTTGGCCGCCAACCCTGGACAGTGCAGGATTTGCTGCCTCGAAGTGCTGCTATAAGCGACATCTCGTCATCGTCAGTGATAGTAACATTCTGGATGTTTGCCGCCATCTTTACGCTGCTTCTCGTGGCTGAAATCAGCATAATGTGCCGTCAGATAACCAAAGCCTCCAAAACCAACCTTGAGGTGGCCTAACCCTTAAAAAGCAATAAACCATGTCAACATTATATCTTCTTCAGAATTACTGGTGGCTTCTCATCTCCATTCTCGGAGCAGTGCTGGTGTTCATGCTCTTTGTGCAGGGTGGACAGACCATGCTCTTAGGTGCCCGCAACAACCTGCAGCGCACCCTGATAGCCAACTCGCTTGGACGTAAATGGGAGCTTACCTTCACCACCTTAGTGGTGTTTGGCGGCGCCTTCTTCGCCTCTTTCCCCCTCTATTACTCCACAAGCTTCGGCGGCGCTTACTGGCTTTGGATACTGATACTTTTCAGCTTCGTGCTCCAGGCCATAAGCTATGAATACCGCACCAAGCCGGGCAATCTCTACGGCTCTTCAACCTACGACATCTTCCTGTTCCTCAACGGCTGCGTAGGCTGCGTGTTGCTCGGCGTTGCCGTGAGCATGTTCTTCTTCGGCGCCGAATTTACTGTGCAGCGCGGCAACATTCTCGATGCCGCCGCTCCCGTAATCTCACAGTGGGCACCGACGCATGGCTTTGAGGCTATCTTCAACTGGAAGAACCTGATTTTGGGCGTTGCAGTTCTGTTCCTGGCCCGCTCCCTGGCTTGCCTGTATATGCTCAACAACATAACCGACGACGCCGATATGCGCAAACGTCTGCGCGCCACTCTCTTAGTGTCGGCCGGAATCTTCCTGGTGTTCTTCCTCTGGTTCCTGGCTATGGTGCTTACAGCCACCGGTTACACAGCCGTGCAGACCGCCACGGGCATGACACAGGTAACAGAGACCCCGTACAAGTATGCCCTCAACTATATTGAGCTTTGGTGGGCATTAGTCCTCCTGCTTGTAGGCGTTGTGGCAGTGCTTTACGGCATTTTCCGCACCGTCTTTTCAAAGAAAGAGTGGACCGGCGGAATATGGTTTGCTGGCATCGGCGTGATATTGGTTGTGCTCAGCCTCTTCTTCGTGATTGGCTATAACGACACCGCTTATCTGCCGTCAATCACCGACCCTGCCTCGTCGCTCACCATCCGCAACAGCTCATCGTCGGAGTTCACCCTTAAAGTGATGAGCTACGTCTCGATTATCATCCCCTTCGTCATAGCTTATATAGCATACGTTTGGTATTCTATGGACAAGCGCAAACTGACGCCCAAGGAGATGCAGGAAGACGTGCATAAATATTGATAACCACAGATACAATCGTCATACGTGGATAGCTACGTAACGCTAACAGCTCTGGCTTCGGCACGTTACACGGTTAAGATGAGTCGCTTTCTGAGCTTCGCATTTCCGGTAACTACCGAAGCCGAGGCAAAAGCGTTGGTGAAAAAGGTCGGCAACGACTATCATGATGCCCGACATGTATGTTGGGCATATATGTTGGGCTATGACCGCAGCCGTTGGCAGAGCAACGATAACGGCGAGCCGTCGGGCACAGCCGGCAAACCTATTTTGGGGCAGATTAATTCATTGGGCCTGACTGACGTGCTTGTGGTTGTTGTGCGTTACTTCGGAGGCATAAAATTGGGCACAGGAGGTCTTATAGAGGCATATCGCACAGCGGCGAGGATGGCACTTGAAGAGGCACAAACGGAAGAACGCCATGCACAGGGTCAATTGGCGGTTATATGTTCTTATATCAGCCTGAACGCCGTGATGAGCGCCATCAAAGCCCTTAATCTGAAAATAATCTCCCAGGATTTCGACAATACTTGTCGGCTGATACTCTCAGTCAGGCTTGATCATCTGGACGAAGCCGAGCGACGCCTGAGTGAAGCCGCCACCGTGGAACGCATCGGCGATTCCGACGCATGGGTGTAGAAAAAGCACTTAATAACAATTGCCATAAGCATCTCTGTATACGGCCTTGAAGGTGCAAAACCACTTTTTTAGGCCAAAATAGCCGCTATCTCAAAAAAAATTCCGATATTTGCACCGCAAAACATAAAAGCCCCGGTTCCGACACCTTTGGTGACAGCTCAACGAGCTAATTAGAAGGAGGAAACGGGAAAAGATTGTATATCAGAATAATGAATAAAGCAGATATTATCAACGAAATCTCACGAGAGACCGGCATGGAGAAAAGTGCCGTAGTTCTTATTGTTGAGAAGTTCATGGCAAACGTGAAGGAGGCATTGGCCGACGGCGAGAATATCTACCTTCGCGGCTTTGGCACATTCCTTGTCAAGACCCGCAAAGAGCGCATAGCCCGCAATATATCGCGCAAAACGGCCGTGATAATACCGGAGCGCCGAGTAGCCGCTTTCCGTCCGTCGCGTCTGCTGACGGAGGATATAAATGCAAATTTCAAACCAACAGATAATCAATAAAATACTAACCAATTATGCCAAGCGGAAAAAAACGTAAAGGCCACAAGATGGCCACGCACAAACGCAAAAAAAGACTGCGTAAGAACCGTCATAAGAAGAAATAAAGCCGGCTCCCTTCCCCAAGACTAAACCCGAGGGGAAGCGCCGGAAGGCTCGACGGGCGCATGCGGGGAGCTGACGACTTCGTCAGCCCGCCCGCCATACCGTTACCTTAAATCTTCTTATGAAACACCGGGCAGATTTTTCGGGTATGCATCACAGCCTGATTCTTTAAAGCTATTCTTGTAGAGCGACGAGTAGCGACTTTCTTCTCCACATCTGTGAAAGTTGTGAGAAGGCGCCTGCCGCAGAGGTCGGTGATTTAAAGCTACTCCCGGAATCTGCTACAATCTTTTTAAGGCCGATTCCAACTGCAGAAAACAGCGAAAACATTCCCTTCATCCGTCATACTACCCGGATGCAAGAGACTGACAAACTGTAATAAACTGCTGAAAGAGCCGCAAGATGAAAGAGCTGCGCACCAGACAGAATCATCTGCTAATCGTGATTAAGGCATCGCCGATGTCTTAAGTTTTAAACCGGGAGCCCAACCTGCCAAGAGGCGAAGCAACCGGTATCTCAAAACAATTTTAACCACCAATGAAAAGCGAACTGGTAGTAGATGTAGGCAAAAAAGAAATCTCCATAGCATTGCTTGAAGATTCCCGCCTTGTCTCTCTGCAAAAAGAGAGCCGTAACGCCGGCTACACCGTTGGCGATCTTTATCTGGCACGAGTGCGAAAACTCATGCCGGGACTGAATGCCGCCTTTATCGACGTTGGCTACGACAAAGACGCTTTTCTTCATTATCTCGATCTGGGGTCACATTTCGCCACCTACGCGAAATATATGGAAGAGGCAGAGGCTGATCCAAAAAAAGTGCCCCCGATGCCCAAAGGGAAATTCGAGGCCGACATACCTAAAAACGGAAGTATCAGCGATTTGCTGAAAGCCGGTCAACACCTTTTGGTGCAGATTGCTAAAGAACCTATTTCAACAAAGGGACCACGCCTGACCACCGAAATCACCTTCACAGGCCGATATATGGTGCTCATACCCTTCAGCGACAAAGTCTCCATTTCGGCAAAAATTAAATCTACCGAGGAGAAAATCAGATTGCGGCAGCTCATCAGCTCCATCAAGCCCAAAGGCTTCGGCGTTATTATACGCACATCGGCAGAAAACAAACGCGCCGCCGACCTTAACGGCGAAATGCGCACCTTGCTCAGCTGCTGGAACGAAGCCATAGCGCGTATGCAGAAATCCACTCCTCCTGCCTTAATCTATGAAGAGGAGTCGAGAGCAGTTAGTGTGATTCGCGACATTTTTACCCCGGAATTTGAAAACATATATGTCAATGACCCGGAGACACTGGAACAGATAAAGCACTATGTGTCGCTGATAGCCCCTGAAAGTAAAGAAATAGTAAAGGAATACAACAAGCCGACACCTATTTTCGACCATTTTGGCATTACCCGTCAAATTAAGTCGAGTTTCGGTAAAATCGTATCTTTTAAAGCAGGCGCCTACATCATCATAGAGAGTACGGAAGCGCTGCATGTAATAGATGTTAATTCAGGCAACCGCACCAAAGCCACCCAGGACCAGGAGACCAATGCTCTTGAAGTCAATATCCGCGCCGCCGACGAGATAGCCCGTCAGCTCAGACTGCGCGATATGGGAGGCATCATAGTCATAGACTTCATAGATATGAACAAGCCTGAGCACAGGCAGCAGCTCTATGACCACATGCGCCAGATAATGGCCAATGACCGCGCACGTCACAACATTCTCCCCCTCAGCAAGTTCGGCCTGATGCAGATAACCCGCCAAAGGGTCCGTCCCGCGCTCGACATTCCCACCTCAGAGGCCTGTCCATCGTGTCTGGGCAAAGGCGTTATCCAGCCCTCATTGCTCTTCACCGATACCCTGCACCAGAAACTCGAATATCTGACACGAGACCTCAACGTAACCCGTTTTCGCATGTATGTGCATCCGTTTGTTGAGGCGTACATACGCAAGGGACTCTTCTCGTTATATTCCAAGTGGCGCAGAGAGTTCGGACGCGGATTTAAAATTATTCCTGACGAGAGCCTTGCCTATCTGCAATATCGCGTTGAAGATAAAGATGGCAACGAGATTGACCTGAAAGAGGAAAGCGACTCAGGCACCCGCCAAACCAAAGAAAAGAGTCGCAACAACCGAGAAAATGAAGAAAATAACGAATGACCACCTGACAAAACAGATGCATCATTCCTCAGCAAAATTCAAACATTAAAGCTACGGAAAAGAGGATGTGCCGGAAAACTGACCGACACATCCTCTTTTCAGTTATCTGTTTCTAATTTTGAGACTAATGCAAGACGGATAAATTCGTAACATTCTCGATGATGTTTTTGGACGAGCTCTTGCCCTCCTCATCCGTCATCATTTCAGCAAGATTGATTTTGCCCTTGATGTAGATTACCGAAGTTTCCTTTTTCTCAGTGGCTTCAATCATCAGCTCCTTCAGCGTATCACCCTTCTTGTTTATAATGCCGAAGAGATTAACCTTTTCCTGACCGCTTGATGCAGATAACAGTAATTCCAGCTTCCTTTTGCTTGCTATTTGCTGTATATCCTTTGATATGTTTTCAGCATCCTTTGAGTCTTCACACTGCACCATCTCAATGGTGCTGATGTTTTTCACCATATCGTCGTCGTCATCGTTGCAGAACATACCGGCCATTTTCATTGTTCCGGAGGGTATGCGCAACCCCGAGGCATCCTCATATTGAGTCAGCGGCTTAAGCACCTTCGGATTGCTGATTATACAGCTGCTGAGCGTGGAGAGGAGAGCTAATAAAGCTATGATGCGTATCTGTTTCATTCTCCCTGTTTGAGTTTGGCGATGTCAATTACCCCTTCAATGTATATCACAGAAGACTCTTTCTTGCCGAGCGACACTATGACAGCATTTGAGATTACCGAGCTGCCGTCGTCGGGCACTATGCCATAGATATTCATGGTTTCATCCTGCTGGCTAATTTCCAGCAAAAGCTCAAGACCATGTTTTTCTATTATCTTTTGCACGGCAGCGTCGATTTTCTTGTTGCTGTCTGCATTAGAGCAGTTGATTATCTCCACACTTTTCAGCTCTTTGATGCCTTCGCTGAAGATTTTGTCATTCTCCGATGAGAGCATAGAAGCCGTTCCAGCGAACCGCATCATGGCAGGACCGATGTAAACCGATTCAACGCCCGGCAGATTGCTTATGTCTTTGAACATACGCCCGTCGACCAAGGGCTTTGCGTGCATGGCAATTACGGCTGTTGCCATGACAATGATTGTGAGAAAACGTTTCATATTTTTGAGTTGTTGATTTTATTCCTTGTTGGCGTTAAAAGGATTGTTGAGAATAGCGGCAGCCTTTTCCACCTTATTCAGGCCTTCCTCGCCCTTGTTGAAAGAAGCATCGAGCAGAGCAATCAACCGTGAGGTGATTTCCACAGCCTCCACCGAGTCAGTTACCTCGCGATACGTCCCTGCCATCAGGCTGTCAGGCTCGGCAATTTGTTCAGTCTGCAGACTGCGGGCAGGAATGTCAGCCTTGTGCCTGATAACCGGCTCCTGAGCCGTTTCACATGCCAGTGCCCGTTGAGCCGGAACGTCGCTACTAACATCCTCATACGGCTTTTGCACCGATGTGGCCACCGCGAAATGCTGCACCTGTGTTTCAGGTTTATTGCCTGGAATCAGCAGTGTCAGAGCCACAGAAACTATTATGGCAAGAGAAGCTGCCACAGAAATTATTGCTTTCAGATTCCACTTTTTGCGTCGGGTGAAAGCCGAATCAGCTATGGTTGAGGCAAGAATGCGCTGTTCCAGATCTGCCGGCACAGAAGCCTTCTCAACGTTCATGGCACGAAAGATTTTGGCATCCAAGAGCAAATCGTCAGGAATATTGTCCGTGCCCGCGAAATATTTTTTCAGCACTTCTACATCTTCCGGCGAAATATCACCGTTGTAAAAGCTATTGAGCAGCCTACGTATTTCGTCTATGTTCATAGTCATAAATTTTGTTCGTAGAGTTCTCTGATTTTCTTTCTCGCTCTGCAAAGAATCTGCCTTACATTTTCATTTGAAAGCCCCGTAAGCTCAGCAATTTCGGCATTTGACAGGTTATGGAAAGAGCTAAGCATCATAACCTGCTGTTGCGCTTTGGGCAACCTACCGATGAGTTGTTTCAGAAAGTCGGCTGAATCCTTTTCCACGGCTGCCGAGTCCGTTGAGCCGCAGATATTGTCGTCAATAGGAACCCGGATTTTGCGTTTACGCAGCAAATCTATTGCAGTGGTGCGAAGCACTGTCAAAGCATATCCCTCCACGTTTTCTATAGAGGCCAAATTCTTGCCCTGCCGCCAAATCTTCACCATAGCCTCCTGCACAGCGTCGGCAGCCTCATTGCTGTCATTGCCCAGGATGGCAACAGCCACGTTAAACAGCTTTGGGTAAAGCGGCACATAGCGTTTGGTGAATATGTCTTCTAAGCGTTTCACATTATAGGGACGCTGCCATGCAACGAAACGTGACAAAGTTAGCCGAAAAATTTCTAATTCGGCTAAGAAACAGGATTTTTTCTCAGTTAGAAGTCGGGCGCCTCAAACAGGAAACCGAGAGCCACACCGAAGTTCCATCCGCCACCGGTGAGATAATTGCCATAGAAAGTGGCCGAGGCGAAGGGCAGATTGATGATGCCGGCGAGCTGAGTCATAAGTCCCCAGTGTGTCAGACAGCCGTGGTAATAAGCCTTTCCCTCATTATTGCGGGCAATGTCGCGCAAATTAGTAAAGAGATATAAGTCGCCGCGCAGCTGCAGACGCTCAAAAGGCATATAAATAGGAATCACCCCGGCGGCAACCCAGTTCGTGCCGCGGAATCGCCTGTTGAAGAGGTTAGAAGTGGTTGGCATGGGCGAGAAATCGACACTGCGGGCGAGTGTGCCGATGTAATTCTCGTTGAGTTGGCCGAATGTTAGCACACCTTCCGTCTTCATGCCCAAAGCAAAGTTATACGGCATTTTCACGAAGCGCAGATAGCCGCCGTGCAGACGAACCTGGTTCTCCCATTTCCATGGCTGAGCCAGAGCCTCATTGGCATGAGGCATAAATCTACCGTGGTCAAAAAGCACATCGGCATGCGCAAAGAAAGAATACCCGGCAGTTGGGTACATCAGCGAGTTGAGCGTAGAGCCGTCGGTGCCAACGGTCAGCTTCAGAGTCTCGTGGCGGCAACGGTCTCTGCCCAAAGCTATATATTCGGCAGCGTCAGAACTGAAATAACGGAATGTGCTTAGAGCGTAACCTGCCTTGACAAACCCCATGGCATGACGCCCCATAGCCCATTCATACCCCAGTTTGATGTAGTTTGGGCTTTGACTAACCGCGGATGCCAGAGGAGCCTCATCATAGAACATAAAATCGCGCGTATAGAGCTTCTTGCGCGTCAGAGCGGCACTGAGAGTAAAAGCCGTGGCCGGCTTGGTGGGCAACCGCAGGCGGCTCGATAGGTATAGAGCGCCATAACTCTGTCCTATCCATCCGCTCAGATTCATATTGAAGAAAGTGCGACCCGGCACTTGCAGCCCGGCCGACAGATAAAGCACGCTCGATTCAGAAGAAGTGAGCCAGCCTCCCACACTGGCATTGAAGGGTGAGCCGGGAGTAAGACGCAACGACAAAATATTACTCCCCAGGCTGTCAGTAAAGGCATGAGGCATTATGGCCGTTATCTGCGTGCCGCTAAGCGTTTTATAATAAGCATCCTCTGCCTTGTCCATTGTAAGCGGTTTCCCGGGCTTGGTCTCAAACTGATGCCGCACGAATCCCTCGGCACGCGGACCTACACCCTCTAAAGCCACCGAATCGAACACCACAACCGGAGTGGCGTTGTTCCATACCATACGCCTTTGTGCCACCACTTCTTTGCTGCGCCGCAGAGGAGTCCTCTTCATTATACTGTCTACCATCTCAACACCTGTGCGATAACCTATGGCATATATCTCGTCGGCTTTGTCAAAATCCAGCACCCCGAAATTCAACACCGGCACTTGAATCTTGATGCCGTGTTGGGGGGGCATATTGTAATCATTATTCTGGATTATCATATCCTCGAGTTGCGAATAGGCATTGCCAGGCTCCGGAGGTCCGTCGGGACCCGACACGCTTACACCTATCATAAAGCCCGGATTGAATTCCTCCGTCATTACATCCACCGGGAAATTGTCGTAAATGCCGCCGTCATAGACCAGTACGCCATTCATCTTAATAGGCTCAAACACAAACGGGAAGCTCATTGAAGCCCTTACGTTATCGCCCAAATCACCGCTGCGTCCAATCACCTTATGCTTGTGATAAACATCAGAATAGACGCAGCGAAACGGCACCATAAGGGAGTCGAAGTTCTCGTTACACTGACTCGTATAAGGCGAGAAGAGGCGCATGAACTCGAAGTTCATGGGCGTTGGATTTATAAGATTCGCCCTCAGACCCTGCACAATGGCCTTACGGGTTGAATCGCGGAAGTTGAGATTGACATTGGCAATGGCAGGAGTGCCTTCCGGCAAATCGAAATAAAATAGCCGCTTTGGGTCAATGGTGCCGGTAGCCCAGCGGTTGAAGTCCGGAGTCTTCACGAATCGCAGCATCTCCTCCGGAGACATTCCGCAGGCATACAGACTGCCTACCACGGCGCCCATGCTCGTGCCGCTGATATAGTCGATGGGTATGCCGGCATCTTCAAGTGCCTGAATGACACCTATATGAGCCACGCCTTTGGCGCCGCCGCCGCTTAGCACCAGTCCTATTTTATGAGGTTGCCGAGCCACACTGTCGGCCGATGAGCCAAAACATTCAGCAGAAAGCCCGAGCACGGCAAATATCAAAATTATGCAATGAAGATGTTTCATAGTTTCCGAACAAGGTATAGCATTTCAACAATTTTTCACCTCATCATGTTTGCATCTCAGTAGGGGAAAATTCGGGGGAAATTTTCAGAATCAAATAACATTTTCCCCCTTTGAATCGTTAGTTTATAAAAACACACAACACTATGAAAATTTCAAAGCTTGCAAGAAATACCGTAATGGGCGTAGTTTGCGCCTCGTTTGTAGCCATGGGCGGCTGCAGCTCAATTAAGAACACCTGGAACAGCATGAACCAGACAGGCCAGGGTGCTGCTGCCGGCGGCACTATCGGCGCTGCTGTAGGTACAGGTGTTGGCGCCCTCATTGGCGGTGGCAAAGGTACATGGATTGGCGCTCTGGTAGGTGGCGCTTTAGGTGCCGGCACAGGTGCCTTGGTGGGCAACCACATGGACAAACAGAAAGAGGAGCTGGAAAAAGAACTCGCCTCGGTGCGCGAGCTGGCCAATAAAAAGGATACCACATACATCATCCAAACTGTAAAAGACAGCAACAACCTCGACGCTATCCGCCTCGTGCTCGGCGACGCCGTACTTTTCTCCACAGGCAGCTACACGCTGACTCCCGTAGCTGAGGCAGCACTTGCCAAAGTGGCCTACAACCTCGGTCAGTTCCCCGACACAGACATCACAATTGTAGGCTTCACCGACAACACCGGTTCGCAGTCGCTCAACGACAAGCTGAGTCTTGAACGCGCTCAAAGTGTAGAGAATTACCTTGCCGCCCGCGGCATCTCCACTTCGCGCATGAAAGCCATTGGCCAGGGCTGGAACAACCCCATTGCCTCAAACGCCACTGCCGCCGGAAGGGCTCAGAACCGCAGGGTGGAAATCTACATCACCGCCAATAAACAGATGATTGAAAACGCAAGCAATCAGTCAATGCGCTGATGACTTAGGCTCTCTGGTGCTTTAGACTCAAGGCCTAAGAATTTCAAACTGACAGAAAATCGCTGCAACGGACTTTTTCCGGTGCGGCGTTTTTCGTTTGCTGTGAATTTTTATTACCTTTGCAAATATGAAATCTCACGCACTAACGGCGCTCCTTCTTTGGGTCGCCTTCTTCTCTAAAGCAGCCGTTCCGGCAGGTCCCGCCGGAAACGAATGGGAAAATCCTCAACTGACCGGCATGAATAAGCTGGCTCCGGCAGCTCCTCTGTGGCCCTTTGCGTCGCAGCAGGAGGCTATGGCGGTTATGCCCGAAGCCTGTTCCTTTGTCAAGAATCTCGACGGCAAATGGGCCTTCTCGTGGGTCAATATCCCCGACAAACGGCCTGTTGATTTTTATAACCCAAATTTCGATGCCTCCGGATGGGACAGCATTGCCGTGCCGGGCAACTGGAACGTGCAAGGTCTTGGAGAAGACGGGTCTATGCGCTACGGCAAGCCCATATACGTCAATCAGAAAGTCATATTCCGGCATCAGGTAAAGCCCGACGATTGGCGCGGCGGCGTTATGCGCACTCCCCCCGAAAACTGGACTACCTATAAAGACCGAAATGAGGTCGGCTCTTACCGCCGCTCCTTCACAATACCCGACAACTGGAACGGCCGAAGGGTGTTTTTACGCTTCGATGGCGTCGATTCATTCTTCTATCTGTGGATAAACGGCCATTACATCGGCTTCAGCAAAAACTCGCGCAATGCGGCTTGCTTCGATGTTACAGATTACGTGAGAAAGGGCGAGAACGTGGTTGCCGTGGAGGTTTACCGCAACAGCGACGGCAGTTTTCTCGAGGCGCAGGATATGTTCCGTTTGCCCGGCATCTTCCGCTCTGTATGGCTCTATTCAACACCTCAGACCTATCTGCGCGATTTGCAGGTTCGTCCGCTTATCTCGGAGAGGAATAATCGTGGATCGATGTCCATAGCCGCCACTGTTAATTCAGCGAACGGCGCCAAAGGGTATAGACTGCGGTGCGCTCTCTTCCCTCTTAAGCTCTATTCCGACGCTCCGGCTTCGAGGGCTGTTGTTGAGAAGGAGTATCTTCTGCCGCCGGTAAAAAAGGGCGCTGAGATTACCGACTCAATTACCCTCGACCTCAAAAATCCGTTGCTTTGGAGCGCTGAACAGCCCAACAGATACCTCCTCACTGTGTCATTAATCGACGGCAATAACAACGCGTTGGAGACAACATCTCTCTTCACCGGCTTCCGGTCAGTGGAGATTAAGCAGGTGGCGCCCGAGGAGGATGAATTCGGCATCGGCGGCCGTCAGTTGCTGGTAAACGGCAAACCGGTAAAGCTGCGTGGCGTCAACAGGCATGAGACAGACCCGGCTGTGGGGCATGCCGTAAGCAGGGAAAGAATGCTGAAAGACGTTATGCTGATGAAACGTGCCAACATCAATCATGTGCGCAACAGTCATTATCCCGACGACCCTTACTGGTATTACTTGGCCGACAAATATGGCTTGTATCTGATGGATGAGGCTAACATTGAAAGCCATGAATACTATTATGGCAAAGCCTCGTTGAGCCATGTGCCGGAGTTCCGTAAAGCCCATGTTGACAGGGTTATGGATATGGCTCGTAGCAACGCCAATCACCCAAGCGTGATTCTCTGGTCGCTTGGCAATGAGGCCGGTCCGGGCGAAAACTTCAAAGCGGCTTACGACGCGCTGAAAGCCTTCGACGACCGTCCCATTAACTATGAACGCAACAACGACTATGCCGACTTCGGCTCTTGCCAGTATCCCTCAATAGCCTGGGTTCAGGAGGCTGTGAAGGGCAACATGGCTGATATAAAATATCCCTTCCATATCAACGAATATGCTCACTCCATGGGCAATGCGGTGGGTAATCTGGTGGATTACTGGAACGCTATGGAGAGCAATAACAATTTCATGGGGGCGGCCATCTGGGACTGGGTTGACCAGGGCATCTACTACAACAAGAACGGCAAACGCATTATTGCATACGGCGGAGATTTCGGCGACTTCCCCAACGATGGTCAGTTTGTGATGAATGGTCTGATGCTGGCCGACCTGTCGCCCAAGCCTCAATACTTTGAGACCAAACACGTTTATCAGCCTGTTCAGGTGCGGGCGCTCGACTCGCTGGCCTCGAGGATAGAAATCTTCAACCGCAATTATTTCCTGCCTCTTGAGGATTACCGTTGCCGGATAACGCTGGTGAGAGATGGCAATCCCGTAGATACAGCAATTATAGAAGGGATAGGGGAAATAGCTCCTCGGTCCCAAAAAGTCTTCCATAACCCGTTTGTCGGTTCCCAAATTTCTTATGGCGAGAATTTCATAAATGTTGAGTTCCAGTTGAACGAGAATAAGCCCTGGGCTGAAGCCGGTTACGTGCAGATGGCTGAACAATTGCCGGTTTACTGCAAGAATTACAACGAGGTAAAAGATATTGGTCTGTCTAAACTGAAAGTCGACAAATATTCCGTGCAGGGAGATATAGAAGGCGATAAATTCAAAATAGACTTTGACCCGCAAACCGGCCTTATCAGCAAGTGGTCTCTCGGTGGTGAAGATATTATTTCGGCTCCTATTGAACCGGACGTTTTCCGCGCCCTTGGCAATAACGACAACTGGATGTACGAACCGGTGTATGGTGCCGGATTGCATAATCTGAAATTCAAGGCCTCCAACTGGAAGGTGCAAAAGGACGATTATTGTGCGAAATACAGTTGCACTGTTCTCGGACAGGCTCCCAACAAGGCTGAGCTGAGAGATGCTTACTCCAACCATCCTTGGGTGAAGGAATTGCCCGATTCAGCCGCCACATTTGTGCTGCAGGCAAAGCTCAAATACATAGTGTACAAAACCGGTGAAGTCTATATAGGTGTAGAAATGAGCGGTAATGACACAACTCAGATTCTGCCGCGCCTCGGTATGCTGATGCAATTGCCGCCTGATTTCAATGTTGTGGACTATTACGGCCGCGGTCCGTGGGAGAATTACCCCGACCGTAAGACAGGCTCTTTTATTGGCAGCTACAGAACCTCTGTGGCTTCTGAGGAGGTACGTTATGCCAAGCCGCAGCACACCGGCAATCATGAAGACACTCGTAAGCTGGTGATATTCAACGACAAACTGATGCTTGACATCCGCTCTCTTACGCCGTTCTCCTTTGCAGCATTGCCGCATAGCGAATATGAGCTGACAGTGGCTCCGCACCCTGAGGATCTGCCGGCTTCTTCGGCAACTTATCTGCATATCAACAAGGCTGTTACGGGCCTTGGTGGCAATAGCTGCGGACAGGGTGGTCCGTTACCTGCCGACTGTGTCCGAGCCGTGCCGCAATCCTTTGGCTTTAAAATAATTCCAAGCAAACGTTATGAAATTGGTTTTGCAACGTGTAAGTAGGGCTTCCGTCAGTGTCGGCGGCGAAGTGAAAGGAGCCATTGGCAGCGGACTGATGGTGTTGGTAGGTGTGGATATTGACGATGCTGAAGAGGATGCGCGTAAGTTAGCTGCCAAAACGGTGGCCTGCCGCATCTTCAACGATGCAAATGGCGTCATGAATCTGTCGGTAAAGGATGTAGAAGGTGAGGTATTGGCCGTCAGCCAGTTTACTTTGCTCGCATCAACACGCAAGGGCAACCGCCCAAGCTATATCCGCGCTGCCGGTCATGAGCTCGCCACTCATCTCTACGAGCTTTATGCCTCGGAGGTGCAGCGCCTCCTTGGAAAGACTGTGGCAAAAGGTGTCTTTGGCGCCGATATGCAGGTTTCGCTCTGCAACGACGGCCCGGTTACCATAATCATGGATTCGCGGCAACCAACGCCCTAATCAGCCTCATTTAGCCATAAAATCAGAAGCGCTAATCCGCCTGTCGGCCATTAGCGCTTCTGTTTGTGTTACGGGGTCTTAGTCCCAAACCATAACAGAGTCTTTGCCTATTGCAGAGCCCCCTTTGAAGAGGGTGCTGTAAACGTGCGGGTGAAAACGGTCGATGCACGGGTCATCAAGGCGTGTCAGCACCACATTGCTGCAGTCGTTAGGCCTTACACGGCTAATCATGGAGGCTACAGAGTCGAGCATGCCTGCCGACGGCTCAAAGTGATAGATGATATCGCCCGGATATATGTGGCCTGCATGGTTATACGGGTTGATTGACAGCGGCACGCTGCGGAAGATTTTCGATTTATAAACACCCGGCGACAGCTGTGTATAGCGCGACGTGTCGTTCAGATTCAGGCCGTAAGCCGAAATACGGAATTTATCATTTTTGTAAATCAAATCCCAGCCATAGAGCGGTAAGGTGGTTGCCATGGGCAGAGGATAACGCATCAGGTCGTCTAAGGCTTCATGTATGGCCTCATAGTTGAGAATGGCATCTCTGGCATTCGTTTTGCGCGTGCGGCTTGTGTTGTCGAGCATCAGCACTGCATAATCCACCGGCGGAGTCTCCAGCGACAGCTGATGCAGGCGCACCATGACGCTGAGCTGACCGTCGTCGCGCTTGCGCAGGATGCTCTTTATGTCGCGCAACATATCAAAATAGGCCTCTTGATCGCGCTCTTCCCAGTCGTATCCTATCTGTAATTCATTCGGCTCCGGATAGCCGTTATTGACCATTATCTCGGTGGCCTTGTCCACTATGAACCGGGCAAGCCATTCAACGTTTGTCGTGTCAGTAACCACATACGGGTCAAGCGATATTACCGGCACAACTTTAACGTCGGCAGGCAACTTGTCTTTAAATTTCACCAGGTGGTTACCACCGGGCGTCCCTTTCTGGCGTACTCCAAATCGAAAAGGTGCAGATATACGGTCTTTACGTTATGGTCTTTTAAGAACTGTGATTCATTGGGCGTAAGCGTCAGCTGGGCCTGTCAATAATACATTGAATTTGGTGATATGTCTACTTTATGACAGCCCGTTGTTGATAGAGTGGCTGCAATTGCCGCCAGAAAGAGTAATATATGTTTTATTTTGTTTGTCATGATTCAGTTTCAAATGAGGTTAATTCAATTTCTTATCATCAAGCTCTGAGAGAGGTTTGTGCATCACAGAGTTTATCCTGATTGCTTGTCAGATTCCTCCTTGTGGTCCGTTTCACCCAAGTGCCACAGAGCATGGTCGGGTAGGGGAGCGGTTATGGTCAGTTCTTTTTTGCTGACGGGGTGCGTGAAGTTCAGCCTGTAGGCAAGAAGCGAAATGCCGCCGTCGGGGTTTGACCGGCGCGAGCCATACTTCAAATCACCTTTTATTGGCGTGCCTGTTGATGACAGCTGACAGCGTATCTGATGTTTGCGTCCGGTGAAAAGTTCAATCTCAAGCAGACTGTAACGCTCGCCGGTGCCTACCGTGCAGTAATGCAGAGTGGCTTTCTGGGCTCCCGGTGTGTTGGCCGTTACCGCACGAGTCTTGTTTATCCTGCCGTCGCTCAGCAGATAATGCTCCAGGGTTCCCTCATTCTTCGCCCGTTTGCCCTCCACAATGGCCAGATAACGTTTGTGTATCTCTCCGCGGCGCAACATGTCATTAAGCCTGCTCAGTGCCTTTGATGTCTTGGTAAAAATCACGAGTCCCTGTGCCGGCCTGTCTATGCGGTGAACAACGCCGCAAAATACATTGCCGGGTTTGGCATATTTCTCCTTTAGGTATGCTTTTACCTTATCGACAAGGGGTTCATCGCCTGTCTTGTCGCCCTGCACCAACTCGCCGGCCTCTTTGTAGACCACTATGATGTGATTATCTTCGTATAATACTTTCATTGTTTTCCGAATCAGCCGGTTTTTAGGTGCTTAGATTATTGGCTAATAGCTTCGTAGGAGGATATCAGTCAACTCTTGGGGTTAGTTTTTGTAACTTGCAAGGTGGTACTTCCCGGGGTGAATGGTTCAGTATCTCTTGTTTCGTTATTTACATTCTCTTTTCTGCTCGTTGCCGATTTGGGGCGACGGAACCAAAAGGTCAATCCTCTGGTGGATTCGTAATCTGCTTCCACCAACGTCATGTTTCCGATAGCCACAATGTCTGCAACGAACACGTCTGTCAACACTTTTTAATTACTTCTTTATCTCGGCTTTCATGCCGGATGCTGCCAACAACAGTCGCACGAAGTAATTATACCAAAACACTAAGCTGTTTTTGTGTGATGAATCCTGAGCCATTGGCCTATACAGATTCTCCACAAACAGCAATTTTATTCTCCGTTATGCAAATAAGGAACCAACCAACAGTTGATTCCTTATTTTTAGTAGCGAATCCGGGACTCGAACCCGAGTCTCCACCGTGAGAGGGTGGCGTGCTAACCGCTACACTAATTCGCCATTCGGTTACTTCAGAATTCCAGCCTTTCTAAACCGTTGAGCTTTCTTTAGCCCCTTCGGTCTTTCTATGCCCCTTTCTGATTTGCACTGCAAAGTTACAACAAATTTTCTTATCCACCAAATTTATTTTCCCTAAATTCCCTTGAAAATCCCTCATTATCCCTTCTCCTATGCTCTTAAATGCTTATCTATCAGCTGCTTACAGAAGTTATAAACAACCTGCTTTTCTTCCTATCTCTTCCTCAAAATTATTATCCCCGCCTCGGGTCAGTCCTCCTTTCAACACAAAAATTAAGCAGGCGAGCCGTTATCAGCTCACCTGCTTTATAGATTGGTGTTTTAGTCCTTATTTGATTTCTTTGATGGTTACAGCGCGGTCGAGCGATGCACTGCGAGGACCAAAGTTGGTAAGGTCGGTGTTGTCGATGCCGGTCTCGAGCTGGTCAG
This sequence comes from Prevotella sp. CAG:485, assembly GCA_000437495.1. Classification (GTDB taxonomy): domain Bacteria; phylum Bacteroidota; class Bacteroidia; order Bacteroidales; family Muribaculaceae; genus Lepagella. The sequence continues at coordinate 23,104 of FR897835.1, forward strand.
CATTTACGCCAAGACCAACCAGGAACTTCTTCACACCTGCTACACGGTTCTGACGCAGACGTACGTTGATAGTCTCGTTGCCGGTATAGTTGTCAGCCCAGCCCGTGAGTTTGTAACGGGTGTCGGGGTGATCTTTCATTACCTGTGCTACAGCAGTCAGGATACCCATTTCGCGTTTGCCAAGGCTGTAAACGTTGATGGGATAGTAAACCGTTGCAAGGCCGTCGCATTCTGCCACCTGAGCAGCGGGAGCCGGACGTTTGCGGCAGTTGTCGAGCTGGTTCTGCAGGTCAGCGATTTTGTCCTCAGCGGCACCAAGCTGTGCGGTGAGAGCGTCGCCCTCGGCGTCCGTATATTTCCATGTCGGGCATACGGCGGTTACCGGGCAGTTCCATTCACGTTTCTTGAAGTTGTAAGTGATACCGGCCGTGAGGTTTACAATGTAGTCTACGCGGGGCCAGTCGTTGATCTGACCTTCTACGTCTACGAATACATCGAAGCCTTTGCCAATGTTAAAGTTGTTCTGCAGACCCAGGTTGATGTAGAACACGCGGTTGTGCCATTCATAACGCCAGTCGCGGTCGCCGTTGGCACGAAGGTCGTGATACAGACACCAGATTGAGCCGGCACCTCCGTGAAGCACCAGGTTGTAGAAACGGTTGGGACGATAGCCGCGGATCCAGTTGGTCATGTTGACCATACCGTCTACCTCTACTCCCCATCCGAAGTATTTTTTAGGATAGTAGCCGTTGCTGAAAGGTGCGCGACCCTCATCCTGGTACGGGCCACCTTTGTATGTGGCACCCTTGCTCTCGGTCATGTTGAAGCCGAAACGCAGACCAAAGGTCGGGGTCAGCCACTTGCCGGCGAAGATGCTGGCCGTGGAGCCGATACGATCTTTGAACGGGGCTCTCATGTCGTATTTGCCAAATGAGAAGTTGGCACCGCCACGAGCTGTGATAAACCAGTTGTCGTGGTTCGGATTAAGAAGCAGACCCTGAGCGCAATCCTCTACATAGGTTACCTCCTGAGCCGCCATTGGAAGCGAGCATATCATGCTCCCTACCAACAATGTGGATAGTAATAGTTTTTTCATATCTCTCAAGTTGTTTTTTTTTTATCCAAAACCTGCCTCTTATATGCCCTCTTTCAAAGAGCATATAAGGGGTAGGGCATATTTCGGTGCAAAGTTAATAATTCTTTTTGATTTTAAACCTGCTTTTGCAAAAAAAGTTTAATTTCATTGCAAATATTTTCTACCGTGAAGCCGAATTTCTCATCCAGCACTTTGTAGGGAGCGCTGGCGCCGAAGCGCTGGAGTCCTTTGGCCTGGTAGTTATAGCCCTGAAGCACAGGCATAAACGTGGCGGGCAGACCGGCTGACAGGGCGAATACCGGCAGTTGCTGCGGCAGAACCTTTTGGCGGTAGGCGGCATCCTGATGCATGAACAGGCCAACGCTCGGCATCGACACAACCTGCACCTTCATACCCTCTTTATTCAGCTGCTCCTTGACGTCGTAGAGAAGGCTTACCTCGCTGCCGTTGGCCAGCAGAGTTATTTGCGGGTTGGCATCTGCGGCTACAATGTATCCGCCATGAGCCACGCCTTCGGCAACCACATCGGCCTCACACGGCACATCTTTTATATCCTGACGCGAGAGCACCAGAATACTCGGGCTCTCGTTGTTCTCCATGGCCAGTTTGTAGCACTGAACACACTCTGCGCTGAAGGCGGGACGAAGCACTAACGCTGCCATCTTGCCGCTCAGATTGTTCATCTGCTCAAGCAGACGTATCTGTGCTTCCTGCTCTATGGGCTGATGTGTGGGGCCATCTTCGCCTACGCGGAATGCGTCGTGGCTGAAGATATATTTGGCCGGCAGTTCCATCAGCGCCGACATACGTATGGCCGGTTTCATGTAATCTGAGAACACGAAGAACGTGCCGCAGGCTGCGTAGAGGCCCTGATGCAGAATTATGCCGTTGACGATGCAAGCCATTGTGAGTTCGGCCACACCTGCCTGCAGGAAAGCGCCGCTGAAATCACCTATCTTTAATGCGTGAGTCTGTTTCAGGAAGCCGTCAGTCTTGTCGGAGTTGCTCAGGTCAGCCGAGCCGACAATCATGTTGCCTACATGCTGAGCCAGATAGCCGAGAACGGCTGCCGACGAGTTGCGCGTGGCCATATTGGGCTTCAGCGGAATGGCGTTCCAGTCGAGCTCAGGCAGTTTGCCGCTCAGATAGCGGTCAAAGAGCGCTGCCTGGTCCGGATTTGCCTTGCGCCACTGGTCCTGTTCAGCCTTGCGCACAGCCACTATTTCCTCCAGCTCGCGACGGCGTTCCAGATACAGAGCCTCGCTTTCGGGGAATATCTGCCACGGATTTTCCGGGTCGCCGCCTAAATGGGTAATCGTCTTGGCCATATCGGCGCCGGCTTTGCTCAGCGGCTGACCGTGAGTGTTGACGCGTCCTTCCAGGCTTGTGCCGTCCGCTGCCACGGCGCCGCGAGCCATTATGGTGTGGCCGATGATAAGTGTGGGACGTTTCTTCTCCTCAGCAGCCACTTTCAGCGCTCCCGCAATGGCCTCCGGATCAGTGCCGTCAATGTCGAGCACATTCCATCCCCAGGCGCGGTATTTGCCGCCTACGTCTTCGCGGTCAACCTCATCAACTTTGGTTGAGAGCTGAACATCGTTGCTATCGTAGAACATTATCAGGTTATGCAGACCCAGATTGCCGGCAATACGTCCGGCGCCCTGGCTTATTTCTTCCTGAATGCCGCCGTCGGAGATGAAAGCATACGTCTTGTGAGCCCAAGTCTCGCCAAAGCGTTGCACAAGTAAGCGTTCGGCTATGGCACAGCCAACGGCCATTACATGACCTTGTCCCAGCGGACCGCTGCTGTTTTCCACTCCTTTGCGCGGGTCCAACTCCGGGTGGCCCGGTGTGGTGGAACCCCACAGACGGAACTGCTGAAGCTCGTCGATGGAATAAAATCCGCTCATGCACAGCACCGAGTAGAGCATCGGCGACATGTGGCCCGGGTCCAGGAAGAAGCGGTCGCGCGATATCCACAGCGGATCGCCCGGATCATAGACCAGGAATTTTGAGTAGAGCACGTTGGTGAAATCGGCTCCCCCCATTGCGCCGCCGGGGTGGCCCGATTTGGCTTTCTCCACCATCGAGGCGATGAGAATGCGCATATTGTCAGCTGCGCGATTCATCTGTTTAATGTCCATACGATTCAAGGTATCTGGTTGAAGATTCGTGTTTTATGGTATTTGTGTATTATCTTTATTAGAACGTCAGAAACCCTCTTTTTGCTCAATCTCGTCGGCCACTTTGTCGCGTCGGGTAACGCGGCTGCCAATCAGAGCATAATAGAGCAGATAAACGGCTGCCACAATGGGAATCCAGTAAGAGGCAAGGTAACCGCTCCAGTCGGCTATCACGCCCTGTATCAACGGCAGAATACCGCCGCCGCACACCATCACCATGAAGAAGCCCGATGCCACCGCAGTGTATTTGCCGAGACCTTCCGTGGCAAGATTGAATACCGCACCCCACATCACCGATGTGCCCAGGCCGCAGAGCACGATGAAGAGCATCGAGATGCTCACCGGCACCATGGTGAAACTCATTGACGAGGTGTCTATGCCCGGAATCTTTATCGTCACCGTGCCGTCGAACATTATGGCACAAAGCAGCATGATTACCACGAAGCTCGACACTGTGGCGAGCATCATTTTCGGCGATACCTTGCCGCCCACAATGCCGCCTATCAGACGGCCTATGAGCATCAGGAACCAGTACATACCCACCAGCGTGCCGGCGGTGTCGGNNACCAGCGTGCCGGCGGTGTCGGCTGCCATACCGAGACCTGAATAGAGCTCGCCGCTTACTATGCGCTGACTGATGCCGAATTCATCATCGGTGATGACCTTATGCTCTTCGAGCGTTGCCGTGTAGGCGGCATCCGACTGCTGATGCTGATATTCGGCTATCTTGGCATTGGCCTGCTCCATGGTGGGAGCCGTCATATAGAGATTGGCGAAGTTGGGAATACCCACTTCAACACCTACATAGAGGAAGATGGCCACCACACCCATCACATAGTTGGGGAAGCGGAAAGCCTTCTTCAGCGACGGTTTGTCGGCTTTCTTGCCCTCAATCTTCTGTTCTTCGAGCAGCGGTTCGGGCAGTTTCGTCGACATAAGCACTAACAAAGCCACCACAAAAATGCCCATAGCAATGAAGAGAGCGGGCCAGGCGTCAACTAACGTCTTGCCCTGCATGCTTGAGCCGAGCAGATAGCCTACCAATACCGGACAGATGGTGGCTGCCAGCGAGTTGCACGAGCCGCCGAACTGTATCAGCTGATTGCCACGTTTGCCGCCGCCGCCAAGGGTATTGAGCATGGGGTTGACAACCGTGTTGAGCATACACATGGAGAAACCGGCCACAAAAGCGCCTGTAAGATATATGATGAAGACTACCGTGTTGTCGGAGCAAAGGCTCGACACGAACATCAGACAAACGCCAGCCAGACCGACCAGCACAGCCATTACTGCCGAAAATTTATAACCTTTCTTTTGCAGCATCAGTCCGGCCGGCAGACCCATGAAAGCGTATGCCGCAAAGTTGGCCAGATTGCCCAGCTGACTCTGGAAGTTATTGAGCGTGAGTTGCTCCTTGAGTATTACGCCGAAAGGATTCTGGAATCCCGTTACGAACGATATCATCGCGAAGAGGAAGAACATCACGACGATAGGCAGCACGTAACTGCGCTTCATTGTGGGTTGTTGTGCATTTGTCATAAAGAGTAGTCTTTATTGAGTTGAAATTTTATTTATGATTGTTGTACATGCGTTGGCCGAAAATGCCCGAGCCTATTCTCACCATCGTTGAGCCGCACTCCAGAGCTTCGTGCCAGTCGCCGCTCATGCCCATGCTCACAATGTTGAAACAGGGCAGTTCGGCGCCATACCTATCCTTAAGAGTGTTGAAAACAGAGCGTATTGTGCGGAAATCCTCGCGAATACGCTCCCTGTCATCCACATTTGAGGCCATACCCATCACCCCGCGCAGCCTTATATGTTTGAATCGCTCCCATGGTTTGGTTGCCATGAAGGCGTAGAGCTCGTCGGGGCTGAAGCCGAATTTCGTCTCTTCGGCCGCTACATGAAGCTGCAAAAGCACATCCTGACAGACATCCTTCTTTTCCGCTTCTTTGTCTACAAGCGCCAGCAGCTTCTCACTGTCAATGCTCTCAATCAGCGTTACACGGCCCACCACCTGACGCACCTTGTTAGTCTGCAGATGTCCTATGAAATGCCAGTTTATATCCCCCGGCAACACATCCGTCTTCGTAAGCAGCTCTTGCACACGGCTTTCACCGAAAATTCGTTGTCCGGCATCGTAAGCCTCCTGAATACGTTCGGGCGCATTGAATTTTGACACCGCATTCAGTTCCACACCTGCCGGAAGCTGACTGCGTAAAGCCTCAAGATTCTCTTTTATCACCTCTTCAGCTTTATTTGGCGTTATAAACTTCCATTATCGGCGATTCCGTAATCGAGGCTATCTCATAATCGGCAGCCGAACCTTTAAAGCCTTCATTCAGTCTGTTCAGGGCTGAGGCAAAATCGTTGGCCTGCACCAGAATGAGCGTGGAGGTCTTTTTCTCCGCATTGGTTTTTTCGTCGAACGAAATGAAATTCACTTTACACATAAAGTATCTCTCATCGGCCGAAGGGTCGGCAAAAATCTCGGCGATGCGGGTTTTCTTCACCGCCGAAACGGTAAATTCGCCCGATATATAGGGGGTGCGTTCCTCAATGATTCGAGCCTCGGCTTCGGTGAAGCTGAGAGCGTCAACCAGATAAGGCTCATTGACTTTCTTTATGGCGCCATTCTCCATAGTCTTGTCATAGCGCACTTTACATTCAAACCACAATGACATGAAATCTGAAATTTTTTATACAATCTTTTTGGCGCCGTTGTTCTCACCCCGGCGCGCATACTCTTTTCTTTTGTGCAAAGGTAATCAAAATTCCCGTTTCTCACAAATACGCGGGTTGAATTAATCCTCATGTTTTTTTATCCCTTAATCTCTCTCCTTCCGCTCTCCCGTAAAGAGAGAAAAGAAAAGAGAGGATGTGTGTGCATCCCCTCTTTAGCTCATTATTAGTAGATAAATCAATTATCCACTACTATAGTACGAGAACCTTTACCATCAAGGAATAACCCGTAACGTTGGTAAGCTAATTCCTCATTCTTAAAATGCACACTATAAATCCTTATTTTTGATGCTTTTCGTGGAATAATACTTTTTATGGACGCGGTAAGGGGAGGAAGCTGGATACAATTTTTCTGCCCATTGTTAAAATGCGTGATGTTATTGGTTTCTTCGGCGCTGTTTGGTTTGTCAAACAATTAATTTCCTCGTCGGTGAGGTTAAAATCATTTTTCAATTCCTTTAAGGCGTCATTTTTTTCTTTTTCTGAGGGTGCGCAGCGAATCATAGCGACAAGGA
>FR897836.1:0-15887 GCA_000437495.1 Prevotella sp. CAG:485
TGCCACGGAATTACGCCGCTGCCCCCATTTTTTTCTCGGATTTAGTGTTACGCCGGCAAAGTTGGGGAGGGATGGAAAGGTCACTTGGGAACGTTCCGGGAACATTCCCGAAAATAATTTTCGGCCGAATAAAGACAAAGCGCCGGCTGTTGATATGCAGCCGACGCTCTGTCAGTATGTTAGCTATATATCAACTAAAAGTCGAGGTCTCCGAGATTTTTTGCGAGATTCTCCATGTCGTGACTGATTTTCTCGTTGGTGATTCGGGCGTAGATCTGCGTGGTCTGGATATTTGTATGTCCGAGCATCTTGCTCACCGATTCGATGGGTACACCCTTGCCGAGTGTCATCGTCGTTGCGAAGGTGTGCCTCGCCAGATGGAACGTGAGGTTCTTCTCGATGCCGCAGATGTCGGCAATCTCCTTCAGATAACAGTTGAGTTTCTGATTGGTGATGATAGGCAGAAGCTGACCGTCGAGATACTTGCCTTCATACTTTTTCAGTATCTTGATTGCAGGAGGAAGCAGCGGGACCGTTACCTTTGTGTTGGTTTTCTGACGGTGGGTGACTATCCATAATCTTCCGTCAAACATTTTCTGAATGTTGTCAACACGCAGGTTGGCGAGGTCGATGTATGCCAGTCCGGAGAAGCAGGCGAACACGAATATGTCGCGAACCTGTTCAAGACGCTTGGAGGCGAACTCCTTTTCCATCATCTTCTTCAGGTCGTCTTCCGAGAGAAAACCCCTGTCAACCCTCTGCACCGAGATTTTGTAGCCGTTGAAAGGGTCCACTGTAATCAGTCCTGCACGAATGGCCTTGTTGATTACCTGCTTAAAGAACTTCATGCACTTGTAGGTGGTGTTCTGGCTGTAACCATACTCTGTGCGGAGGAAGAATTCCAGATCGACGATGAACTGGTACTTGATTTCACGCAGGGGAATGTCGGTGATGTTGTATTTCTTTTTCATGAACTCCACCACACGGCGGTACATGCGCTCGTATTTGCGGTAGGTAGGGTCTGCCTTGCTCAGTCCCACGAGCTTCTTTGTGTCTTCGAGGTGCTGCTCGTAGAGTTTGAGAAGAGACTCTTCTCTCTGGGTGATGCCCATATAGGCATTGCGTACCATTTCGGCGGTAACGAAACCATGACGACGCTGAATGTCATAGAAATGATTTGTCAGTATGGTCTGGATATCCTGAAGGCGGTTGTTGATTTCAAAGGACTTTGATGAACGTCCGGTGGCTTTACCGGCTTTCCCATCCCATCTTTCTGGCTCGCAAGCCAGTTTTGTGCTCCAATCCTGTCTTTCTCCATCTATAGACACGCGCACGATGATGGCAGATGTACCATCCTTGTTGACATGATTACTTCGGAGATAGAACAGAATTTTGAATGTGCTCTGTTTCATCTTACATTTGGATTTGGTGGTTATGAATGCTCGGATTTTACCCCTTGCAAAAATCATAACGAGTTAAACTTAATTTTGCTTAGACACACCTTAGCCAACAGAGGACGAATAGCGGACATGATGTCCAGCGTATTCTAACGGAGTGCGTGGGAGTAGAAATTAGGTTTCAAATGTAAGTTTCGGACTATGCTACCGGTCTTTAATTTTTGTTCTCTAACAGATGTCCGATTTTGACCGATATTTTCCGACTTATGTCAGAGTTAGCATTTTATAACTTGCTGCATAAAACATAGTTACACCGCTTACTGCTACACAACTGCTACATTTGGCACTTCCCAAATTTTGTGTAGCAGATTTGCAACCAATGGCTGTCTTGTGTGGTCTTTTTTCTGTCCGATGACGGTCCTGAGTCGTCATTTTTAGGCACGAAAAAACCGCACAATACGTTGATATTGTGCGGTTTAGTCTTCTTTAGACTTTTGTTGGCCGGAATCTGTCCGACCCGCTAAGTGGAGATGGAGGGAGTCGAACCCTCGTCCAAACGCGGACTCAACAAGGTTTCTACATGCTTAGCCATCCAGTTGGTTTTCGACCGCAGACAGGCTGGTGGCGGCCAACCTGCGGCTTAGCTCCTAAGTTTCGGGAAAAGGCCGGAGCTTCGGTTTCCCTATTTGCGATTTTCTTAGCACTGCCTTATCGAAACGCCTCGCAACGGGGCAATCGGGCAATGTCTCGTCTGCGCCACCTGTGGCGCGGATTAAGCGATCTTACTGTACTTCAGATCAAGCAGCGAGAGCGTAATTGTTATTTTCGCCAGTTATAGGTCGATGTCGAGATATTTAAGAGCGTCAACATCGGCGCTCTGCATGCTTGCTTGCCGCTTCTACACGCTGTCAAAACCAGTCATCCCCGGTATTGTGAAGTCGGTAAAAACTTTAGCCTGCAAAGTTAATCATTTTATGCCAACCTGCATGCTGATTTTACAAACTTTAACAATTGAATAGGCAAAAAATGAGCAGAGGAAGGAAGAGTAGCGGTGATTATTCACTTCTTAGGTGAGAAATCTGTGCTTAAAGGGTGTTCTCAGTCTTTCAGATAGTATTCAATGGTGGAGACTACCCGCACAGTTTTTATCTGAGGAGTATATTGGTCTCTGTCATCAATGCTGAACTGTCCCTGACTGGCCGTTTTGATTTTTCCGAGTTTGGAGTGGGAATCCTCGGCGAATTTGTCGGCTGCCTTGCGGGCATTCTGTGTGGCTTCGGCAATCATTGCCGGTTTGATGGTGTTGAGGTCGGTATATTCATACAGAGTGGGGTAGTTGTAATCGCCGGCTGTGATGGCGATGCCCTGTGCCATAAGTTCTGTTTGACGGTTGATGAGCTTGCGTACCAGCTCAACACGCGACGAAGTAACTGTAACTACTGCAGTTACAGAATAGTGATAGGGTGCGTTGGCAGCATTATACTGGTCGGCTTTGAGGTCGGTTACGGCCGGCGGGTTGACACTGATTTCAGCATCAGTGATTCCGTTTGTTTTGAGGAATGTGGTAATGGCGCTGTCAATGCTTTGCACCTGAGTGTAAAGAGATTTTAGGTCATCGCCGGTGAGTTTGCTCACAATGGGCCAGGTTACCTTATTTGCAGGGATATCGCGTTGAGCGAGACCACGCACAGTTACTATTCGGTCGCGGTGAGCAAAATCGTCTATGCCGCTTTTCATGCAAAGACCTAAAAGGAGCAGACCTACGCCGATGAGCAGACCGGCCGATGCAAAAGATGCTATTTTGTTGTCGATTTTCATTTTATTTGAGGTTTAAAATGTTATTATGAAACGTTGACCGCGCTCTTTTTGGGGAGCGTGAAATGCAGAGCCAAGTAGCCGCCTATTCCGGCGAGCAATGAACCTGCCACAATGCCGAGCTTGGCTTCATTGAGCAAGAGAGAGTTGAGAGCATCGCCTGAGCCGAAGCTGAGATTGGCAATGAAGAGCGACACGGTGAAGCCTATACCGCCTAACAGCGCAATGGCACCCATCTGCCGCCAGTTACAGCCTTCGGGCAACCGCGCCCAGCCAAACTTTACGGTAATCCAGGAGAGACAGAATATGCCAAGGAACTTACCCAATATGAGGCTCACAATGATTACTAAGCTGATGCCGGAGAAGAGCGAAGTGATTTGTAAATCGCCAAAGTAAATGCCGGCATTGGCGAAGGCAAACAGAGGCACAATGAGATAGTTGACCACCGGATGCAGCGAGTCTTCAAGGTCCTGAAGCGGAGAGATTACCTTATCCGACGCCGTTTCTATTTCTTTAAGCCAGTTCATCTGCTGATGGCTGAGGATGGTGCGTTTGATGAGCTTTTCTTCATCTTCGCGCGAAAAGAGGCCGATATTTCGACGTATAGTCTTGATATACCCTTTGGGTGCGAAAACGGGTCTCGCAGGCACGCAGAAGGCAATCAGCACTCCGGCTATTGTGGGATGAATGCCGGCATTAAGGAAAAGGAACCACACGAAGGCACCTATGCCGAGGTAGAAAATTTTGCTCTGAATATGGAGTATTGCCCCGAGCATGAGCACAATCAACAATCCGGCGGCTATGAGCAAGAGCCAGAAGTTGATGTCGGCAGAATAGAAAATGGCAATGACGAGGATACCGCCTATGTCGTCTACCACAGCGAGAGTGGTGAGGAATATTTTCAGCGACAGAGGCACCCTCTTGCCTAACATAGCCAGAACTCCGAGCGAGAAAGCAATATCAGTGGCCATGGGAATGGCCATACCGCCGCTGTAAGGCTTGTCGGCAGCCATTATCCAGAAAATCAGCACCGGAACGGCCATGCCGCCTATGGCGCCCATCACGGGCAACAATGCCTTGCGAAAACTGTGCAGTTCGCCCACAAGAACCTCACGTTTTATCTCAAGGCCTACCGAGAAGAAGAAAACGGCCATGAGGGCATCGTTGATGAAAGCCATTACCGACATAGGCTCTCCATGATGGCTGAAAAGATTGAATGAGCCGATCTGGAGCGCTATGGTGTGGTTCCACAGACCGTTGTAAAAGCTGTTTAAGCCCGGTATGTTGACGAGCAATAGCGCAAGCAGCGAGGCGAATATAAGCACATTGCCGCCGTTGGCATAATTGCGCAATGTCTTGCGTGCCGTATAAAAGACATTATTCATGCTTTTTAAAATATTTCCGATAAAATGATTTCCAATGCCAGAGCTTTAGATGCTATCCGGCACCGGAAACGTTTTCAGAGGGAATTTTTGAAGATTCAGTATCGAGAGCTTGCTTTACTCATCCATCTCCCAGTTGGTGCCCACAACCTGCATCAGATTGTCGGAGCCGTCGTGGCTGAATTCTGTGAGGTTGATGTTGTTGGCAATATTTACGTAAGCCAACAGGGGATCGAAGTTGCAGAGCAGGGTCAGCAGTTGGTTGTTGCTTACATTAAGACGCTGCAGGAAGTTCATATTGCTCAGGTCGAGATATGAAAGGTCGTTCCAGCTGAGGTTGATGAAAGCTATGGCAGGACAATCGGTGATGCCCACAGCTGTGAGGTCGTTATACGGAGCCCAGAGGTCGTTGAGTGCTTTACAGTTATTTACAGACAGCTGAGTGAGGTGATTGTCGGAGCAGAACAGCGTGTTGAGAGCAGGTAAATCTTGCAGATAAAGCTTGCTCATACGGTTGTTGTTGAGGTTGAGGTTTGCCAGCGACACACAGTCGTTCAGTTCTATGCCTGTAAGCTCATTGAAGCTTGCATAGAGGTTTTTCAGATTCTTGCAGCCTGACACTGCCAGTTCTTCCATACGGTTTGAAGAGCAGTTCAGGGTCTCAAGATTTGCCGCATTGCTGACGTCGAGAGCAGCCATAGAGTTGCTTGAAATGTTCAGACGCTTCAGCATGGGCACTGCGCCTAAATCAATGGATGACAGGCGGTTGCGGTAAAGCAATAAGTTCTGAAGCATCGGAGTGCCGGTGCAGCTGAACTGGCTGATGCGGTTACGGCCGGCGTTAACGGCTGTCAGAGCCGGACAGTTGCTGATGCTGAGCGATACAAGTCTGTTGTTGCGCAACATCACCGAGGTGAGTTCAGGCATATTGCTGAGAGTGAGAGAGCCGGCCAATTTCTTACCGTCCCATTTTATTTCCTTCACATGGCCGTTGGAGATTACCACACCTGTCCACGACGAAGGGTCGTTGAGATTGGAGATGCCTAAAGCTTCGGCATTGGTAGCGGCTTCCATGGCAGGTTGCTGCAGAAAAGCCTTCAGGGAGGCGAGTTCGCCGGATGCTTTCTTGGCCGACATGCTGCAGACACAGAGAATCAGAGCTGCCAAAGAGTAGAGTGTGCGTTTCATATCTTATTAATTTGCGTGTTTTTGGTTTCTTCGTTTCTTTTTAAACGCTTCTGCCGCCGATTGGTTTAACCCGCCCTAAATAAAGCTTCCCTGTTTCCTTTCCCCTTACGCTTTCTCTCTCTGTCCATTTTTAAGTCAGAATTTTAGGCCAACTCTAAATGTTGAGTTCGTCTATAGGTTGGAGTTGTAGTAGCGGGGATCGTTGGTGACGTTTTGCCCGACAAAGGGGGGAAATGGGTAATGGCTGGAGGAGTCTGGAAGCTCTATCTCGGCAACGGTAAGGCCGTTTAAATCACCCTGAAACTCATCGACCTCCCACACAAAGCCTTGATAGGGCACAAGCCAGCGACGTTTGCGGATGATGCGCCCTGAACACAGACTCAGCAAATCGGGGAAATCACTCTCCGGGATTTCGTATTCAAATTCCAGACGTTTGTCGCCACTGTTCTTGCCTTTTATGGTGAGCAGGCAGCGCTGGCCGTAACGCCTCAGTCGAACTACGTGCTGAGGAGTCCTGTCGATATAGCCCTGAACTATTTCGCAACTCGATGTGGACATCTCTTTGTAACTGTTGTTGATGACCAAATATTTGTGTTCTATTTCTGTTGACATATTTATATAACCGCTGACAAGGCCTAATTATTGAACCGGTTTTGGTAAAGCGCACGAGATGTTGTAACTTTGTGGCGTAAAATGAGTAGAAAGAAAAAGCCACTGCCACTTCTTGAAGATGTGGAGATAAGCGGTGTTGCGGCCGAAGGTAAAGCAATAGCGCGCGTGAGTCTGGATTCGTCGGGCGAGAATAAACTGGCACTTTTTGTGCCGTATGCTGCTCCCGGCGATATTGCTGACATTCAGATTGACCGACGTAAACATAGTTTTGCAGAGGGTCATATTGTGAGGCTTAATAAAGCGTCGGATGAAAGGGTAGAGCCTGTATGCAAGCATTTTGGATTATGCGGCGGCTGCCGTTGGCAACATTTGCCATATACGGCTCAGTTGCGTTACAAGCAGCAGCAGGTGGTTGACGCCCTCACTCGCATTGGCCATGTGCAACTTCCGGAGGTAACTCCTATTGCAGGGTCGGAAAAGATATATGGTTACCGCAACAAGATGGAATATACCTTCTCGGCCAAGAAATGGCGTACATGGGAGGAGATGCGGTCGGGAGAGGTATTCACCGATTCACCGCACGCGTTAGGGTTCCATATTCCCGGAGGCTTCGACAAGGTGCTCCACATTGAGCAATGTCATCTGCAGGCTGAGCCGGGAAACAGAATCCGCAACTGGCTGTTTGACTATGCCGAGGAACACGGACTTGATTTCTACGATATAAAGACAAACACGGGCCTTTTGCGCACTCTTATGCTGCGTACAGCCTCCACCGGGCAGCTGATGATTGTGGTGGTTTTTGGCCGGGAAGATGCGGCAATACACACCCTTTTGGAGGATATGGCAAAGGAGTGGCCTGAGATAAATTCGCTGTTATATGTGGTGAATTGTAAACTCAATGACTCGATTGCCGACCAGGAGGTGAAAGTCTTTAAAGGGCTCCCTTATATTGAAGAAGAGATGGAGGGATTGCGCTTCAGGGTAAACGCAAAATCCTTTTATCAGACCAATTCGCGTCAGGCATACGTGCTTTACAGCATAGTACGCGATTTAGCCTTCAAGGGAAGAGAGGAAACAGAACGCCCCATAGTCTATGACCTGTATACCGGAACGGGCACCATAGCCAATTTCATAGGTCGCCGCGCCGGCAAAGTAGTAGGCATAGAATATGTTGAAGAAGCCATTGCCGATGCCCGGCTCAATGCTGATGTCAACGGTATTGCCAACACCCGATTTTATGCCGGTGATATGAAAGATATTCTTTCTGATGCGTTTATAGAAGAGAACGGACGCCCGGAAATCATAATCACAGACCCGCCGAGAGCGGGAATGCACCCCGATGTTGTGGCAACCATAATGCGTTCTGCCCCGGAGGTAATAATCTATGTAAGCTGCAATCCGGCCACCCAGGCCAGAGATTTGCAACTGCTCGACTCAGATTATGAAATCACCGACGTGCATCCGGTTGACATGTTCCCGCACACTCACCATGTGGAGAACGTGGTGAGATTACAGCGACGCAAACTTCCTAAAACAGAGACACTTCAACATGATTGACGCTTCAGAATTTTTTTATTGGTTCATAGACAATGCAAATTACCTGTTTGTATTTGTCTTTATGGTCATAGAGAGCAGTTTCATCCCCTTTCCGTCGGAGGTAGTAGTGCCGCCGGCAGCGTATCTGGCATGCACCAATACCGGGGCCGGCAGCGACATGAATATCTTCTTAGTAGTGCTTGTAGCCACCCTCGGAGCCATGTGCGGCGCGTTGATAAACTATTATCTGGCGCTGTGGGTGGGCAGACCTGTGGTATATAAGTTTGCAGATTCACGCTTCGGCCATGCCTGCCTCATCGACCGGAAAAAAGTGAATAAGGCAGAATCATATTTCGACAAGCATGGCGCCATAAGCACCTTCATAGGGAGGCTGATACCGGCGGTTCGCCAACTTATTTCCATCCCGGCCGGTCTGGCCCGTATGAATATGGGCGTGTTCTGTCTGTTTACATTCTTAGGAGCCTTGCTGTGGAACGCCATACTCGGATTTTTAGGCTGGCTTCTGTCGAAGCACGTTGCTCCTCAGGACCTCTTTGACACGGTGGAGCATTACAACCGCTATCTCACCTGGGGCGGTTTGGCGTTGCTGCTGATATGCTTGGCCTTCATAGCCTTCAAAGCACTGAAAAATAAGAAGAAAGAAAAACATACCGACCCTGAGCCATGAAAACATCACCCTCGCTGTTAAGCGCCGATTTCGCCAATCTCCTTCCTGATTTGGAGATGATAAACGCATCGAATGCCGATTACCTGCATCTTGACGTTATGGACGGCGTTTTTGTACCCAACATTTCGTTCGGATTCCCGGTAATGAAGGCTGTGGCAAAACATTGCACCAAGCCTCTCGACGTGCATCTGATGATTGTGGAGCCTGACAAATGGATAGAGCAGGTCAGCGCCCTTGGAGCAGAGATAATGTGCGTGCATCAGGAAGCCTGCACACATCTTCACAGCGTTGTGCAGCGCATACATCAGGCCGGCATGAAAGCCGGTGTCGCCATCAATCCGGCCACACCCGTAAACACCTTGGTCGACATAATTGAAGATGCCGACCTGATACTGATAATGAGTGTGAATCCCGGTTTTGGCGGTCAGCCTTTCATACAACATTCGTGCAAGAAGGTGAAAGAGCTGCGCGCGCTCATCAACGCCACCGGCAGCAAAGCAGTGATAGAAGTTGATGGCGGCGTAAATGCCGAAACAGGCCGATTGCTGGCAGAAGCCGGAGCTGATATCCTGGTGGCGGGAAGCTATGTTTTCGGACATGCCGATGCCACAGAAAGAATAGAAACACTCCGGCGCCTCTGAAGCCGGAGCCTCTCCTCACATTTGCATAGTTAGCAAAAAAATATTATCTTTGCACAAAAATTTCCGAGGTAATAATCTTAAAGGGAATATTGAGTGTTATAAATAGGCAACCTGATACCATTGGGGTAAAGGGTTAACAGGAACTTTGCAATGACTGTGGAAACAGCGTTCAGAGTTCTGCCCCATGTGTAATTTAACACTGTTTTTATGCAAAATAAAGAAAAGGAATTCCAGGGAGAATTCCTGATAGAAACAAGTTGGGAAGTATGTAACAAGATAGGCGGTATTTATACTGTGCTGTCGAGCAAAGCAGCCGAGCTTAAGACACAATTCGGAGATAATCTTATCTTCATCGGCCCTGACGTATGGACAGCCGACAAGCCGTCGCCTGATTTCATAGAACGCAAAACTCTGCTCAAATCAGCATCTTCCAAACTTCAACTGCCCGACGACCTTAAGATAAGAGTGGGACGTTGGGATGTGCCGGGCAATCCAATAGCAATACTTGTCAACTACAACTCTCTGATGCCGGAGATGAACAGTATCTTCGGAGAAATGTGGAACGACTACGGGGTAGATTCACTTCACGCATACGGCGATTACACAGCTTCGTGCGCCTTTGCCGTGGCAGCTGCAAAAGTAATCATAGCCCTGAATGCTTACCTCAAAAAGGACTCTAAGAAGCTGATAACTCATTTCGATGAATGGACCACCGGAATGGGCCTACTCTACATAAAGAAACATCTGCCCGAAGCTGCCATTGTTTTTACCACCCATGCCACCAGCATAGGTCGCTCAATCTGCTCCAACGGCAAACCGCTGTATGAGTATTTCACGGCTTATAACGGCGACCAGATGGCCCGTGAACTGAACATGGAAGCCAAACACTCGCTTGAAAAGAAAGCCGCTGAGAATGCCGATTGCTTCACCACGGTAAGCGAGGTTACGGCACAGGAATGTGCACAACTGTTAAGCGTAACACCTCAGGTGGTAACCCCCAACGGTTTCACCGGTTCGCTGGTGCCCAAGGGTACCCGTTACACGGCCGAGCGCAAACGCGCACGCAGCCGGGTGCTGACGGTGGCAGAGGCTCTCACCGGAAAGAAATTCAGCGATGACACCTTCATCGTAGCCACTTCCGGACGCAACGAGTATCGCAACAAAGGCTTGGATCTCTACATAGATTCTTTAGCTCAGTTAGGACGTGCCAAAGTAAGGGAGCGCAAGGTGCTTGCCCTCATCCTCGTACCTGCCTGGGTAGCAGGTCCCAATGCCGGACTGCTTGAACGCCTTGACGGCAAAGAAGCCAATCCGTGGCCCGATTTCTCCACTCACCGTCTCAACAATGAAGATGGCGATGCCGTATTCCTGCGTCTGCTTCAGCTGCAGGAAACCATGAAAGGCACTAACGTAAGCTTTATGTATGTGCCTTGTTATCTCGACGGCCGCGACGGTGTTTTGGAACTCAGTTATTACCAAGCACTTACGGCAGCTGACATAACTGTCTTCCCGAGTTATTATGAGCCTTGGGGTTATACTCCTCTTGAGAGTGTAGCCTTCGGCGTGCCCACCGTAACCTCAAACAAATCAGGCTTCGGGCAGTGGGTTGATTCAACCCTTGGCAGCGGAATACTGAAAAGCGGCGTGGCTGTGGTGGAACGTACAGACACCAACTACGAGGATGCCAAGCAAAATATCGCCAACATTCTCGACAGTGTGATGAGCTACAACGACTCGGAGAAGAAAAAGGCCGACAAAGCCGCCCGCAATACAGCCTCTAAAGCATCATGGAGCCTGTTTATAAAATACTATGACGAGGCCTTCCGCTATGCAATGGCTGCGGCTGCAAAACGCAATCAACAGAAATCAAAGTAAATCTATAAATACAATTATCACATCATAATTCAAAACAATGGTGTGATAATTGATCATTTGTAAAAGACATGCAACTTCAAACAAGCAATTCCAATCAGCCCAACTGGCATTCCATCACTGTAAGCGCAGAGTTGCCCAAGGAGCTAAAACCGCTTGAAGAGCTGAGCAAGAACCTGTGGTGGGTATGGAACAGCAAAGGCAAATCTTTATTCCACGACTTAGACCCGGATCTTTGGCGCAAATACGGACAGAACCCCGTAATGCTGCTTCAAAACCTCAGCTATGCCCGCCTCAAAGAGATTCTTGAGGATAAGGCATGGATGGAGCGTATCAAAAAGGTATACGATTCCTTTAAGAGCTATATGCAGGAACCGACCAACAAATCCATTCCGTCGGTGGCCTATTTCAGCATGGAATATGGCCTTTGCACCTGCCTCAAAATATATTCCGGCGGCCTGGGTGTTCTTGCCGGCGACTACATCAAGCAAGCCAGCGACAGCCACGTTGACATGACGGCTGTGGGCTTCCTCTATCGTTACGGCTATTTCTCGCAGAGCCTCGGTCTCGACGGTCAGCAGATTGCTAACTACGAGATGCAGAACTTCAACCAGCTCCCTCTGGAGATGGTAACGGAGAAAGACGGCTCTCCCATGATTTTGGAGGTTCCCTTCCCCGACCGCATCGTTTACAGCCATATTTGGCGCGTAAATGTGGGCCGCATGAAGCTCTATCTGCTCGACACTGACTTCGACATGAACAGCGAGTGGGACCGCTCTATAACTCACAAGCTCTATGGCGGCGACTGGGAAAACCGTATGAAGCAGGAATATCTGCTCGGCATCGGCGGCATCTATATGCTCGAGAAACTGGGCATCAAGGCCGACATCTACCATGCCAATGAGGGTCATGCCGCTCTGCTCAACCTTCAGCGCCTTGTGAACTATGTGCAGAAAGACCATCTGAGCTTCAACGTGGCTCTTGAGGTTGTTCGCGCCTCAAGCCTCTATACCGTACATACCCCTGTTCCGGCCGGCCATGACTACTTTGAGGAGCAGCTCGCTGCCAAGTACCTCAGCAACTTCCCCGAGAAGCTCGGCATCTCATGGCAGGAACTGATGAACATGGGTCGCGAGAATCCCGACACCAACGAGCGTTTCTGCATGTCGTTCTTCGCACTGAAAACCTGCCAGGAAGCCAACGGCGTAAGCTGGCTACACGGCGAAGTGTCGAAGAAGATGTTTGCAGGCCTCTGGAAAGGCTATGCACCTGAGGAGAGCCACATCGGCTACGTTACCAACGGTGTTCACATGCCTACATGGGCGGCCAGCGAATGGAAAGAATTCTACTGGAAGAATCTGGGCCCGCAGGTGTTCCAGCATCAGTCTGACCCCGAAGCATGGAAGGGTATCTTCGACGTCAGCGACCAGGCTATCTGGAATATGCGCGTGCAGCTCAAAAATAAATTCATTGAGTTCGTAAAACGCGATTTCAAAGAGAAATGGCTTAAGAATCAGGGCGACCCCAGCGAAATCGTAAAAGTACTCGACCGCATCAACCCCAATGCACTGATAATAGGCTTTGCACGCCGTTTCGCAACCTATAAACGTGCGCACCTTCTCTTCACCGACCTCGACAGGTTAGCCAAGATTGTCAACAACGAGCAATTCCCGGTTCAGTTTGTCTTCTCAGGCAAAGCGCATCCCGCCGACGGAGCAGGTCAGGGCCTGATTAAGCGTATCGTAGAAGTCAGCCACATGCCCCAGTTCATGGGCAAAATCTTCTTCCTTGAGGATTACAACATGACAGTGGCCAAACGACTGGTAACAGGTGTTGACATCTGGCTCAACACTCCCACCCGTCCTCTCGAGGCTTCCGGCACCTCCGGTGAGAAAGCCGAGATGAACGGTGTGCTCAACTTCTCGGTTCTCGACGGCTGGTGGTATGAGGGTTATCGTTTTGACCAGGAAGCCGGCTGGGCGCTTACCGACAAGCGCACCTTCACCGACCAGGCTCAGCAGGACAAACTCGACGCCGCCACCATCTACTCGATGCTGGAGAACGAGATTGTGCCTCTCTACTTCCGTAAGAACTCGGCCGGTTACAGCCCCGACTGGATTCAGTATATCAAACGCAGCATAGGTCATATAGCACCTCACTTCACCATGCAGCGTCAGCTCGATGACTACATCAGCCGCTTCTATATGCCGGAGGCAAAACGCGCCCGCAAGCTCACAGCTCACGACTTTGAAAAAGCTCGCGAGATTGTGGCATGGAAAGAGAAAGTGGCTGAGAAATGGGACCAGATCAGCGTTGTGAATGTGAAGATGCAGGAACCGTTGGCTAATGGCGCCGCCATGAAGATGGGTCAGCAGATTAACTGCGAGGTAACTCTCGACAGCAAGGGCCTCGGCAAGGACATCGCCGTTGAGTTGGTCATCGACAAAGAGAAAGATGGTCAGTATGTCTTTGAGCATGTTGAGCCCTTCCGCCTTGACAAGATAGAGGGAGATCTGGCCACCTACAGCCTGAAAACTCAGATAAAAGAGAGCGGCAATTTCCGCATCGGTCTGCGTTATTATCCCACCAGCAAAGACCTGCCTTACCGTCAGGATTTCGCCTATCTGCACTGGTTCTAAACCAGACAAGACACCGACTGCCTGACAGCATAGCCAATCAGGCAGTCTCTCATAACCAAGAAAGCCATCCCCGTGGTCAATAACCGCTGCGGGGATGGCACTTTTGTGGGAAAGGGTCGGGGGGAGAGAGGATAGAAGAGGGAGAAGAGAGGGGTGGGAGGCTCTTCAGATTCTTCAGCTTTGGCACCGTATTTGTGCAATTACGGGAAATTGATTAATTTTGGGGTTCGGAAATGAAGATTGATTTTAACCGGCTGATAGAAAGGGGAGAAAGGGTATTGCTCGCCGATGGCGGCTCCACGAAAATGGAGTGGCTGGAGCTTTGTGACCGTAAAGTGATATGGCGTCATGAAGAGCCGGGTGTCAATCCTCTGACTATGGGTATGCAGCCGCTAAAAGATACCTTCAAAAGGGTGTTGACGCTGATGCCCGAAGCTCCTGTGGCTGTGGGTTATTATGGTGCCGGTTGCACCCCGAAAGTTTGCAATGAACTTGAAAAAGTCATTCAGCAATGTTTTGGTTGCCGGGGTGAGTGTGGCAGCGATTTGTTGTTGGCAGCCCGATTGCTCTGTCCGCATGGCGAGGGATTGGTTTGCATCCTTGGCACAGGTTCCAACTCAGGCTTGTTTGCCGACGGAGAACTGAAACAGCGAATACCGTCGTTGGGTTATCTGCTTGGCGATGAAGGCGGTGCCGGATATATAGGGAAGCACATAGTGGCCGATTGCCTTCGAGGCATAGCGGATGAGGCGGCAATGAGGCGTTGGCATGAGTTGGGTCTCACCGAACAGGATGTTTTGAATAACGTATATGGCGAATCGGTGAAACCGGCAGCCTGGTTGGGCAAAATATCGCAGCTGATGTCTGACTGCTATGCTGAATCGGAATATTTGAGGAACTTGGTGCGCAAATGTCTTAATGACTTTTTCACCCGACTTGTGCTTCATTATAATCTCTCGGATAACACGCCGATATATTTTGCCGGCACACCTGCAAGGCATTTTGCCGATAAGCTGAGGCAGATAGGCGAGAGTTACGGCTTAAACATTGCTGAGATTGTGGCAAAACCGTTCGACAAAATTTTTTGACAATAAGATATGAGAAAGATTGTTGCATTATTTGTAATTGTAACGACAATTGTAGGGCTGCGGGCACAAACCCCGGCCGACAGCATATTGCAGACATCGGCAGAAGCCGACAGCGCTGCGCTGCAGAGAGTTGAGCCAATAATCATAGAGCCGTTGTTTGAATATCCTACGGCTCCCGATGAGCTGAAAACTATTCAGGAGCGCGCCGACTGGCTGATGGAGAATTTCTGGAAACCCTTTGATTTTACCAAAAGCTCGGTGAGTCAGGCCGCCCTTGACCATGCCTTTCAGGTCTATGTAACCCCTTTGCAATGGGCTACCCCGGAAGTTGCCGAGAAACAGTTGGATGCTCTGATTAAGACCCTGAGCAAATATCCTCCCATGCTCCTTCAGTTCACAAAGGCTGCCGAGAATAATCTGTTCTCAGACAGAGCGCCGATGTGGGTGGATGGCGCGTATATGAAATTTCTCGATGCCCTGATGGCCGACAAAAAGATTCCGGAATTGCGCAAAGCCCGTTACAAAGAGGAACGGAAATTGCTGAAGAATTCGCTTATAGGTTCTAAACTTCCGGTGTTTGATTACGTTACTCCAATAGGCGAGAAAGGGAAACTGGAATTTACAACGCCCTATACGGTGGTGATTTTCGGCGACCCGTTCTGCAACGAGTGTGCAATGTATAAGATAGCCATAGAGTCGATGCCTGAGCTGGCCTCTATGATTGCTGATGAGCAGCTGAACATCTATTACATCATCCCCGACGGCGAATCGGTGGAAGACTGGCAGCGTCAGCTTGCCCGTTATCCTTCGGCTTGGAAAAGGGGCGCCGGTGTGGAACTGGATGCCGTTTACGACCTTCGTCAGCAACCCTCTGTATATCTGTTAGGAGCCGACGGCACTATCATCAACAAATTCATGACCTCGGAGGCTCTTAAAAACTATCTTGTAACCAACAGACCGCAAAATACTACTGAAAAGCAACAATGAGAATTAAGGAATTCTTCAAAAAGCTCTATTTCTGGAGTTCAG
>FR897836.1:15910-52240 GCA_000437495.1 Prevotella sp. CAG:485
TCTGGAGTTCAGGCTACAGCTACACAAACCTCGGGCGTCTGTTCCTGCGCCTTTTTGTGGGTTTGATGCTGATGCAGTTCGGAGTGCGCCAGATAATAGAATTTGAAGCTGAGTCGGGCATGTTTCCATCCGTACTGGGCATGAGTCCGGAAACTGCTTGCGTGGTAATGATTTGCATAGAAATAGGCTGCTCCTTTTTCATCATGTGCGGGTTCCTTACCCGCATTATGATTGTGCCGCCTTTCATATCTATGATATTGGCCGAATATCACATTCTGCATACCATGGCTCACCAGGAGCCCTATATGCTGCAATGGACTCAGCCCGGATATGTGCCCATAATGTTCTTAGGCATATACTTTTTCCTGCTTTTGGTAGGCCCCGGAAAAATTTCCATAGATTATTTCCTGTCTCTGCACATAATCCATACAGACAACAAGAGCGAGAGAGAACTTGAAGAGGTATGAACAGCATCGAGCCAAAGAAAATAGCAATGCTTGTAAGCGGCGGCGTTGACAGTGCCGTTGCCCTTGATTTGCTGGTGCGTCAGGGACATGACATCACCCTTTTCTATATAAGGATAGGGCGCGATGACGACAGTGGCGACTGCAATGCCGACGAGGAGATTGAGATATGCAATCTGCTGGCCCGCAAATACTCGCTGCCGCTGAAAGTGGTTGAGCTGCATGAGGAATATTGGAGCCATGTGATGAGTTATGCCTTGCAGACCGTGAAAGAGGGTCGTACCCCACATCCGGATATGATGTGCAACAAAATTATCAAATTCGGATTCTTTGAAAAGAGATGGGGTAAGGATTACGATTTTACTGCCACAGGCCATTATGCTTCCATAGTAGAGAAAGATGGCCTGAAATGGCTCGGCACGGCTGTTGACCCGGTTAAAGACCAGACCGATTTCCTGGCTCAGCTCAGCTATGAGCAGCTCAGCCATATAATGTTCCCTCTGGGCGGTTACACCAAAGAGGAAGTCCGCAATATGGCAAGAGAGGCAAAGCTGCCCAACGCCTCGCGCAAAGACTCGCAGGGCATCTGCTTCCTTGGCAAGATTGACTATGCCGAGTTCCTGAAACGGCATCTCGGCGAACAGCCCGGCGCTGTGGTGGAGATAGAGACAGGCAAGAAAATAGGCGAGCACCGTGGTTACTGGTTTTACACCATAGGTCAGCGCAAAGGTCTGGGATTGAGCGGAGGACCATGGTTTGTGGTAAGAAAAAATCTGCGCACAAACACCATATATGTGTCAAACGGTTATCATACACACAAACAATATGGCAAACTGATAACGTTGGCTGAGCCGAACTGGATTACCAAAGCGCCTAATCTGGTAACACCGGTGGCAATATCTTTCAAGAACCGTCATACACCGCATTTTGCAGACGCCACGCTGACGCAGAGTGCCGACGGACATCTGCTGGTGGAAAGTGCAGAACCGATTCAGGGCATAGCCCCCGGACAATTTGGCATTATTTATACACCTGACCGCAAAATTTGCCTTGGCAGCGGCATAATATGCGAAAACCTGAACTGATATGGACAATAATTCCGTCAATCTTATAGAGTTGACCGTGTTAGGCCTGAAGTACAGTCGCGGCGACAAAGAGAGCAATGCACTGGTGCTGAAGGAGAAGCATGGCGACAGGCGAATACAGATTGTGATAGGAACTGCCGAAGCGCAGTCTATAGAGTGTGTGCTGCGCAATGTGCGACCGCCGCGTCCTCTCACCCACGACCTGATGGAGATAATTATCAACACCTTTAACATCCGGTTGGCGGCTGTGGTGATTGACATGCTCCCGGGCGGCATCTTCGGCGGCACGCTGATATTTGACGAGGAGGATGACCAGAAAATGATCGATTCCCGGTCGAGCGATGCCATAGCTTTAGCGTTACGCACCAATGCCAAAATCTACATACATCCGGCTCTTATCGATGCCATAGGCATAATGGCCGACGATGAGAGCGGCGATAAGGAAATTGCAAATAAGAGGGCCTATAACAACAACCTGGCCATCAAACGGTTGCTGGAAGAGGAACCCGAAAGTATAGAAAGCCTTGAGAAGCGTTTGCGCAAGGCCATAGAAACTGAAAATTATGAAGAAGCCGGCCGCATAAAAGCCGAGATTACCCGGCGTCGGTCCGCATCAAAAAGCTCTGAGCCATGATAAAAGCAGCCTTGGCAGACGCAGACACCCCTTTGGGTGGTGAGATATTGCGTTTGCTCATTCATCATCCCGACGTAGATATTGCAGGCCTTGTTACGCCGTTGCATAAGGGGGAGGATGTAACATCTCTACACCACGGGTTCATAGGCGAAACACCTTTGCGTTTCTGCTCTGAAATGCCCAAGAAAGCCAATGCCATATTTTACTGTGGCGACACCGGTCCCGACGAACAGATGCACGCTCGCGCGGCCGCCGGTGAGGTAAAAATATTCGACGTCAGCCGCAACACATATCTCAATCACAATTCCACCCCGGCAGTGCCAGCCATAAGCGAGATTTTCCGCAAACCGCTTGTTAGGGGCGCTTCCGAGTGCAGAATACTCGGGCCTTTAGAAACAGCTTTGATGATTGCTCTGTTTCCGCTGGCAAGGAATCTGATGCTGTCTGCTCCTGTTGAAGTGGAGGCTGAAGTCAGTGAAGAGGTGCATAAAGATGTTGACGTTAAGCGAGCCAATGAGGTGGCACAGACACTGCTGCACGGCATTCAGCAAAGCTTTACCCACACCGTAAACTTCAAACTGAAAAATACGTCTTCTCGCGGAAGAGGCATCCGGTTGCGCACACGCCTGCATCTGGCAATGCCGGTAAATGACGTTAAAGCGCTCTACGACGAGGTTTACGATGACCACAATTTCACTTTCCTCTCTTTCCGCTCACTGTCAACGCGTGAGGTGGAAGGCACCAACAAATGCCTTATCAGCCTGTTGCCGGCAGGGAATACCGAACTTGACGTGGAAGTCATCACCGACGCCCGCATGCGCGGATGGGCCGGCGAAGCCGTTTTGGCAATGAACCTGATGTTCGGACTTTATGAGAAAACAGGTCTGCAGTTAAAAGCGTTAAATTACTGAGAAATCATGTCAGTCAACAAAGTCATACTTTTGGGCAATGTGGGACGCGACCCGGAGATGAATTTTGCCGATGCAAAAAATCCGGTGGCCTCCTTTCCTCTGGCTACCAACGAAAGGACAGGCAGCAACACCGACCTCACTGAGTGGCATCGCATTGTCATGACCGGCAGAAATGCCGAATTGGCAGAGCGTTACATTCGCAAAGGTTCGAAGCTATTTGTTGAAGGGCGGCTCCGCAGCCGCTCGTATACTGACCGATATAACATAACACATCGCGTTACGGAAATCTACGTCGACAGTTTTGAGCTGTTGGGTCGTCAGGTTTAAACGCCCTGTAAAGAAAACAACCACAAGCTAACATACCCTTAAATTTTTTTCCGGATATCATGAGAAAATGGCGTATTGAAGATTCCACCGAGCTGTATAACGTATCGGGCTGGGGTCTGACCTATTTTTCCATCAACGAAAAGGGAAATATGCAGGTAACACCGGCCCCTGACTGTGCGCCGGTGGATTTGCGTGAAGTGCTCGACGAGCTGCAACTGCGCGACGTGAGCGCCCCTATGTTATTGCGCTTCCCCGATATTCTCGATTCGAGAATCCAGAAAATCTCCAACTGCTTCCGTAAAGCCGCCGATGAATATGGCTATAAAGGCACCAACCATATAGTCTATCCTATCAAGGTGAATCAGATGCGGCAGGTGGTTGAAGAGATAGTAAGCCACGGTTGCAAATACAACGTCGGTCTGGAAGCCGGTTCCAAGCCTGAGCTTCACGCAGTTTTGGCCGTGAACACCCACTCCAACTCCATGATTATCTGCAACGGATATAAAGACCAGGAGTATGTGGAGCTTGCCCTTCTGGCTCAGAAAATGGGCAGGAAGGTGTTTGTGGTGGTTGAGAAGCTCAACGAACTGAAGCTGATTGCCGGAGTTGCCAAACAGCTCAATGTGAAGCCCAATCTGGGCATCCGCATCAAACTGTCGTCGGCCGGCAGCGGCAAATGGGAAGAGAGCGGCGGCGACGTCAGCAAGTTCGGACTCAACTCCTCTGAGTTGCTCGAAGCGCTCGATTTCCTGCGCACAAACAAAATGACCGACAGCCTCAAGTTGATTCATTTCCATATAGGCAGTCAAATCACCAAGATTCGACGCATCAAGAATGCTCTGCGCGAGGCTATGCAGTTCTATGTGCAGCTGTCGAAGATGGGCTTCACAATAGACTTTGTGGACATAGGCGGCGGCTTGGGCGTGGATTACGACGGCACACGCTCGAGCATGGGCGAAAATTCCATGAATTATTCAATTCAGGAATATGTAAACGACTCAGTGTCGGCACTTGTAGATGTTTGCGAGAAAAATTCGCTTCCGCATCCCAATATTGTAACAGAAAGCGGTCGTTCGCTCACTGCGCATCACTCCGTGCTCATTATCAATGTGCTGGAAACAACTCACCTGCCAATTTGGAACGACAATGAGGCAGTGGACGAAAACGACCACGAGCTGACCAAAGAGCTGTACAATATCTGGGATAAGATTAATCCTACCCGGCTGTTTGAAGACTGGCACGACGCCATTCAGATTCGCGAAGAGGCGCTGGAACGTTTCAGCCTCGGTCTGCTTGACCTTACCACACGCGCAAAGATTGAGAAACTCTTCTGGAGCGTGGCTCGCGATGTGGCGCAAATGACCCGTTCGCTGAAACATCCGCCGGAAGAATTGCGCAAGGTGAACAAGATGTTGCCCGAAAAATATTTCTGCAACTTCTCCCTGTTCCAGTCGTTGCCCGATGCCTGGGCCATTGACCAGCTCTTCCCCATAATGCCGATTCAGCGACTCGACGAAAAGCCCGATCATTGCTGCACTTTGCAGGATATTACCTGCGACAGTGATGGCAAAATCACCAATTTTGTATCACCGCAGGGAATCTCCACTTCTCTGCCTGTGCATGCGCTGAAGGGTGACGAGCCTTATTACATCGGCGTCTTCCTGGTGGGTGCATATCAGGAGATTCTCGGCGACCTTCACAATCTGTTCGGCGACACCAACGCCGTGCATATCAGCGTTAATAAAGAGGGTTATCAGATTGACCAGATAGTGGATGGCGAGTCGGTGGCCGATGTACTCGACTATGTGCAGTATAACCCCAAAAAGATGGTCCGCAACCTTGAAACCTGGGTTACAGCATCGATGAAGTCGGGTCAGATTACTGCTGCCGAAGGCCGTCAGTTCCTCAACACATATAAGTCGGGCCTCTACGGTCTGACATATCTGGAAGATTAAATGCGCAGATTTATAGAGCTTGGATACCGTGGGACATCCTTTCATGGCTGGCAGCGTCAGCCGAAGGAAGTGTCGGTGCAGCAAACCCTTGAAGAGGCTTTGGCTCGTGTAACAGGCAGAGAAATTGCCGTTACAGGAGCCGGCCGCACTGACACCGGTGTCCATGCCCGTCAAATGTTCACGCACTTCGACGTTGAAGACCCCCTGCGTATCTCCGACGAACGGTTGGCTGCCGCGCTGAATACCATGTGCGGAAGAGACATCACTGTGAAACGCATTTTCAGAGTGAGCGATGATTTGCATGCCCGCTTCTCAGCCATAGCACGCACATACCGCTATTTCATACATTATGGCAAAGACCCGTTCCTCAACGGACTGAGCCTGCAAATGTCGGCGCCGCTCGATATTAACGCCATGAATTTAGCTGCCGAGTTGCTGAAAGAGACTACTGACTTTACCTCGTTCGCCAAACTCGGCGGTAATGCCAAGACGAATATCTGTGATGTAAGCAAGGCTCTCTGGACGCCTCATACATTTGTTACCGGCACCCCCGGACTGATGTTTGAAATTACCGCCAACCGTTTTTTGCGCAACATGGTGAGAGCCATTACCGGTACCCTGATAGAAGTGGGAAGCGGCAAATGCTCAATGCAGGAGTTTCAAAACGTTGTGGAAGCTCGCGACAGATGTGCTGCCGGCAGTTCCATGCCAGCTCACGCTCTCTACCTGTGGTCAATAAAATACCCCTCCGACCCCCCATTTTTCGAATGATTGCTAACAATCTTCCGTCGATTGACGTTTAATGGTATAAACACGGCTCAAATGGACGACATAAAGAATAGAATCGATACTCTGAGAAACGAAATCAACCAACATAATTATCGCTATTATGTTGAGAATAATCCCGATATCTCCGACCGGGACTTCGATTTTCTGCTCAAAGAATTAGAGGAGCTGGAAAAGAATCATCCGGAGTATTACGATCCGCTTTCTCCCACGCAGCGCGTCGGTAGCGACCTTACAGAGGGTTTCCAGAAGGTGGTTCACGCTCGTCCTATGATGTCGCTGAGCAATACCTACAACATAGAAGAAGTCGACGATTGGTTCAGACGCGTAAAAACTGCCATAGGCGGCGAGCCTTTTGAGATTGTAGGTGAGCTGAAGTTTGACGGCACTTCAATCTCGCTGACTTACGAAGATGGCAGGCTGGTAAGAGCCGTTACGCGTGGCGATGGCGAGAAAGGTGACGACGTTACAGTGAATGTCAAGGCCATTCGCAGCATTCCCATGCAACTTGCTCCTGACACCGGCTGGCCACGCGAGTTTGAGATTCGCGGCGAGATTCTGATGCCTTGGGAGAGCTTCGAGCGCCTGAATGCCGACAGGGTTTATAACGAAGAAGCACCTTTTGCCAACCCGCGTAACGCAGCCAGCGGCACGCTGAAGATGCTTAACCCCAAGGAGGTGGCGCGCAGACATCTTGATGCCCGTTTTTACCATCTGTTGGGCGAGGATTTGCCGGCTGACAATCACTATGACTGTATGTTAGCTGCTAAACGTTGGGGCTTCCATATCAGCCCTCACATGAGGTTGCTCCACACGCTCAGCGATGTTGATAAATTCATAGAGCACTGGGACACGGAGCGCAAAAGCCTTCCTGTGGCAACAGACGGACTCGTCTTTAAGGTCAACAGCTTCAGGCAACAGCTGAATCTGGGCTTTACGGCCAAGTCGCCCCGTTGGGCTGTGGCTTACAAATTCAACCCCGAGAGAGAATGTACGCCGTTGCGTTATGTGAGTTTTGAGACCGGACGAATGGGCATCGTTACTCCCGTGGCAAACCTGGAACCGGTGTTGCTTTCCGGCACCATAGTTAAGAGGGCTTCTCTGCATAACGCCGATATAATGTCGCAGCTCGACATTCATCAGAACGACTGGCTTTATGTGGAGAAAGGGGGCGAGATAATTCCCAAGATTGTGGGCGTTGACAAAAGTCAGAGAAAGCCTGACTCCGAAAAGGTTGTCTTTGTAACCCACTGTCCGGAATGTGGTACTGAGTTGGTAAGAGAGCCCGGAGAGGCCGCTTATCGCTGTCCCAATATTTACGGTTGCCGTCCGCAGTTGGCAGGCAAGATTGAACATTATTGTGCCCGTCGCATGATGAACATCGACGGAATAGGGGAGGAGACAGCTCAATTGCTCTTCGACACCGGCAGGGTGGAGAATATCGCCGACCTTTATGCTCTCACACCTGAGAAACTCGCCAATCTTGAGGGCATAGGCCCCAAGACCATCGACAGGATTCTTGCCAGCATAAAAGAGAGCGTCAATGTGCCGTTTGAGCGTGTTGTTTACGCCCTCAGCATACCCAATGTGGGAGAAACCACAGCCAAACGTCTCGCTATGGCTGTTGGCAGCATGGACAGGATGCAGGCAATGACTGAGGAAGAACTGACAGCCATTCCTGACGTGGGTCCGGTCATTGCACATTGCATCTATGAGTATCTGCGTGAGCCATTCAATATTCGCAACATTGAGGCTATGCGTCAGGCCGGTGTTAAGATGGAAATGGATGCCGACAAACTGGCTCCCCTCGGCGACCATCTGGCCGGCAAACAAATCGTCATCTCCGGCACTTTCAGCCATCATAGCCGCGAGCAATACAAGGAGATTATTGAGCGCGAAGGGGGCAAGAATGTAGGCTCCATATCCAAGAAAACCAGCTTTGTCCTCGCCGGCGAGAATATGGGTCCGGCAAAGAAGGAAAAGTGCGAAAAGCTTGGTATTCCCATGATTAGTGAGGATGAATTTCTGAAAATGATTGGCGAATAAGGAGGCCTGTTACCACCGACGTGGAGAAGCTGATTTTGCCGCTTGTGCAAGAATTCGTAAATTTGCTGCTATGAGGTCAGTAATTAAAGGAATTCTTGTAACGCTGTTTGCAACATTTATGATGTCGGCAACGCTGACATCGTGCCATACTCAGAAGAAGATAGTGAATCAGGGGCAGATTGTGCAACAGGATGACAAGCACAAACCGGGCAAACCAAACCTGCGCCTGAACAAGGAACAGCGCAAACTTCTTGACGAAGCCGAAACCTGGTTAGGAACGCCTTATCTCTATGGCGGTCAGGAAAAAGGAAAAGGCGCAGACTGTTCAGGCTTTGTAATGATGGTTTATCTCAACGCCCTAAACGTGAAATTGCCAAGGGTCTCCACCATCCAGGCCGACTTTTGCAAACCTGTGAAAGAAACCGAAATTGTTGTGGGTGATTTGGTCTTCTTTGCCACAGGTAAAGACTCCGCCAAGGTAACCCATGTGGGCATAATGATTGATAATGACGGAACATTCATCCATGCCTCTTCATCGAAAGGCGTTGTACATTCATCCATGAAGAACAACTGGTATAGGAAACGCCTTTTCGGCTATGGCAGAGTGCCGCGATAAGTCATTCAGTAGAGGTTAGAATTATCCATCCAAGAAAAACTTGAGCAGCGGAAATCGGTTTGCTGATTAGAGATAGATTTTGTAATTTTGCAAAATGAAAGGTATAGTACTTGCCGGAGGCAGCGGCACACGGTTGTATCCCATAACAAGGGCGGTGAGCAAACAACTTCTGCCCGTTTATGATAAACCGATGGTTTATTATCCGCTGGCAACGCTTATGCGCGCCGGTATTCGCGATATATTGTTGATTTCCACTCCTGCAGATTTACCCAATTTCAAGAGGCTGCTTGGCGACGGCAGTCACTTTGGAGTAAGGATGGAATATGCTGTGCAGCCGAGTCCTGACGGCCTGGCTCAGGCTTTTATTATCGGAAGGGAGTTCATAGGCAAAGATGATGCCTGTCTGGTGTTGGGCGACAATATTTTTCACGGAACAGGATTTGAGCCGATGCTTCAGGCTGCCCGTGAGGCTGCCTGTCGCGGTGAGGCTACCGTTTTTGGATACCGGGTGGCTGACCCCGAACGTTACGGCGTTGCTGAGTTTGACGACGAGGGCAACTGCCTAAGTATAGAAGAGAAGCCGCTGAAGCCCAAGAGCAATTATGCCGTAACGGGTCTGTACTTTTATCCCAACGATGTGGTTGATGTGGCCGCTCAGGTAAAACCGTCGGCCCGTGGTGAGCTGGAAATAACAAGTGTAAATCAGGAATACCTGCGCAGAGGCAAGCTGAAGGTGCAGAAACTGGAGCGTGGCTTTGCGTGGCTCGATACCGGCACGCATGATTCTTTGGCGGATGCTTCTATCTATGTCGAGGTGCTTGAAAAACGTCAGGGTCTGAAAATAGCCTGCCTAGAAGCTATGGCTTACCGCAGAGGCTGGATAAGCCGTGAGGAACTGAAGGCTTCGGCTGACCTGATGGCGAAAAATGAATATGGTCGTTATCTCAGCGGCGTGCTGAAGGAATAATATACAAATGCTATGAAGGTAACGGAGACGGCAATAAAGGGAGTTAAAATTATAGAGCCGCGTGTGTTTAACGATGCGCGGGGATACTTCTTTGAAAGTTTTGAAGAAAGGGTTTTTCAGCGTGAAGTGGCTGATGTACACTTTGTTCAGGACAACGAAAGCTATTCGGAAGGTCCTGTGGTGCGCGGTTTGCATTTTCAGCGCGGCGAGCATGCTCAGGCCAAGCTTGTGAGGGTGGTGGAAGGCTGCGTTCTTGATGTAGCGGTGGATTTGCGCGAAGGCTCTCCCACATTCGGCAAACACGTTGCTGTGGAGCTCTCCGACGAAAACAAGCGACAGTTCTTTATTCCGAGAGGCTTCGCCCACGGATTCGCCTTGCTGAGCCCGAAAGCCAAATTCCAGTACAAGTGTGACAATTATTACTGCCCTGAGTCGGAAGACGGCATAGCCTTCAACGACCCGCAGCTTGGAATAGACTGGAAAACGGATATCAGCAACGCCATAATCTCTGAAAAAGACAGCAAGCGCCCCACTCTGCAGCAATGGATTGAGTCTCAGCATAAAACAGACGAGACACAGTCTGCTCCCAAAAGGATATTGGTTACAGGCGGCAACGGCCAGTTGGGTATGTCGCTGCGCAACCTCGTCAATACCACCGACAGCAGCTTCCTGTTTACCGATGTGGAAGAAATGGACATTACATCGGCAGACAGCATAGAGCGCGTCATGGAATCCTTTAAGCCCGATGTGGTGATTAACTGTGCTGCCTATACGGCTGTTGATAAGGCAGAGAGCGATACGTCGCTGGCTCGGAAACTTAATTCAGAGGCTGCCGGACTGCTTGCGGCTGCGGCAAAGCGTTATGGAGCGCATCTCATTCAGATAAGTACCGATTATGTCTTCGGTCAGTCGCTGCTCAATACGCCTATTGAAGAGACCACTCCTACGGCGCCACTTGGAGTGTATGGCATGACCAAACTCGAAGGTGAGGAGCGCGTGAAGGCAGCAGGTTGTTCCTTCACCATAGTGCGCACAGCGTGGCTCTATTCGGAATATGGAAACAATTTCCTCAAAACCATGTTACGCCTGATGAGCGAACGGCCTGAGCTGAAGGTGGTGAACGACCAGACCGGAACACCCACCTACGCCGGCGACCTCGCTCGGGTATTGTTGCAAATAGCCGAAAATCCGGGCAAAAGCAGCGTTTATCATTTCTCAAACCTCGGCACTGCCACATGGTTCGACTTCGCACGCGAGATAAAGCGCCTTGGCAAGAAAACTGAGTGCAGAGTGTTGCCGTGCACCACAGCCGATTATCCCACACCGGCCGAGCGTCCGGCATATTCAGTGCTGAGCAAAGCTAAAATAGCACGCGATTACAAGCTCGACATCCCTTACTGGCGCGACTCGCTGGAGAAGTGCATACAAAACATGGAAAAACAATGAATGCAAAACGTCATATAATGGTAACAGGCGGCGCCGGCTTCATCGGAAGTCATGTGGTGCGCCGACTGGTGAAACAATATCCGGATTATCTGGTGGTAAACGTCGACAAACTGACGTATGCCGGCAACCCGGAGAATCTTGCAGATGTGGACTCTCTGCCCAATTATCGCTTTGAGAAAGCCGATATTACGGACGCAGAGGCCATGGAACGCATCATGCACAAGTATGACATCGACGGCATCATTCATCTGGCGGCCGAGAGCCATGTTGACCGCTCCATTTCCGACCCTCTGGTGTTTGCGCGCACCAACGTTATGGGCACGCTGAA
The DNA here is from genome assembly GCA_000437495.1 of Prevotella sp. CAG:485. Taxonomy (GTDB): domain Bacteria; phylum Bacteroidota; class Bacteroidia; order Bacteroidales; family Muribaculaceae; genus Lepagella. The sequence goes on from FR897836.1 coordinate 27,476, forward strand.
TCTGTTGGAAACGGCACGCCGTCTGTGGCAGGAAAGTCCGGAATGCTTCGAAGGCAAACGCTTCTACCATATCAGTACAGATGAGGTTTACGGCGCTCTTGAAATGGGTTCGGAGATGTTTGTGGAGACAACACGCTACGACCCTCACTCACCTTATAGTGCCTCAAAAGCCTCAAGCGACCATTTCGTACGCGCCTATCACGACACTTACGGAATGCCTACCATAGTAACCAACTGCTCGAACAACTATGGGCCGAATCAGTTCCCCGAAAAGCTCATCCCCTTGTTTATCAACAACATACGTCATCGCAAGCCGCTACCTGTATATGGCAAAGGGCTTAACGTGCGCGACTGGCTCTATGTTGAGGATCATGCCGCTGCCATCGACCTGATTTTCCACAAAGGAAAAGCCGGCGACACTTATAACATTGGCGGCTTCAACGAATGGAGCAACATTGACCTTATCAAGCAACTGTGTAAGGAAGTAGACAGGCAGCTTGGCCGTGAACCCGGCGAGAGCGAACAGCTGATAACATACGTTCGCGACCGTGCCGGCCATGACCTCCGTTATGCCATTGACGCCACCAAACTCAGCAAAGAGTTAGGCTGGAAACCGAGTCTGCAATTTGAAGAGGGGTTGCGCAAAACCGTAAAATGGTATTTGGATAATCAAGCCTGGGTAGATAACATAACCAGCGGCGCCTATCAGGATTACTACCGCAAAATGTACGAAAACCGGTGAAGGAGCAGGGGGTAGAAGATAACCTTTACTACAACGGGGACGACAAAGATAACGAGTCTGTCCCCTCAGGGAATGAACAGGCTCCCGAGCCGCGTAAGGCTTCGGCTTGGAAAAGCTGGCTGCGCGTCCTTACAACTCCCCTGAAAGGGTGGAAGATGATTAAGGCGTCGCGTATGAAGAGCTCAGAGATGGAAACCTCCGTCTTCTATCCTCTTGTGGCCTTGGCTTCCTTGGGGGCGTTTGCCTCTAAATTTTATTTTCCCGACGCCGTTTCGGTGAGCGATTGTCTCATTGAGGCAACCTGCATCTTTGTAGCATTCTTTGCATCATATTTCCTGGCCTTTCCGCTGGCAAAACTACTGATGCGTAAAGACTGCGCCAAGCGCATCGACACACAATATGGTCATTGTTATGTGGCCTCGTTGATGTCGACCTTAGCCGTTTTCTTTTTCCTGTATGAGTGTCTGCCCTTCCTCGAAGTGCTCATAGCCTTTACTCCGGCTTATACCATATATCTCTCCTTCAAAGGCATGGAGCCCTTCAGAGTGCCGGAGAACAGGCGCATTTCAACCTGGGTAGCCCTCATTATGATGATAATTGCTTTGCCGATAATAGCTTACCAGCTTTTGGGAATGTTGTTGCCGGCGAATATAGTAGCTGAAGGATGAAACCATCGCAAGTTAACATAAAGAACCGACGCGCTACTTTCGATTATGAAATTAGCGACACCTATACAGCCGGAATTGTGCTTACCGGAACGGAAATCAAATCCATACGCGACGGTAAGGCCGGTCTGGCAGATACTTACGTAGTGATAGACAATGGTGAGGCATGGGTGAAAGGCATGTATGTGGCCGAATATTTCTACGGCTCATACAACAATCACGCCTCGCGCCGCGACCGCAAGCTGCTGCTTACCCGCAAGGAGCTTCGCAAACTCGCGCGAGTGGCTGAAGACCCCGGTTACACTATTATCCCGCTGCGGCTTTTTATCTCTGAGAAAGGTCTTGCCAAGTTGGTCATTGGCGTAGCAAGAGGTAAGAAGGCTTACGACAAACGACAGAGTATTCGCGAACGTGAAGACAAACGTTCGCTCGACCGTCTTTTCAAATCCTAACATTTGCATTTGGTGCTACATGGAACAGATTAAGCATGAATGTGGAGTAGTGATGCTGAGACTCCGCAAACCACTGTCTTTTTATAAAGAAAAATACGGCACAGAGCTCTGGGGGCTCAACAAGCTCTATCTGATGATGGAGAAGGAACACAACCGTGGCCAGGAAGGAGCCGGCATAGGTTGTGTGAAGATGGAGGCCAAACCCGGGTGCGAATACATTTTCCGCGAACGCAGCGAAGGTAGCGACGCCATAAGCCGCATATTCTCGTCAGTTCATAATCAGATAAACAGCAGCGTGGCCGAAGGTGAACCCCTTGACCGACTTCCTTTTGTGGGTGAGGTCTATATGGGGCATTTGCGTTACAGCACCACGGGAAGGTCGGGGCTTAACCATGTCCATCCTTTCATGCGCCGCAACAACTGGCGAGCCAGGAATATGCTTCTGTGCGGCAATTTCAACCTTACCAACGTTGATGCCATTTTTAAAGAAATCACCGACCTGGGTCAGCATCCGCGCTATTATGCCGACGGTTTTATCCTTCTTGAGCAGATTGGCCATGCCCTGGACCGCGAGAATGAACGTGTCTATGAGCTGAATCATGCAGCCGGACTGCGCGGCATGGAGCTGAGTGAGAAAATAGCCCGCGATATCGACGTCTGCAACATCCTTCACCGCTGTGCCCCCAAATGGGACGGCGGCTATGTGATATGCGGCATTGCGGGCAACGGCTCTATGTGGGCACTGCGCGACGCCAACGGTATCCGTCCCGCGTTCTATTATTCCGATGACGAAGTGGTTGTTGTGGCAAGCGAGCGTCCGGTTATACTCACCGCCTTCGACCTGCAGGCTGACCAGGTGAAAGAACTCACTCCCGGTTCCGCCATCGTGGTCGACTATAAAGGAAATTATCATTTGGAGCAGGTGCTTGACTCCAAAGAGAGAAAACAATGTTCGTTTGAGCGCATTTACTTCTCTCGCGGCAACGACAGAGACATTTACAATGAGCGCAAACGCCTCGGAGCGTTGTTGGCAGAAGCCGTGGAGAAAGCCGTTGACGGCGACATGGACAACACCGTGATTTCGTTTGTGCCCAACACGGCGGAAGTGGCCTATATGGGCCTCACAGAGGAGTTTGAAAGACGTAATGCCGAAGCCAAGACCCGTTTGGCACGCCGCATTGCAAAAGGCGAAGTGCCATTTGACGCCGAAGCTGAGCACATAATGATGCGCAAAGTGCGTAAGGAGAAAGTGGCCTGGAAGGATATAAAACTGCGCACCTTCATTGCTCAGGGTGAGCAGCGCAATGACCTGGCAGCACACGTTTACGACATCACTTACGGCTCCATAGTGCCCGACCGCGACAACCTCGTCATCATTGACGACAGCATAGTCCGCGGCACCACACTCAAACAGTCCATCATCCGCATACTCGACCGTCTGCGTCCCCGCAGCATCGTCATAGTCAGCTCGTCGCCTCAGGTGCGTTATCCCGACTGTTACGGTATCGACATGAGCCGTCTCGGTGAATTTGCCGCTTTCCGTGCCGCTATGCAGCTGCTTAAAGACAGAGGGATGGAGAACATAGCCGATGAAGTCTATCGCGACTGTCTTGAGGAAGTGAAGAAGCCGGCAGCCGAGCAGAAAAACTGCGTCAAGGCCATTTACGAGCCGTTCACCGATGCAGAAATCAGCGACAAGATAGCTGAGATGCTCACACCCTCCAACACCCGTGCCAAGATTAAGATTGTGTATCAGACCATCGAGGATATGCACAAAGCCATTCCGGCACATACCGGCGACTGGTATTTCAGCGGCAATTATCCTACTCCCGGAGGCAACCGATTGGTGAATCTGGCTTACATCAATTTCTACGAAGGTAACAGTGCCAAGAGAGTCTGAATGACCGGACGGAAAATAGAGCTGTTGGCACCTGCCAGAAACGTTGAAACGGGCATCGCGGCAATAAGTCATGGTGCCGACGCAGTGTATATTGGTCCGGAGGCTTTCGGAGCGCGCCAGACTGCAGCTAACAGCGTCGACGAGATTCGCCGGTTGGTGGATTTCGCCCACATTTACCGTGCGCGAATTTATGCAACCGTCAACACCATTATCTACCCTTCGGAGCTGAAGAGGGTTGAGAAACTCTGTAAAGACCTCTACCGAGCCGGAGTCGATGCTTTGATTGTGCAAGATATGGCTCTGCTGAGACTCGACATCCCGCCTATTGAATTGCACGCAAGCACCCAATGCGACATAAGGACGCCTGAAAAAGCCCGTTTCCTGCAAGATGTGGGATTCAGCCAGTTGGTTTTGGCCCGCGAGCTGACACTGCAGCAGATAAAGGCCATTGCCGATGTGGTTACCGTGCCTGTTGAGACCTTTGTTCACGGGGCTCTTTGTGTAAGCTATTCAGGCCGCTGTCATGCTTCACAGCTCTGCATGGGCCGAAGCGCAAACCGCGGTGCCTGCGCCCAGATATGCCGCCTGCCGTTTACCCTGACAGACGCAAAAGGCAGAGTGCTGAGCAGAGATAAACACCTTCTCTCGCTCCATGACCTCAATCTTTCCGACCGTCTGAGTGATTTACTGATTGCCGGCGCTTCTTCCTTCAAAATAGAAGGCCGACTCAAGCAACCCGATTATGTAAAAAACATAGTCAGCTATTATCGCCAAAGGCTTGATGAAATAATTCGGCGCAGCGAAGGTAAATATTGCCGCAGTTCGTTTGGCAGCGTAACACCCGATTTCATTCCGGCACCCGAAAAGAGCTTTAACCGTGGCTTTACACACTACTTTATCGACGAACGCAAGCCACAGCATCTCACCTCTCCGTTAACTCCCAAGTCGTTGGGCGAAAGGGTAGAGGCCAGAGATTTACACTCCGGCGACGGTATTGCCTATTTCGCTGCCGACGGTCAATATACAGGCTTGCGCGTCAACCGGATGGAGGGTCAGCGCATAGTTACCTTCGGCAATAAAAAGATTCCGAAGGGCATAGAACTGCGCAGAACTTACGACCGCATTTTCACCGATAAAGTAGAGCACTCGAATCCTGTAAGGCTTATAGGCATAGACCTAACCCTTGAAAACGACACCGTCACGGTGAAGGATGAACGCGGGTTGCAGATAACGATGCCGTTGCCCGAACGTGTGGATGGTGTTCTCAACCGAAAGAAAATGCGCGAAGTGTTTTCCAAACTCGGCAACACCGTTTACAGACTTGATTCCTACACCGAAAATCTGTCGCCCGAAGGAGGCTTCACACCCTCGGCTCTCACGGCTTTCCGGCGCAATCTGATTGAAGAGCTCGACCGATTAAACCGTATCACTTACCCCTACGGCTACCGGCGAAAGGAGGATTTGCAGGCTCGGTTCCCCTATCAGCAACTCACCTTTGCTGAAAACGTGGCGAACCCCGTAGCCGAGTCATTCTACCGCAGCCATGGCGTAACGGACATCCAACCGGCGCTTGAGGTGAGTCCGGCTAAGAAATCGGGAACATTGTCCATGACTTGCCGCCACTGTATCCTGAGAGAAATGGGCCGCTGTCTGCAGACTACGGATTCAAAACCGAGCCTTCCCCTCACCTTGTCATCAGGGCCACATCGCTTCACCCTCAGATTTAACTGCAACGACTGCGAAATGCAGCTTTTCTATAACAGTTCAGAAAAATGATTTACGACCTCAATCTGCGTGTCAGTCCGCGGGTAGCCGCCACGCAAACGCTTTTGAAGAATGAGATAGAGAAAGCCACAGGCGTCAAAATAGACAATTGGCGCATATGCAGCCGCAGCATCGATGCCCGTCAGCGACAGGTCTTTGTCAATCTGCGCGTGGAGGCTTCAAAGGGTGAGCCGTTGCCGCCGTTATATACCCCCGTAAACCTGCCAAAACTGCCCTCTGACGCGCCCAAAGTGATTATAGTAGGTGCAGGTCCCGGAGGACTTTTTGCGGCACTCAGAGCCATAGAAACGGGCATAAAGCCTATCTTGCTTGAACGGGGACGAGATGTGGACAGCCGACGCAAAAATATTGCCGATATTTCTCGACTTGGCGTTGTTGACGCAGATTCAAATTACTGTTTCGGCGAAGGTGGCGCAGGAGCCTATTCCGACGGCAAGCTCTACACAAGGAGCAAAAAACGTGGGCCTGTAAAAGAGATTCTCTCTCTCCTTGTGCAACATGGCGCTGACCCGGCTATCCTTGTAGATGCTCATCCGCACATAGGAAGCGATAAGTTGCCGAAGGTAATCAGCAACATCCGCAATGCCATATTGGAAGCCGGCGGAGAGGTGCATTTTGAGTCTAAAGTTACCGGCCTTTTGCTGGATAACGGTGTAGCCAAAGGCGTAAGACTGGCCGATGGCAGGAAATTTGAAGGCCCTGTGGTACTTGCCACCGGACATTCCGCCCGCGACGTTTACCGCTTCCTGAAAGAGCAGGGAGTGAGTCTTGAGTCAAAGGCTCTTGCCATAGGAGTCCGGCTGGAACATCCGCAGGAACTGATTGACAGAATCCAGTATCATTCACCCAAGGGAAGAGGAGAGTTCCTTCCGGCCGCCGAATACAGTTTTACCGCCCAGGTTGACGGGCGTGGAGTTTACAGCTTCTGTATGTGTCCCGGCGGAGTAATAGTGCCCTCGGCAAGTGGTCCGGAACAGAACGTTGTCAACGGCATGTCAGCCTCCGGCCGTTCGGGCAGATGGGCCAACTCAGGCATGGTTGTGGAATTGCATCCGGAGGATTTCCCCGAATACAGCGAATATGGCGAGCTGTGTATGATGGAGTTGCAGGAGAGTCTGGAGCGCAATTTCTATCATGCCGCCGGAAACAGCCTCAAGGCGCCGGCTCAGCGAATGACCGATTTTGTCAATGGCAAAGTCTCTACAACGCTTGAATCCTCGTCCTTCCCCAACGGGCTTATCAGCTTGCCTGTGCATTTCCTGCTTCCTCCGCAGATTTCCGACCGACTGAGAGAAGGCTTCCGCATCTTCGGCAAACGTGCTAAGGGATTTCTGACACCCCAGGCTACTGTAGTAGGTCTTGAGAGCCGCACATCGAGTCCCGTGCGTATTCCCCGCGACAATGATAGCGGAATGCACGTTGGCATAGCGAACCTCTATCCTGTGGGAGAGGGTGCCGGATATGCCGGCGGAATTGTTTCAGCAGCTATTGACGGGCGCAATGCCATTGACCATCTTATAAAAAATATGCAATGATACTACTCATAGAAACCTCTGCCGAGATTTGTTCCGTGGCTCTTTGCCACGAAGGTATGCTGATGTGGCAAAAGCGCGAGGACACGCCTATGCGTCATTCCGAAGTACTTGCTCCATTTATAGAACAGGCTCTTGGCGAGCTTGAGCGCAGAGAATTAAAGCTCGATGCCGTGGCAGTGAGCCTTGGCCCGGGTTCATACACAGGTTTGCGCATAGGTCTTTCGGAGGCTAAAGGGTTATGCTTTGGCCGTGATATCCCCCTTATCGGCGTCAACACTCTTCAGGCCTTGGCCGTAAAAGCCATGTTCATGTCGCACAACTGGGAAGGCGATGAAATTCTCATTCCTATGATTGACGCCAGGCGAATGGAGGTCTATACTGCCGCTTACGACTTTGCCCTGAATGAAATAATGCCGCCTCAGGCTCTTATTCTTGATGCCGACAGTTATTCAGAGCTTCCTGAAGGCAGAAAGGCATTCTTCTTCGGCTCGGGTGCCGAGAAGGCCAAGGGGCTTTTCAATCGGCCTGATACCGAGTACCTGAAAGTTGCTCCTCTGTTGGCGTGCGATTTGATGGCTCTTGCCGAAAGGAGTTTCAGGCATAGCGATTTCCTTGATGTGGCATATTCAACGCCATTTTATATCAAGGCCGTTCATACTACAAAGCCGAAAGACCGCAAATTTTAAGGCCATAACTTAATTTCTACACATCTGCGAAGCAGACAATAAAGTTACCGGTTCTGCGTTAAATGTGTAGATATGAAAGGTAAAGTTTTAAGTTGGATAAAAGGTAAGTTCCTGCTTTCGGCAGCGGCTTTGCTGCTGTCTGTTCCGGCAGTCTCAGCTCAGCTTTGGTTAGGTGCTGACATAAGCGGTGTTTCGGCCGACGAGGCTCATGGCAGGACTTTTTATGATAAAGATGGCAATGAGGCCGACCTGTTCGCTCTCATGAAAGACTATGGCATGAATGCCATCAGGCTGAGAGTATGGGTGAATCCGAAAGATGGCTTCTGCAGTCCGAGTGATGTGCTTGAAATGGCTCGTCGAGCGCAGGATGTGGGTCTGCCGGTGATGATTGATTTTCATTACAGCGACTGGTGGGCTGACCCCGGCAAACAGAATATTCCCGAGGCTTGGAAAGATATGAGCGTGGAGGAAATGTCGAGCGCTCTCTATGACCACACTCGCGAAACGCTGGAATTGTTGCGCGACAACGGCATTGAGGTGCCTTGGGTACAGGTAGGCAACGAGACTACTCACGGCTTCCTGTGGCCCGTGGGACGCATAGAGGAGAATCCCCAGAACTATGCCATGCTCACTCAGGCAGGCTATGACGCTGTAAAGGAAGTATATCCCGATGCGCAGGTGATTGTGCATCTTGACAACGGATTCGATGCCGACCTCTATGACCGTGTCTTCGACATCCTGCAGGAGAATGGAACCCGCTGGGATATCATAGGCATGAGTGTCTACCCTTACTGGGCTATGGAGGGTAAATTCCGCCCGGACGCTGAATCCACTCTTAACGACGCTATTGCAAATGCTCAGCGGCTGTATGAGAAATATGGCACTAATGTGATGATAACCGAGGTTGGTGTTGATGCCCGCGAGCCGGAGAAGGGCCGCGACTTCATGATACAGCTCTTCGACAAGGTCATTGATGAATCAAACGGTTCTATTACGGGTGTCTTTTACTGGGCTCCGGAAATTAATGCTGACGCAGATTATCATTTAGGAGCGTTTGACAAAGACCGCCCCACGGTAATCTTAGACGCTTTCAGAATAGCTTCTGAAAAAGCCGGCAACTAACTGCTTGCGAAAGGGCGGCTTGCCCCTAAATTAGCTAAAATAGCTAGATTAGCTACAATACCCGCTAAGTAAGCTACTTTAACAGCGAAGTATCATAATCCACCGCATCAAGGATATTGCGAATAAGTTGCAAATCTTTTGGATCGGTGGTTTTTTCTTGTGCTCTTTTCGCCATATTGGCCGCAGGAATAAGATATATGTCAATCAGATCCTGACCGGCTTTTCTCCGTTGCCTTACATTGCCGGTAATCTTATCCTTGCGGGCATGAGCCGTGCGATAGAGCATGTGAGCGCCGCGCATCAGCATTTTTGATGAGATGTCGGGATTCTCGGCTGCTAATTTATAGTCGATGGCAGCGGCATCCGTGCGGCCTATGCTTTCGTTGACCCAGCCGCGCAAGGCGCGAGGCAGCCATTCATCAGGCGTCAAAGCAATCTGACGGTTGAGAATACTCATAATGGAGTCAGTCTGTCCTGTGGCGATATATATCTGAGTCAACCGGCTAAGGAAATCCGGTTGGGTTGTTCCGTGATGCTTGTAGGCTCGGGTGGCAATTCGGAGCAGTGAGTCCTGAGCCTCCTGCTGCAGATTCACCGAATCACGGGCCATCTGCTCCCAGATAGCCATGCTGTAAAGATAGAGATTCTCGGAGTGTTTACCCAAAGCCTCAGCCTTGCCGAAAGCTCGCAAAGCTCTGCGCGACTCTTTACCTCCGAAAGCACTCAATCCGGCATAATAATAAAGATTCGGCAGCAGAGTATCCGGCAAAAGTTTTCGGCTCCTTATCATAGCCGGATTCGAGGCTAAAGCAGCAGCGGCAACAAATCCGTCGTAAGCCTGAGGGTAATATTTTTTTGCAGCATAGCTTATGGCACCGGCGCGATATAAATCGTAGGCCTTGGCGTCGAGTTGCGACAGGATGTCGTTGCTGTAACGGGGTTTGATACGGCCCTTCTTGTCGGGCATGGAGTCAAGAGGAAGCGCCTTGAGCATATATCTGTAACCCTGAAGCAATTTCGAGGTCATGGCATCGTCAGTAACACTGGCATCTTTCGGGTTTATCTCGCGTTTGCGCTGGTCTGCCTCAAAACTTCGCCATTCCACCATGGCGGCGACATAATAAGTGCGGGCCTGACTGCCCGTTTTCTCATCCTCCATGGCCTCCTTAAGCAGCTTGCGTGCTTCGTCAACACTTTCCGTCTTGCCAACCAGACGCCATGCCGCATCAACATTCTTCTTCTGGGCCGGCAGGGTCAGAGCAAAGAATGAGGCTAAAAGTATCAGTGTTAATCTTAGTCTGTACATCTTTTCAACTGCAAAATTACAACATTCGGCCCGGACGTGCAAAACTACTTTCCTATATAATATTGGAGCTTGGAGTGCGTTAAATAATTGATGAATAAAATAACTTTTGTTCTTATCGTTCTGCTCGTCGGCATTATACCTGCTGCGGCTCAGAACGTCAAGATAAGCGGTAAAATCATAGACCAGGAAGATAAACCCATTGAATTTGCCACAGTGCGAATCGGTGGCACAGCGGTCGGCACCAACACCAATCTCGAGGGCGGCTATATGCTTTCGATAGCGCCTCGCGACACTCTGGAGCTGATATTTACCGCCATCGGCTATCGGTCGGTAAAACGCACTTTGGTGGATGCAAAAGGCGACATTACCCTTAATGTGAAGATGCTGCCCGAAGACCACATGCTCGATGAAGTGCAGATTCAGGGCTATCGTCCCAATTCGCAGGGAATGCAGAATATAGATGTTGAGAACCTGAAGGTCTCGCCCGACGTCAGCGGCGGCAGCGTGGAGTCGCTGATTGGCACTATGGCCGGTGTTACGCAGAACAATGAAATGTCGTCGCAATATAACGTCCGCGGCGGCAGCTTTGATGAGAACTCAGTGTATATCAACGGCATAGAGCTTTATCGGCCGCAGCTTATCAGCAATGGCCAGCAGGAGGGTCTGAGTATCATCAACCCTGATATGATTGGCTCAATAAATTTCTCGTCGGGTGGTTTCTCGGCGCGTTACAGCGACAAAATGAGCTCTGTGCTGGATATAACCTATCGCGAGCCTCAGGCTTTTGAAGGTGCGGTTTCGGCCTCTCTCATGGGTGGAAGCATCATGATTGGCCAGAACTCAGGCAAGTTCTCTCAGTTGCATGGTGCCCGATTGAAAAAGAACAATTCTATGCTGAGCAGTCTCGACAGCAAGGGTGAATATGACCCCACTTTCTTCGACTATCAGCTCAACATGAATTACAAACCCAACGACAAGATTGCAGTCAATCTGCTGGGCAACATAAACCTGAACCACTATAACTTCAAGCCTCACGACCGCGAAACGAGTTTCGGCATTGCCGACGATGTGAAGAAGTTCAAGGTATATTTCGACGGCGAGGAGAAAGACCGTTTCGAGACGTATCTCGGGGCGCTGAGCGTTACCTGGCGTCCGTCGCAAGTCTTCACGCTTCAGTCGGGAGCGGGCGCCTTTCTCACAAATGAGTTTGTGAGCTATGACATCAGCGGCGAATATTGGCTTGACCAGGCCGGCACAAGCGGTTCGGGTGGCATCGGCGGTGAACAGGGTGTCGGCAAATATATGGAACATTCGCGCAACCGCCTGAAGGCAAGCGTCTTCCAGGTTTGGACTAATGCCCGCACTCAGATAGCCCGCCAAAACATCAGCATCGGACTTCAGTATCAGCATGAGACGTTCCGCGACCGCACTCGCGAATGGGAATGGCGCGATTCGGCCGGTTATTCGCTGCCGACGGCGCCTGAGGGTGTACATCTGCTCTATAATCTGACTTCCCGGCAGGATGTGGTTACAAATCGCATAGCCTTCTTTGTGCAGGACACATATCATCTCAACACCGATGCCGCCTTCATGACCTTCAACGGCGGCGTGCGCGTGTCATATTGGGATTTCAATAAGGAGACTCTCGTGTCGCCACGTTTCAATTTCAGCATTTCGCCGGCTGCTTTCAACCGCTGGACTTACCGCGCGGCCTTCGGCTGGTATTATCAGTCGCCTTTCTTCAAAGAATATCGCCGTGCAGTGCAGGATGAAGTAGGCAACGGTACTGTAGAGCTGAACCGCAACATCAAATCTCCCAGAAGCATACAGGTTATCCTCGGCACAGACTTCACCTTCCGGGCTTTGAATAGGCCGTTCAAACTCACAGCCGAGGCCTATTACAAAAATATCTCGCGGATGATCAGCTATGAGTACGACAACCTCAAAGTAAATTATTCGGGTGTTAACGACTCTAAAGGTTACATCATGGGACTCGACCTGCGCTTCTTCGGCCAGTTTGTTGAAGGCAGCGACTCATGGATTTCCTTCTCGCTGATGAAGACGCAGCAGGAACTCAACGGCAAGAAGATGCCTATGCCAAGCGACCATCGTTATTCTGTAGCCCTCTTCTTCACCGATTATTTCCCCAAATTCCCCAAGTTGAAATTTGCTCTGAGAGGCATCTTCTCCGACGGCCTTACCATGGTGCCTCCGCGTCAGTCGCGCGACGTTACCTGGTTCCGTGCGCCTGCCTACAAGCGTGTGGATATAGGTCTCAGCTATCAGATAGTTGGCTCTCCCAAAGGCGAGCAGCCACGCAAAGGCTGGCTTAAAGACCTCACCATAGGCGTTGACCTCTTTAACCTGTTCGACATCACCAACGTGAGCAGCTATTACTGGATTACTGACGTCAACAATCTGCAGTATGCTGTGCCTAACTACCTAACACGCCGCCAGTTCAACGTGCGCCTTTCAATGGAATTTTAACCAAGACAATCCCCTAAACTAAAGCCGACTTGACAGAATCAGGTCGGCTTTAATTTTTAGGTTCGTGAAAGCTGAATTATGCCGGATTGGGAGAATTACGCCCCTCAAGAAGGGTAAACAACTGAGTGGCGGCATTACGCGTATCGACCTTGCGGATTACATCCGTTACGGTGCCGTCGTGGTCGCATACAAAAGTTGTGCGGACAATGCCCATGTATTCTCTTCCGGCGAGCTTTTTCAGCTGCCACACACCGGCCGTTTCGCACAGCGTATGTTCCGTGTCGGCAATAAGAGGGAAGGGCAGCTCATTCTTGGCTATGAAGCGCTGATGGCTCTTCTCATCGCCTGCGCTCACACCGATTATCTGATAGCCCATTTCCAGAAACTGCGTGTAGGCGGAAGCCAGTGAGCGGGCCTCGAGAGTGCAGCCCGGAGTTGAGTCCTTGGGATAGAAATATATGATAAAGCGCACATTGGAAGGATAACTGCTCAGTCTTACCTCCTTGCCATTCTCATCCTTGCCCAGCAAGTCAGGGAATTTATCTTCTATATTCATGGTTTGAAAAGTTTTGGTTTTGAATTCTGAGGTACTGTCTATTACTCTAAACAACAACTCAGCAATATGTTCATCGGCCTGCTCAGTCGAGCTGCGGGTCGAGGTTCTCCGGGTCCACGCCTCTCAGCTTTTGCAGCTTGTTGTAGAACATCAGCAGGAAGGCGCAAGCCACTCCAACGCCGGCGCCAATGGCAATCCAGTAATCAATCTTGAGGCCGAACAGATAGTCGGTCAGCAAACCGAAGCCTTCGGGCGCAAAGAGAATATAGCTCACTGTAACCACCGTCATAAACAGAGCGGGCAGCAGCGAGATGTAATAGAATCGTTTGCGCGAAGCCAGCCAGATGGTAATTGCCCACAGCGTAAAGACACTCAGAGCCTGATTGCACCATGCGAAATAACGCCACAGCACATCGTAAGGAAGGAGCATCACCACGAAGCATATTACGAAGATAGGAACAGACACCATGAGCCTGTTTACAATCTTTTTCTGTTTGATGCGCGAGAAGTCGGCAGCTATCAGTCGGGCGCTGCGGAGAGCTGTGTCACCCGAGGTTATAGGCGCTGCTATGACACCGAGAACGGCAAGTACGCCACCCACAGTGCCTAACCAGCCCGTTGACAGATTGTTGACCAAAATAGCCGGACTGCCATTGCCGAGTGTTTCCTGCAATTGCGTGTAACCGCCGGTGAAAGCCACTGCGGCAGCCGCCCAAATCAGAGCCACGACACCCTCAGTAACCATGGCGCCGTAGAAAACCGGACGGGCATATTTTTCCGATTTCAGACAGCGGGCCATCATGGGACTTTGCGTGGCATGGAAGCCGCTGATTGCGCCGCAGGCTATGCTCACAAACATCATGGGGAAGATGGGATTGGCTTCAGCATCAGGTTTGTGATTGGAGAATTCCTCCCATACTTCCGGCACTGCCGACGAGTGTACAAACAGCATCACCATTATGCCCACTGCCATAAAGAGCAAGGCAAAGCCGAAGACTGGATACAGTCGGCCTATGAGTTTGTCGATGGGAAGCAGAGTGGCGAGCATATAATAGGCAAAAATTGCTATTATCCAGAACAGGCGGGAGAAATGTTCCGGCGTCAGCATTGCCAACAAATCGGCGGGATTATATACAAAGACTGCACCCACCAGAATCAACAGCAACAGGGCGAATATGCGCATCACCAGTTTTATGCCACCTCCTAATTCCTTGCCTACAATCTCCGGCAATGAGGCGCCTTTCATGCGCAGCGACATCACTCCCGACATGAAGTCGTGGACAGCGCCGGCAAAAATGGTACCGAACACAATCCATAGAAATGCCGAAGGCCCGTACATCACACCCATAATGGCGCCGAAAATAGGACCGAGTCCGGCAATGTTTAGAAATTGTATCAGAAAAATCTTCCATGTGGACAATTCCACATAGTCAATGCCATCGGCCATGCTCTTCACAGGAGTTGGCCGGTTGGGGTCTATGCCGGCCACCTTGGCGGCAAATTTTCCGTATATGAAATATCCTCCTATCAGAAGTAGAAGTGAAATAATGAAAGTTATCATCTATGTAGTTCTTTTAAGGTTAGTTCTTTCGTTTTGCGGTAAAGAGTTTGACCCTCGGCTTTAAATCGGTGCTTTTGAAGAAACCGGCTTTTACAACTGCAATCTCATGCGTTAATGCTTATTCTGAATTACTATTTATAGCCTAAGTTCTTGAGCAATTTATTGTATTGCTGTTGCAATTTCGCCCGTTTGTAGTCTATATCTATCTCTGCATCGATTATTGCTTTTTTATTGCTTGTGTCGCCCTGGCCGAACTTCATGCGCATAGTGTCGAGATTCTTCTCTGCGCGACGCATCTCGGCGAAATTATCGAGCAAAGATTCTATGGCTCTTTTCTGTTCTGCACTTCCATCCTTCAGGCACTCTTTTAAAGTGCGACCGTCGGGCAGAATCGGCGAATTGTCTACCACAGGCACCTGATTCTTGATGCTTCGAGCCTCTTCGACCCTGAGTTGCCATTCCCCGGCGTCAAAACCCTCAGGCCATGTGTCCTCGATATTCCTGATAAAAGCACGACTTTGAATGTCCACCGAATCAGGGTCGAGATTGGTTCGCATGTCATTGAGCTTAAGCACATAGACAGTAGGCTCAAAAGTATCCGGGAAGTTGCGCATCGTCACGATCCACCCGATGCTGTCAGTGGCATCCGTAACGTAAAGCACCTCATCGTAAATCGAATTCAGCGGCATACCCGGATTCGCCGGCTGCCGCCAGGGTTCCGTTATAGCGTCGCGCGTGGCCATCATCACGTCGCGTCCTCCCAGAGTAGGGTAGGCGTCGGTGGTATAATAGAGCGTCATGCCATCGTCTATCAGGAAAGGCGAATAGGCGGGAGCAGGAATGTCGGGAACCTGCTCTATGTGCCAGCTGCCGTCGCTAAGGCGCGTACCTTCGTATAATACGTTTATGCCGCGAGCACCGGGCGCTGACCACATTGCCGTGATGCTGTCGGCCGACAGAAATACCGGACCGTCAACCTCCTCCGGGTTTTCAATAAAAGGTAATGTCGATGCGAGTCTTAGGCTCCCTGCCGACTGAGGCAATTCTATAGTCTCTATGACCCTTTGCCAGTCGGCCTGGCTGCCGAATGAAGAGGGTATAAAAGCGGTTGAGTCTTCTTCATAGACAGTTGCCGGCCACACTTCAGGCACTTTGCCTATTGCTATGCTGTCGAACACAATAATGTCCTCCACGTTCTGAAGCGCATCTTGCAGCCTGCTGATGCTCTGTTCCTCGCGAAGAGCTACAGTGTCGGCGGGCAAACGTTTCTTCTTAAGCGCATTCTGGTAGGCTTTGTAATGTGTCTCTGCTTCATCAAAGTCATAAAGAACCATAGCCGCACGAGCCTTGAAAAGGATCTCTTGCGGTGTGGGTGCGGCGGCCATTGCGGCGGTAAGGGCTGCCGATATGGTGATGAGGGTCAAAAGCAATCGCTTCATTTGCACTTCAGTTTATGTTACAAAATTAGCAAATAAATTTCTAATGGAAAAATTATCCCAGCTCTCTCAGTTTAAAAATTGTTAACAGGCACGATTCCGCATTAACCTCGGGTATCTTTAAGGTGTCAGACTGTCTCTCGATTCAAAAAATTTTAGTAATTTTGCAGCCGAATGAATTTCAGCGAAACAGATTTAAACGAATACGTGCTCGAAGCGGTGGAAACTATGGGCTTTGAATCCTTAACACCGATTCAGGAAGCCTCTATTCCGCCGTTAATCGAAGGGCACGATTTAATCGGTGTGGCTCAGACAGGCACAGGCAAAACGGCTGCTTTCCTTCTGCCTGTACTCAATGAGCTGAGCTACGGCGATTATCCGCAAGATAAAATCAATTGCCTCATCATGGCTCCCACGCGTGAGCTGGCAAAACAAATTGACGAACAGCTGCAGGGTTTCAGCTACTTTGTGCCCGTAAGTTCTTCGGCTGTTTATGGCGGCAACGATGGTCCGGAATTTGCTCGTCAGAGGCAAGGTCTGAAAATGGGGGCGGATATTATTGTGGCAACGCCGGGAAGATTGATTTCGCACCTCTCTATGGGGTATGTGGACCTCAGCGAAGTCAGTTTCTTTATTCTTGACGAGGCTGACCGGATGCTCGATATGGGTTTCTATGACGATATTATGCAAATTGCATCTTATCTGCCCAAAGACCGTCAGACTATCATGTTTTCGGCAACTATGCCCGACAAGATTCAGCATCTGGCTAAAAACATTCTCAATAATCCTGTAAAGGTGGAGATAGCCGTCAGCCGTCCGGCCGAGAATATCTGTCAGCAGGCTGTATATCTCTACGAGACACAGAAGCTGAATGCGGTTAAGGAAATTTTTGCCGCATATACCGAGCCTGTGCGCAGCCTTATCTTCGCATCGTCAAAACTGAAAGTCAAAGAGTTGGCAAGGGCGTTGCGTCAAAAAGGATATAAAGTTGCCGAAATGCACTCCGATTTGGACCAGGCACAGCGCGATGAGGTGATGCACAATTTCCGCAACGGTAATGTGAAGATGCTTGTGGCTACCGACATAGTTGCCCGTGGCATCGACATTGACGACATAGCCTTGGTGATGAATTATGATGTGCCTCGCGAAGCTGAAGACTATGTGCATAGAATTGGTCGAACGGCACGCGCGGGAGCATCCGGCAGGGCCATTACGCTTGTCAATGAAAAAGATTTGAGCCGCTTCAGGCGCATAGAGAAATTTCTGCGCAAGAGGGTAGAGGCTTTGCCGCTTGAATGTTCCGCCAATCTCGAAGGAGAGAGGAGCAACGCGAAAGCGGAAAAGACGGCTGATAAGCAAAATAACGGCAGGAAGCGGCGCAAACGCGGCAGGAAGCCTCAGAAAGAGGGTGGCATGCCGGCAATGAAGAGTTTCGGCTCAGATAATTTCGGCTCAGATGAGCCGAACACAGGACACACGGCGCAGCCTTTACCAACTGCAGAAACGCCGAAGAAGCCGGCCCGCAAACCGCGTTATCGCAGGCGCAGGAAAACACAAAACGTAACAGAAAAAGCAAACAATTAAACTCCTCACCACATTGGACAGCATACGCAATTTTTGCATTATAGCTCATATAGACCATGGTAAATCGACCCTGGCCGACCGTTTGCTCGAACGCACCAAGACGGTAGATGCCAAGGATATGGAAAATCAGGTGCTCGACGACATGGACCTTGAGCGCGAGCGCGGCATTACAATCAAGAGTCATGCCATTCAGATGCAATATACCAAAGATGGCAAGCCCTATACTCTGAACCTTATTGATACTCCGGGACATGTGGACTTCAGTTATGAGGTCTCACGCTCCATAGCAGCTTGCGAAGGGGCATTGCTCATTGTAGATGCCAGTCAGGGTATTCAGGCGCAGACAATATCGAACCTCTATATGGCCATCGACAATGACCTGGAGATAATTCCGGTTATAAATAAATGCGACCTCGAAAGCGCCAAGCCCGATGAGGTGGAAGATCAGATAGTGGATCTGTTGGGCTGCGATGCTAAGGATATTATCCGCGCCAGCGGCAAGACAGGTCAGGGTGTTGATGAAATATTAGACGCTATTGTTGACCGCATCCCGGCGCCCAAAGGTGATGCCAATGCTCCGCTGCAGGCGCTTATCTTCGACTCTGTCTTCAATCCTTTCAGAGGCATCATTGCATATTTCAAAATTATCAACGGAACCATAGCCACTGATGATTTTGTGAAGTTCTTCTCCACAGGTAAGGAATATCATGCCGATGAAGTTGGTGTGCTCAAACTTCAGATGCAGCCGCGCAAAAAGCTTTCGGCCGGTAATGTGGGTTACATCATCTCAGGCATCAAATCGAGCAAAGAGGTAAAAGTGGGCGATACCATCACCCATGTTCAGAATTCTTGCGCCAAAGCCATCGAAGGGTTTGAGGAGGTGAAGCCCATGGTCTTTGCCGGCGTTTATCCCATCGACCCCGAAGACTTTGAAAACCTGCGTGCCAGTCTGGAGAAGCTGCAGCTCAACGATGCCTCGCTCACTTTCACGCCCGAATCTTCGGCCGCTCTTGGCTTCGGCTTCCGCTGCGGATTCCTGGGCTTGCTCCACATGGAGATTGTGCAGGAAAGGCTTGGCCGCGAGTTTAACATGGATGTTATTACCACCGTTCCCAACGTTAGTTATAATGTCTACACAAAACGTGGTGAGAAGATTGAGGTGCATAATCCGTCGGGGTTACCTGACCCGGCTTCCATCGACCATATCGAAGAGCCTTATATAAGGGCTTCTATAATTACTCAGGCCGATTACATCGGTCCTATCATGACGCTCTGTCTGGGCAAACGCGGCGAGCTGATAAAGCAGGATTACATATCGGGCAACCGGCTTGAACTGACTTTCGATATGCCTCTGGGCGAGATTGTGATTGACTTCTACGACAAGCTCAAGAGCATCAGCAAGGGTTATGCCAGCTTCGATTATCACATTGAGGATTTCCGCCCCTCAAACCTCATCAAGCTCGACATACTCCTCAACGGCGAGAGCGTGGACGCTCTCAGCACTCTGACGCATGCCGACAATGCAGTGCGCTTTGGCCGCAGAATGTGCGAGAAGTTGAAAGAGCTGATACCGCGCCAGCAATTCGACATCGCTGTGCAGGCCGCTATAGGTGCAAAAATCATTGCCCGCGAAACCATTAAAGCCGTTCGCAAAGACGTTACCGCCAAATGTTATGGCGGCGACATCTCGCGTAAACGCAAGCTATTGGAGAAACAGAAAGAGGGCAAGAAGCGCATGAAGCAGATAGGTCGCGTTGAAGTGCCGCAGAAAGCTTTCCTGGCAGTCCTCAAACTCGACTGACCCCCCCTTCCCCCAACCAACCTTACAACCCCGATACTAACATTTCCGGGGTATAAAGAGAGAGCTAATCCTTTAGCTCTCTTTTTCCTATCACCTTAGCCGGATTTCCGCCCACAATCGTCCATTCATCAACAGAACGGAACACGCAGCCGCGAGCGCCAACCACAACACCGTCGGCCAGTTCCACGCCTGGTCCAATGAATGCGTCCATGGCCACCCATACGCGGTTGCCGAGGGTTATAGGTTTGGTAACAAGTGCCATCATGGGCGACGATACATCATGAGAAGCTGTGCAAAGTACGCTATGCTGGCTGACTACCGAATCATCACCTATGCGAATAATGTCTTTATCGTATAATTCCACCCCGGGACCGATTGTACAACGGCCTAATTCCAAATTCCATGGTGCAAAAATCTTCACAGAGGAGTAGATGATGGCCTGTTTGTGAATTTTAGCTCCGAATAGTCGCAAGAGAGCATTGCGAGGCCTTCTCATCAAACCGGTAACCATGCATCTGAATATGGTGGCATTGATTATATACCACAAAATACGCTTTTTATGATGAGGCTTCGGCTCGTAATAGTCATGAATAACATTCTTTTCCATATTGCTCATTTTGAATGCAAAATTAAAGATAAGTTGTCAGAATAAAAAATGAAAATTAAATAGCTCTCTACGGCACATAAAAATACCGTAAAGAGCTATTATTTTTCAGGGATTCAGAATTTACATCATGCCACCCATGCCGCCCATGCCGGGAGCGGGCATTGCGGGTGCGGGATTCTCTTCTTTCTTGTCGGCGATGACGCACTCGGTGGTCAGGAACATGCCGGCTATGGAGGCGGCGTTCTCAAGTGCTACGCGGGTAACTTTGGCCGGGTCAATAACGCCTGTCTCGAAGAAGTTTTCAAACTCATCTGTGCGGGCATTGTAGCCATAGTCGCCGGTGCTTTCTTTGAGCTTCTGAAGGATTACGGCTCCTTCAACACCTGCGTTGGCAACTATCTGACGAAGAGGCTCTTCGATGGCGCGACGGATGATGGCGATACCCGTTTCTTCATCGTCGTTGGCACCTTTCAGTTCGTTAAGAGCGGGGATGCAGCGGATATATGCTACGCCGCCGCCGGGGACGATACCTTCGGCTATGGCTGCGCGGGTGGCGCTTAGAGCATCGTCAACGCGGTCCTTCTTCTCCTTCATTTCTACCTCGCTCGGTGCGCCGATGTAGAGCACTGCAACACCGCCGGCCAGTTTGGCAAGACGCTCGTGGAGTTTCTCCTTGTCGTAGTTGGAAGTGGTATTCTCAATCTGACCTTTTATCTGAGCTATACGGGCGTTGATGGCTTCTTTGTTGCCTGCGCCGTTGACGATTGTGGTGTTGTCTTTGTCAACCGTTACCTTCTCAGCGGTGCCGAGGTCAGCTATGGTAGCCTGGCTGAGCTGCATGCCTTTCTCTTCGCTGATTACTGTGCCGCCGGTGAGGATGGCAATGTCTTCGAGCATGGCTTTGCGACGGTCGCCGAAGCCGGGAGCCTTAACGGCGCAAATCTTCAATGAGCCGCGCAGACGGTTAACAACCAATGTGGCGAGTGCTTCGTTGTCTACATCCTCGGCAATGATGAGCAGCGGCTTGCCGCTCTGAGCTGCCGATTCCAGTATGGGAAGCATGTCTTTGAGGTTGGAAATTTTCTTGTCGTAGAGAAGGATGTAAGGAGATTCCATCTCACACTCCATCTTCTCGGCGTTGGTAACGAAGTAGGGCGAGATGTAACCGCGGTCGAACTGCATACCCTCAACCACGTCAACGCTTGTTTCGGTGCCTTTGGCTTCCTCAACAGTGATGACGCCTTCTTTCTTCACCTTGTGCATGGCTTCGGCAATGAGACGGCCGATTTCCTCATCGTTGTTGGCACTGATACGAGCCACATTCTCTATCTTGTCCATGTCGTCGTCGACTTCCTGAGCCTGAGCCTTGATGCTTTCAACAACTTTGCTGACAGCCTTGTCGATGCCGCGTTTGAGTTCCATGGGGTTGGCGCCTGCCGTAACGTTTTTCAGACCCGTGTTGATGATGGACTGTGCCAGAACTGTGGCAGTTGTGGTGCCGTCGCCGGCCTGGTCGCCGGTTTTCGAGGCAACTTCCTTAACGAGCTGAGCGCCCATGTTCTGGAACGGGTCTTCCAGCTCTATTTCGCGGGCTACCGTAACACCGTCCTTGGTGATATGGGGAGCGCCGAATTTCTTTTCTATGATGACGTTGCGTCCTTTGGGGCCTAAGGTTACTTTTACGGCATCAGCCAGAGCGTCAACGCCGTTTTTTAGCTCTTCGCGAGCCTTGATATTGAATTTTATCTCTTTTGCCATTTTGGTATATTTTTGTTGTTAAGGTAGTAACGGCGAGGTTTAGCCAACAATGGCCAGAACGTCGCTCTGTCGCATAATAAGATATTTTTCGCCCTCTATTTCGAGTTCTGTTCCGGCATATTTGCCATACAGCACTACATCGCCTTCTTTGAGGACCATTTCTTCATCTTTCGTTCCGTGACCAACGGCCTTTACGGTGCCGCGAAGCGGTTTCTCTTTTGCCGTGTCGGGAATGATGATGCCACCCATAGTAACTTCTTCGGCGGCTGTGGGAAGTATCAGTACTCTGTCTGCAAGAGGTTTGATATTCATTGTATCTGTGTGTTTTTGGTTATTCTTTGTATTAGTAGTGGCAAATATTGTGCCAACTTCTCTTTTTCAATTATAACAATAATTCAGGGTCTTAGTTTCTTATTTAACAATAATTATGAGAGAAATTGATTCATAATTCGTATCTTTGCGGTATGATTAAGAAGAGAATATCAATGGCATTGTTTCTGCTGACCTGTTTCTGCGTTGTCAGCCTTGTCAGTAATTCTGCCATTCCGGTCAGCCAAAAATCGAGCGTCTATAAACTGCGCAACGGGCGTCTGGTGCAGGAGTATCTGTCGCCGGGCGACTCACTGCGTTCCCGCAAGGCTTTGAAAGGCGACGTTATCGGCTACCCCTCCCAAATGCATCTTTGCAATAATATCTCGCGCGAAAACATCGGTGTCGATTTGATTATCCCCGGGCAGAAACATGCTCCCGATATCCTCCCTTATACCGGCAAAGGGGTAGTGATAGGCATCATGGACTGCGGCATAGACCCAAACCATATCACGTTTTTGGATTCGGAAGGCAAGTCGCGTGTAAAGACTTATATCTTTACGGAGAGCGCCGAGGAGAGCAAGGATAAAAAACTTCAGGCCCAGATTTTCGCCACTCCCGCCGAAATTCTTACGGCTCCCATAGATTCGTCGGAGGGTGGACACGGCACACACACCACGGCTTCGGCAGCCGGTTCATGGAAGGAGAATCCTTACAGCGGCATGGCTCCCGATGCCGAATTATTTTTAGTGGGTATGGGCGCCCTTGTGTATGACGACGAGATAATCTATGGCATGAGAGCTGCCTCTGACTATGCGCTCGCCAACAACAAAAGAGCTGTTTTGAGCCTTAGTCTCGGTTCCGGTTCGGGTCCGCACGACGGCACCTCGCCGGTAGGACTTGTATCTAAAGAAATCAGGGAAAAGGGCAATTTAATTTGCTTTTCTGCTGGCAATGACGGCAAGCGCTTCTCTACCATCTTCAGGAATTTCAGCAACGACACCACTCCTGTCCGAAGCATCTTCTGTAAATGGGATGGCGGAAAGACGCACTACTGTCCGCTGGAAGCCTGGAGCAAAGACACCAAACAGACGGAACTGCAGCTCTATGTGATGCAGAAGGACACGGTAATCTATAAAAGCCGCTGGATTACTCCGCAGGAAGTAATAAATGCCGGCGGTAGGGTAACTCTCTTCTCAAAGGGCAGCGAAGGGGAGTTATTGCCTGAGATGAAAAATTTCATCGAGGGAGAAATCTATTGCGAAATGGGTATATATGAGCCCAACGGCCGCTTCCGGATAATCCTTGACGCTGATGTGGCAAAATATCTGACTCCCGGATTCCCGCCACAACTCGGCTTTGGCATACGTTCGCCGCAGGGTGCCGATACGCGCATTTACGCCAACCCTTATTACAACTGTTTGGGGTCGTGGGAGAATCCGGATTTTATGTATGGAACAAGCGATGAGACCATCAGCGACCTTGCCGCCTCGCCTGACGTGGTCAGCGTGGGTATGTTGAATGCTGTTGAATCGCGAAAAGCCATGTCAGGCCAAGTCTACAGCCTGGCAAACCAGTCGTTTGGTGAGCTTGGCAAGCCTAACCTTCACACCAGTCGCGGCACTACATGGGAAGGAGAGAAATTGCCCATGATATTGGCTCCCGGAACATTTGTAATCTCGGCTCTTTATCCCGAGGCTCCCGGCATGGAACAATATTATGTCTGCGACACTATGGTTAATGGCAAACGGTATGTTTGGGGCATCGACACCGGAACATCCATGTCGTCGCCAACGGCAGCCGGAGTCATGGCACTATGGCTTGAGGCCCTTCCAAATCTCACCTTCGCGAACATGAAAGATATTTTTGAGCATACCTCAAACCCCTCAGCACTTGAAGGGTATGAGAAATATGCGGCTTACGGCACAATAGATGCGTATAACGGGCTCAAATATGCTTTACGCACTTACAGCGTGCCGGGTGTGATTAACGATGCTCCACAGCGTCTGAGTATCCGTTTCACAGAAGGCTCGGCAAGAGCCGGCAGCGAGATTGAAGTGCTTGTTTCGCAGCCGGTTAACAACGCGACGGCATCTTTCTACAGCCTTGACGGCCGCTGCTGCAAGAGTATCAGTGTGAGCGGAACGGACTTTACCACTACGCTTCCTTCACAACCCGGTGTGTATGTGCTCAGGGTTGCGGGAGGTGATTTCGCCGCATCTCAGAAATTGGTGGTGAAGGGTTAAGGCCAATGAAAAGTGAGAACACGGAATCAGACGTGAATTCAAGCACAAAATGCGGAGGTGAGACCTCGGAATTAAAAATTATTTGTTAATTTTGCATTTTGAAAAAAGCAAAGAGATGGCAGAAGAGACAACAACCCCCGGTGTATCCGCAGAAAACGCAGCGGAGAACCTCAACTTCATAGAGCAGGAAATAAAGAAAGATCTGGAAGCCGGCAAGAACGGCGGCC
>FR897836.1:52261-83495 GCA_000437495.1 Prevotella sp. CAG:485
GGCGGCCGCCTCAACACACGCTTTCCGCCCGAGCCGAACGGTTATCTTCACATAGGTCATGCTAAAGCCTTCATCATGGACTTCGGAGCAGCCGAACGCTTCGGAGGAACCTGCAATCTGCGCTTCGACGACACGAACCCGCAGAAGGAGGATAACGAATATGTGGAAGCCATAAAACGCGATATTCACTGGCTTGGATATGACTGGGAAGACCGCCTGTATTACGCTTCCGACTATTTCCAGCAGCTTTATGACCTGGCCATACGTCTGATAAAAAGCGGCGATGCTTATGTGGATGAGCAGACCAGCGAAGAGATAGCCGCTCAGAAAGGCACTCCCACAACTCCCGGCATCGAAAGTCCGTATCGCAACCGACCGGTAGAGGAGAACCTCGACCTGTTCGAGCGCATGAACAAGGGTGAGTTTGAGGAAGGCAAATATGTGCTGCGTGCCAAAATAGACATGGCAAGCGACAATATGCACTTCCGCGACCCGATTATCTACCGCATAATCCATACCCCTCACTGGCGCACGGGCAATAAATGGCATGTTTACCCAATGTACGACTTTGCCCACGGACAAAGCGACTATTTCGAGGGCGTTACGCACAGCATCTGTACGCTGGAGTTTGTTCCTCACCGCCCGCTCTACGAATACTTTGTGAAGTTCCTTGCCGATGACAGTTACTGTCCGCGTCAGATAGAATTCAACCGCCTGAACCTGACCTATACGGTTATGAGCAAGCGCAAACTGCTGCAGCTTGTCAAGGAGGGTCTTGTGGCCGGTTGGGATGACCCGCGCATGCCGACCATCTGCGGACTGCGTCGTCGCGGATTTACGCCCGACAGCATAAAGAATTTCGTGAGAAGCATCGGCTACACCAAATATGAGGCTCTGAACCACATTGAGCTGCTTGAACATGCAGTGCGCGATGACCTGAATCGCATAGCCACCCGTGTGAGCGCGGTTGTTGACCCCGTGAAGCTGGTAATCGACAATTATCCGGCTGATGCCAAGGAGACCTTCTTCATGACCGATAATCCTGAAGACCCGGAAAGCGGACAGCACGCCATGCCTTTTGGCAAAGAGCTGTGGATTGAACGCGGCGACTTTATGGAGAATCCGCCTAAAAAATTCTTCCGTCTGTCGCCTGACAAGGAGGTGCGTCTGAAAGGTGCATACATCATCAAATGTGTGGGTGTGGATCATGATGCCGAGGGCAATGTGGAAACCATTCACTGCACATACGACCCTGAGACGCTGACAGGCCGCGCCAACGCCGACCGTAAGGTAAAAGGCACCCTGCATTGGGTAAGCGTTGCCGATGCCGTTCCCGTGGAAGTGCGCGATTATGACCGCCTTTTCGCCGTTGAGAATCCGAGTGCCGAAGAGGGTGATTTCCGCGAACTGCTGAACCCCGATTCCCTCAAGGTTCACACGAATGTGATGGTGGAACCGTGGCTTGCCGAACACGCTAAACCCGGCGACCATTATCAGTTCGTAAGGCTCGGTTACTATACTCCGGACCCCGACAGCAAAGATAGCCATTTAGTGTTTAACCGGACCATAGGTCTGCGCGACACTTGGGGCAAGATTGCTAAAAAGAACTGACTTGTAAAATCCGGCATACTATGACGGAAGAGAAGATTAGACCTGACAAAGCATCTATTACCGTAACAGTGTTGGTTACGGTATTGATGCTTTTCATAGTCTCCTTGCCCATTTGGTGTTCATTGTCGATGTTATCTCTGGCAATACCGTCGTTGATAATATTGATTGCCATGTATGCCTACGCACCCGTTTCGGTGTGCCTCACAGCCGACTCAGTGGTGATTAAGCGGCTTCTTGCCTCTGACGTGCGCATCAGCTATTCCGACATAGATAGCATGCGCGCGGTCAGCAATCCCGATTTGAGCTGGCGACTGTTTGCCAGCGGTGGATTCATGGGTCACTGGGGACTTTTTCGCTCAAGAGCCTTAGGCAAGTTCATAGCATTCGTGGGCAAAAAATCGGGCTCAATACTTGTAATGCGCAAACAAAATATACCGGTGATTTTCTCATGCAGTAACTCTGAAGCTGTATTGAAAGCTTTAAAGCAACATATTGCTTGAGATTCTCCGTATATATTTTACTGATTCCCAAACTCTCCTCTCCTCTTTCTTATCTCTCTCTTCAACCTCAGGCATAACGAAAAAACACACCAAAACACGCACCATAAAATCGAAAACACACACATCTAAAAACTCAGCTCTGTTTCAGCCAAAGGAATTGTTGGAACTGCAGTTGCAACAACGGTTGAAATATGAACTTAAAGTGCGTCCGTTTTGTTAATAGATTGATAACTAATACCCATAACCATGGAATTTCTTACAGACAAAAAGTTAGTGATTGTAGGAGCCGCAGGCATGATAGGCTCAAATATGGCACAATGCGCTGCCATGATGCGTCTTACCCCGAATCTGTGTCTTTACGACACATACGCCCCCGGTCTGGAGGGTGTAGCCGAGGAACTGGCACACTGTGGTTTCAAAGGCATGAACATAACCTGGACCACCGACGTGAAAGAGGCTTTCACAGACGCCAAATATATGGTATCATCGGGCGGCGCACCGCGTAAAGCAGGTATGACCCGTGAGGACCTTCTCCGTGGCAACGCCGGCATAGCCGAGCAGCTTGGCAAAGACATCAAGACCTACTGCCCCGATCTGGAACACCTGGTTGTTATCTTCAACCCCGCCGACATTACCGGTCTGGTAGCGCTGCTTTACTCAGGTCTGAAACCTTCGCAGGTTACCACCCTGGCAGCACTCGATTCCACCCGTCTGCGCAGCGAGCTGTCGAAGTTCTTCAAGATTGCCGCCGACCGCATCAAAAACTCGCGCACCTATGGCGGCCATGGTGAGCAGATGGCTGTCTTCGCATCGACAACAACTGTAGACGACGAACCGCTGGATAACATCATCGGCACAGACCGTCTTCCCGTTGAAGAATGGGATAAGATACGTCTCCGCGTTGTACAGGGTGGCAAGAACATCATCGACCTCCGCGGCCGCAGCTCGTTCCAGAGCCCTGCTTACCTGAGCATAGAGATGATAGCAGCCGCCATGGGTGGCCCGTCGTTCACATGGCCCGTAGGCGTATATGTTGACAACGACCGCTTCAACCATATCATGATGGCCATGGAAACAACCCTTGACCGCACCGGCGTTCATATCCATCCCGTGAAAGGCACACCGGCAGAAGAGGCTTCGCTGGAAGAAAGCTACAAGCATCTCTGCACCATGCGCGATGAGGTGATAAGCCTCGGCATTCTGCCTCCCGTAAGCGAATGGCATAACCTCAACCCCAATATCCGCTGATATGGATATGCTTGCCAAGATTCAGGAAACGGCATCCTTCCTCCAGAGCCGTGTAAAGAATATGCCCAAGATAGGCATCATTCTCGGCAGCGGTCTAGGCAACCTCGCCGACTTAATCGACGTTGAGGTTGAGATGAAGTATGCCGATATCCCCAATATGCCCATTTCAACGGTTGCTGGCCACAACGGCAAACTTATCTTCGGTCGTCTGAGCGGACGCGAAGTAGTAGCTATGTCGGGCCGTTTCCACTACTATGAAGGCTACGACATGAAGCAGGTTACATTCCCTGTTCGCGTCATGAAAGCCATCGGTGTGGAGACCCTCTTTGTCAGCAACGCTGCCGGAGGCATGAACAAGGAGTTCAAGGTTGGCGACGTAATGATTATCGCCGACCACATCAACCTGTTCCCGGAGAATCCTCTTCGCGGCCACAACTACGAGGAGTTAGGCACCCGTTTCCCTGCCATGACTCATGCATACGCTCCCGAGCTGATTCAGCTTGCAGGCGACATAGCCAACGAGGAGCACATACGCCTTATGCGCGGAGTATATGTAGGCACCACAGGTCCTACGTTTGAGACCCCGGCAGAGTATGAGTATTTCCGCATCATCGGCGGCGATGCAGTTGGCATGAGCACAGTTCCTGAGGTGATAGTAGCCAACCACGCCGGCATGAAAGTATTCGGCCTGAGCGTGATAACCGACCTCGGTGGCAAAGACATCACTCAGGTTCCCACCCATGAGGAAGTGCAGATGGCAGCAGTGAAGGCTTCGCCTGTTATGGCTAAGCTTGTAACGAAGATGATAGAACGTCTCTGATAATTTCATAATTTTTAGGTTGGGAGCCGGGGCCATTGCAAAAAGCATCAGCCTGTCGGCTCCTAACTTCTTTAAAATTCCGAATTTTCGGGAATATAAGTATTAACACTACAATAAAAGCACCCCATAAGAACCTGTTATGGCAGAAATAAATGAATTGGGCGAATTCGGACTGATTGACCGCCTGACACGCGATTTCCCTTTACGCAATGCTTCAAGCATAAAAGGAGTGGGCGATGACGCCGCTGTGCTTGCTTTCGAGAGCGACAAAGAGATACTCGTAACCACCGATTTACTCCTTGAAGGCATCCACTTCGATGTGCGCTACGTGCCCCTGAAACATCTTGGCTATAAAGCGGCAATAGTGAATTTCTCCGACATCTATGCCATGATGGGTCAGCCGCGTCAGATAACCGTAAGTATCGGTGTCTCAGCACGTTTCACCGTAGAACATCTCGACGCTATCTATTCCGGCATCAAACTTGCCTGCGAACGCTACGGAGTTGACCTCGTGGGCGGTGACACGTCAGCGTCAGTGTCAGGACTGGTGATTAGCATAACCTGCATTGGCGAGGCACCCAAAGGAGAAGCCGTGTTACGCAGCGGCGCAAAGCCCACAGATTTGATTTGCGTGAGCGGAGATTTGGGTGCCGCTTACATGGGTCTGCAGCTGTTGGAACGCGAGAACAGGATAGCCGCGCAAGCAGGTAAGGATGAAAAATTCCAGCCCGATTTTGCAGGCAAAGAGTATATACTGGAACGACAGCTGAAGCCGGAAGCCCGAAAAGACATCGTGGAGGAATTGCGCAACGCAGGCATCAAGCCAACGTCAATGATGGATGTGAGCGACGGTCTGAGCAGCGAATTGCTGCATCTGAGCCATAATTCAAAAGTGGGAGTGCGCGTCTATGAAGACAAAATCCCCATTGACTATCAGACCGCACTTATGGCCGAAGAGTTTAACATGAACCTTGTTACGGCAGCTCTGAACGGCGGCGAGGATTACGAACTCCTGTTCACCGTGCCGCTCACCGACCATGATAAGGTTGAGAAGCTGAAAGGCGTTACCGTGATAGGTTATACCACTCAGCCCGATTTGGGCGCCGCTCTTGTAACCCGCGACGGTGCGGAAATACCCCTCAAAGCGCAGGGATGGAACGCATTCACCGCAAACGAGGCAGAAAAGAAATAGCCAATAGCTGAATAAGACCGGGCGTTTTAACAATACGCATATATTGGAAATATTATTTAACACTAATTGTTAAAATGCTTTGGAATAAAAGAGCTAATTTTGCCACGATAAAGACAAATAATGGATACCAACTTCAACATCCGTCAGATTAATGACCAGATATCGGCCCAAAGCAGCATCCTGGGCCTCATACGCCAAGGCGTAGAGCAACGTATAGTAGGACAGCAACATCTTATTGATTCGCTCATGGTAGCGCTGTTATGCGATGGCCATGTGCTGTTGGAAGGTGTTCCTGGTCTTGCCAAGACATTGGCTATCAACATGTTGGCTAATGTGGTAGATGCCAAATTCTCGAGAATACAGTTTACTCCCGACCTCCTTCCCAGCGACGTTACCGGCACCATGATTTACTCGGTGAAGCGCGAGGAGTTTGAGGTAAAGAAGGGTCCCATCTTCGCAAATTTCGTTCTTGCCGACGAAATCAACCGCGCGCCGGCAAAGGTGCAGAGTGCCCTTCTGGAGGCGATGCAGGAGCGTCAGGTAACGTTGGGAGACAATACCTTTGAATTGCCCGAGCCCTTCCTGGTAATGGCAACACAGAACCCTCTTGAGCAGGAAGGCACTTATCCGCTTCCCGAAGCACAGACCGACCGTTTCCTGCTGAAGGTGATAATCGGCTATCCCTCAAAAGAGGAGGAGAAACGCATCATCCGTCAGAACATAGGCGCAGACCTGCCGCCGGTGAAACCGCTGATAAAAATCAGCGAGATAGAGAATCTGCAGGCTCTCTGCCGCACTATCTATCTCGACGAGAAGATTGAGAATTACATTGTAGACATCGTCTTCGCCACCCGTCAGCCGGCCGAAGCGGGCATTCCCGACCTCAAGAGCCTTATTAGCTTCGGCGCATCGCCGCGAGCCTCCATAGCCATGGCAAAGGCAAGTCGTGCTTACGCCTTCCTCAAAGGTCGCGGATATGTGATTCCGGAGGATGTTCGCATGGTATGCCATGATGTAATGCGCCACCGCATCGGCCTGACTTACGAAGCAGAGGCAAATAACATCACCACCGACGAGGTAATTTCGTCTATACTGGATAAGGTCCAGGTTCCCTAAGCGCATTTTTAAATATCATACGTAGCTGTGGCTTTAATCGGCCGGGTCGATTGAAGAAAACATGAAGGACTTTAAAGCGCAATAGTTTTATAAGTTCCTGAATTTCAGGCAGTTACGAATCAATAACAAGAGAGATGATATTTGAGATGCAAATAGGGCTAAAACGTAAGGATTATTCAAACACGCACTGAATGGATACGAAAGAGTTGCTCAAGAAGGTAAAGCGCATCGAGATACAGACGCGCGGACTGAGTCAGGACGTCTTTGCCGGCGCCTATCACTCGGCTTTCAAAGGGCGCGGCATGACGTTTGCCGAGGTGCGCGAATATCAGTATGGCGATGACGTCAGAGACATCAACTGGTCTGTAACAGCACGGCATAACAAGCCGTATGTGAAGATTTATGAGGAGGAACGTGAGCTTACTCTCATGCTTCTTATTGATGTGAGCGCCAGCCGCAACTTCGGTGCCGTGGGCGAATCGAAAAAGGAAATGATGGCAGAGATAGCCGCCACACTTGCTTTTTCGTCGCTGCATAACAAGGACCGGGTCGGCGTAATCTTCTTCTCTGACAAGGTTGAGAAATATATACCTCCAAAAAAAGGATTGAGCCACGTATTGCTGATTATCCGCGAGATAATAGGCCTGGAACCGGAACATACCGGCACAGACATTTCCTCTGCTCTTAATTTCCTCAATACGGTGGTGAAAAAGCGTTCGGCGGCATTTCTGCTGAGCGATTTCATCGACACCCATTCGTGGCTCGACCCGATGCGCATAGCGGCACGCAAACATGAAATAGCTGCTATTCAAGTATATGACAAACGCGACGCGCAGTTGCCCGATATAGGTTTAATGCGAATGCGCGATATGGAAACCGGAGCCATGCATTGGGTC
Source organism: Prevotella sp. CAG:485 (assembly GCA_000437495.1). Lineage (GTDB taxonomy): Bacteria > Bacteroidota > Bacteroidia > Bacteroidales > Muribaculaceae > Lepagella. Next base: position 59,645 of record FR897836.1, read on the forward strand.
GATACCTCGTCGGCCAAGATGCGCAAGGCTTACAATCAGCTATGGTACAAGCGGCAGCAGGAGATTCATCAGGCAGCGCTGCAATGCGGCCTTGATGTGGCGTCGATTGCCACGGATGAGGACTTTACCAAATCGTTGCTGGAACTGTTTCATAAACGCATGGCTCGCAGACATTGACTTTGAAGTATGATCTTTAGCAAGAAGAAGTACAGATACTTGTGGTTGGCCTTGTGTATGGTGCTTGGCGCCGGCACACAGGTCAAGGCTCTGGCCCCGGAACTGACAGCGCGGTTAGACAGCGGCAACTTGCTGATGGGCAATATGGGTATGTTGCATTTGCAAGTGGTGCTCGACAGGGGACAGAGCTTTAAGTTCCCCGTGTTTGACAGCCCCACGCAAGATGGCCTGATAATGTTGTTGGGCGACACGGTAGAACTGCGTTCCACATTTAGTCAGGACACCGTGTCGCTGGGCGGACAGCGCATTCAGATAAACTGCCATGTGCCCATGCAGGCATTTGTGCCCGGCACTTACCTGTTGCCCTCGATAACCGTGTATGCCGGCAACGACACCGCCAAATCAATGCCTTTAGCACTTAAGGTTACTGGGCCTGACGTGACGGCAAAAGATTCCATATCGCCCGATATGGGACCTTTGCAGCCGTATTATGAAAAGGGATATCAGGAAACCTTAGACAAGGTGCCTAACCTGATTTATTACTACTGGTGGCTGATTGTAATCATAGTCCTTGCCTTAGGATTACTGGTGTGGTGGCTTCTTAAACGCAGCGGCAAGAAAATGCCGTGGAACAAGCCCAAGCCAGTGATTCCTCCATACGATTTGGCTATGCAGAGGATGCGCAAACTGAGGTCGGGAAATCTGTGCGAACAGGGTCAGGAGAAGCAGTATTACTCAGAGCTGACCGATATTATGCGCCAGTATCTGTTGGGTCGATTCGGCATCAACGCACTTGAGATGACCTCCGGACAGATTCGTAAGGCAGTGGCCGATTCTGCGGGAGCAAAAGAGGGTCGCAAGTATGTGGAAGATGTGCTCAATATGGCCGATGTGGTGAAGTTCGCCAAGTTCAAACCGCTTCCCGATGAGAATGTTTCGGCCTTTGAGAATGTGCTGAAATTTCTGGAACTCACCAAACCTGTTCCCGAAGAGGAACAAGCCGACGACGCCGGTGAAAACGATGGTCAGGAAAAGAAATCAGACGAAAAGTCAACACCGAAGACACCGGCCGGCAATAACATTAAAAACAGCAAGCCATGATTTTTAAATATCCTCATCTATTGTGGCTTCTGACGGTTTTTGTGCCTCTGATAGCCTACTATATATGGAAAAACCGCAATGCCGACCCATATATAAACGTTTCCACTACGCAAGCCTTCGACGGTATAGGCACATCGTGGAAAGTCAAGGCCAACCATTTGCTGTTCATTTTGCGCTTGGGGGCCATAGGCTGCCTCATAGTGGCATTGGCCAGGCCGGTGGTCTATGACTCTTCAACCACGTCAAGCATTGAAGGTACAGACATAGCTTTGGCCCTTGACATTTCCGGCTCAATGATGACGCCGGATGTGGAGCCTTCGCGCATGACAGCGGCTAAGAATGTGGCTGCACGCTTCATCAATGCCCGCGAAAACGACAATATGGCGCTTGTGATTTTTGCCGGAGAGAGCCTTAGTCTGCTCCCGCTCACCAACGACCGAGCAACGCTGCTTGGAGAGTTGGACCAAGTGCAGACAGGCATGCTTGCCGACGGCACTGCCATTGGCGACGGACTGACGTCGGCCATCAACAGGATTTTGCCCGGCAAAGCCACCAGCAAGAGCATCATACTAATCACCGACGGCAGTAACAATGCCGGTGATGTGGCGCCTTCGACGGCCGCAGAGATAGCTCGCCAGAAAGGTATCCGCGTCTACACTATTGGCATTGGCACCAACGGCAGCTTCCGGGTGCGCGATGCTTTCGGCTTTGAGACGAATATGGAAACGCGCATCGACGAGGCGACGCTGAGAGAGATAGCCTCGAAAACAGGTGGCAAATATTTCCATGCCAAGACCGAGAGTGTGCTTCAGGATGTTTTCGACGAGATTGACCAACTGGAGAAAACTCGCCTCGATGTGCAGCGGCACACGCGTGCTGACGAAGATTTTATGCCGTGGCTGATTGCGGCAATGTGCTGTGTGGTTATTGAAATTTTGCTTCGCAACACATTGTTGCGTCGCATACCCTAACACGATTACTATGTTTAGCTTCGCATATCCGTTAAACCTTCTTTATCTGCTGATATTACCGGCATTGTTTCTGGTGTATGTGTGGAGCAGATATTGGCGGCGTAAAGCGTTGAGCCGATTCGGGCGTCCCGAAGAGCTGAAGGAGCTGATGCCTACAGTGTCGGCTTATAAGGCGCCTGTGAAAATCACTCTTGAGCTGTTGGCTCTTTGTATGATAATCATAGCTGTGGCGCGTCCGTGGGGCGGGTTGAAAGAGACCTCCATGGAAAAGAGCGGCATTGAGGTGGTAATAGCCGTTGACGCCTCCAACTCCATGATGGCTCCTATCGACGCCGAACATCCCGGCTCGCAGCGTATGCGCACGGCAAAACTGATGCTGGAACGGCTGATTGACCGCCTCGATAACGACAGGGTCGGTCTGGTGGTATATGCCGGCAACGCCCACACGCTGATTCCGGTAACAAGCGATTTCTTGTCGGCAAAATCATTCCTCAACACCATTGATCCACAACAAATAACGTCGCAGGGCACCAATATTGCGGCCGCTGTGCAGAAATCTATGATGAGCTTCGGCGGCAAAAAAGACGTTGGCCGGGCAATAATATTGATTACTGATGCGGAGGACTTGGAAGACCGCGAACAGGCTTTAAAGGCGGTGAAAGAGGCCACCAAGCAGAATATTCAGGTTGACATTATCGGTGTAGGCTCAACTTCGCCGGTAACCATTCCTACCGCCAACGGATATTTCACAGATGAGAATGGCCAGGTGGTGAAAACCGCTCTCAACGAAAATCTGGCGGCTGAACTGGCCAAAGCCGGTAACGGCGTGTATGTCAATGCTTCGTCAACTGACGCACTGACCGACTTACAGCGTCAGTTGGGCCAGCTGCAACGTAAATCGTTGGAAAGCAGCACTTTGGCTTTGCACGATGAGCTGTTTTACATTTTTGTGTGGATAGCCCTGGCTCTGTTGGTTGTGGATGTACTGATACTTAACCGACGAATAAGTTGGCTCGACCGCATTAACTTCTTCAAAAAGGAGGTAAAGCAATGAAAAGATTCAGTTTCATTATAGCGCTGGTTTTCGCGATGCTTTGTTCGTGCAGTAACACGGAAGAAACCACTTCCCAGACAAGCAACCGAGGCGAACGCAGATACATAGCCCAAGGCAACGAACAATTTGCCAAGGGCAATTATGAGGATGCCATGAACTCTTATCGCGAGGCTCTAAAAGAGAATCCTCAAAGTCCTGAGGCCCTGTTCAATAACGGCGTCGCCACCATGGCAGTTGCCCGTGAAAGGATGATAAAGGGCAAGAAGGATGCAGAACAGGATTCCACCACCATGAAGCTGATGGATGAGGCTGTGCAGAGCTATTCGGCAGTGGCGATGATGCGCGGAAGGGCTACTCCCATAGCGGCTTACGCTTGCTACAACATAGGCAATAATTATTTCCTGACTGAGAAACTCGATGAGGCTGAAGCCAGCTATCGCAATGCTCTCCGACTGATGCCCAATTTCAACGAGGCTCGCAGAAACCTGCGCATAACCCAGCTCAAGAAGCAGGAGAATCAGCAGCAAAATAAAGACAAGAATCAGAATAAAGACCAGAATAAAGATCAGGATAAGGATAAAAACAAGGACAAGGACAAGGATCAGAACAATCAGGCCCAAAACAAGAATCAACAGCAGCAGCAACAACAACAGCCGCAGGAGAATATGAACCAGCAGACCGCAAACTCTATTCTCAATGCAAATGAGAATAAAGAGCAGGGCATTCGCAGCCGCATTGATTTGCAGAACAGGCAGCGAAAAGGAGAAAGAGGTCGCAGGGGAAAGAACTGGTAACAAAGTGATGCCTTAAATTGCAAAAATCATGACACAAAACATACGCACCCTCCTGCACCGGACCATTATCATGGTTTCGTTGGTGTTCATGGCTCTGTCGGTGAATGCTGCCCAGGTGAAACTGAAATTAGGATCTAACGGCAATCCGGTAGTAGGGCAGTCGTTTAACGTCATTGTTGAATTAAACGGCGTCTCCGGGGCTTATCCCGAGAATTATTCCATACCTAATGCCAAGATAGTCTACCACTCGTCCTATCAGTCGTCATCATATTCAAATATCAACGGACGGAGCACCTCATCTTCAAGTCAGGGCTACCGACTGACAGTGAAATGCTATAAAGCAGGCAAACTGACGCTACCCCCGATTACCATTGGCGGTGTGAGAAGCAACTCACTGTCGATTGACGTGAAGGACAAGAGGGATGTTTCAGACCCGTATTCAGGCGCTTCTGCAAACCCGGCAGCGGGTAACGCTCCTTCAGGACCGCGTTTTATAGGCAAAGGCAATAAAAACCTCTTCATGGTGGCCAATGTGAGCAAAACAACGGCTTACGAGCAAGAGGCGCTGGTGTATACGGTTAAGCTCTATTCATCGTTCGACAATATCCACTTTTTAGGAGCCTCCGAGGCACCAAAATTCAATGGATTCACTCTTGAGGAAAATAATCCCAAGGTAGAAAGTCTGCACTTTGAATCATACAAAGGCAGGCAATATGCCTGTGCTGTCATAGCCCGATATATCATTTTTCCGCAAATGAAGGGGAAACTGACTATTCAGGGCAACAGATATACCGTTACGGCAGAAGCACGGCAGGAATTCTGGGATCCGTTCTGGGGTCCGTTGTCATACGGCAAACCCGTGCAGTTGGTGGTTACGCCAAATAATCTGACAGTTGATGTGCGCGAGCTGCCGAAACCTCAGCCAGCCGGTTTCAGTGGGGGAGTAGGACAGTTTACCATTCAGGCCTCCATGCCCACACAGCGTCTTGCCACCAACCAGGCTGCCTCAATTGTGTACACAATAAAGGGCACCGGAAATATCAAATATGTACAGTTGCCTGACCTTGCCAAAATCTTCCCAAAGGAATTTGAGATTTCCACCCCGTCGCCAACAGTGAACGCAACTCCTAACGGCACATCCGTAAGTGGCAGTGTACGTTTCGATTGCTCCATTATGCCGGCAGAACCGGGCAAATATCATATTCCTCCGGTGGAACTGGTCTATTTCAACCCCAACACCGGGAAATATGAGACGGCTCGTTCTCGCGGGTTCGATGTGGAAGTAACCAAGGGAAAAGCCGGCGGCAATTCGGCCGGTCATATCCTGAAGATGGATGAGGAACTGATGCCTGTGGGCAAACTGACATCCTCTCACACCTTCTTCAGCGGGTCGGTAATGTACTGGATGCTCTATGTGATAGCATTTGTAATCTTTGCCGCCATTCTCTTGGCAATGCTCAACTACCGCAAACGCCATGCCGACACTCAAGGACTGCTTGAACGCCGCGCACGCCGTCTCAGCGACCGTCTGCTGCGTCACGCACGCAAGAGCCTGAAAATGGGGGCAAGAGACATGTTCTTTGACCAGACGCTTACGGCTCTGTGGGGCTATGCTGCCCATAAGATGCGTATGCCGGGCAGCGAGATGCAACGTGCCAACATAGAAGCCAACTTCGCTGAGCATGAGGTGCCTCAAAAGGTAATTGAACGCTTTATCAACCTGCTCGACCGGTGCGAAGAGGCTAAATATGCCGGCGCAGGTATCGACATGAACGATGTATATGAGGAGGCCTCGCAAGTGATTCGTGCCATAGATTCCGACTTTAAGAAGTAACAACATGCAACGTATAATGATAATAGCATTAGCTCTGCTGTGCATGATTCCGGCAGCTGCTGAAAATGTTTCCACAGCCGATTCGCTTTACAACAAAAAGCAATATGAGGAGGCTTTAAGGGTGTATCAGGACGTGCAAAAAGAGGGTCTCACATCGGCTGCCATGCTCTATAACATGGGTAATGCCGCTGTAAAATGCGACCATTACGGCGAGGCTATGGTGGCTTACCAGAAGGCTCAATCTATGGACCCGGGAAACTCCCGGATTCGCAACAACATAGAGTATCTGCAGCAGAAGGTCTTTGACCGCAACAATGCCAAATTAGGCGGCAGAAAAGGCGATGTAACGCCCGACGAACCTTCGGGATTGTCCGCACTCTGGTACAATATTACCGGCTGTGTAAACCCCAATCTGTGGGGCACTCTCGCATTCGGCTTTTTCGTCTTGTTGTTGGCAGGAGTGTTGTGTTACTTCCTCTGCGGCAATGTTTTGGTGCGCAAGATAGGATTTTTCTCCGCCATTGGCTGCGTGGCTCTGACCATCATCTTCGGCTGTTTTACCGTTGGAGCGCGAAATCACTGGGCCAACAGACAGATATGTGTGGTAACGGCGTTTGAGTCAACACCGTTGCCTAAACCCGACAAAGAAGAAAAGAGCACCCTGACACCTCTTGTTGCCGGAACTCTTTTGTCGACACCAGAAACCGATACGCCAACACCCGAAGGCTGGGTCTTTGTACGCCTCAATGCCACCACAGCCGGTTATGTGCCTGCCGAAGAGGTTACCGTAATAAAATAAAAGTCTTTTCAGGACCTTTTGTACCAAGGCTTTGAAACACGGCAAGTAAAGTGGATATTGGCACGATAATCGACTTGGTTATGTCGTTTCCAAGCGTTACCATGCGCTCGCCTTACGGACCAGATACCCTGACTCTTGAAATATTCAACAAGCAATTTTGCCTGATGGATTTATCAGGAGAATGGAACTTTTACAGCCTTAAGTGCGATCCGGAACTGTCGATGATTCTCAGGTCTAAATACCCGGCAATAAAACCTGCGTATCATCTGAACAAGAAGCATTGGAGCTCGGTAGAATTCAATTTTGCCGACGTCAACTTCCACAAAGCCATTTTGTATCACGCATATTTGCAGACCCTGAAATGTATGCCTAAGAAGTATTCCGTGTCCCTTTTCGGCACCTATCCCATATTCATGTCCGAATACGACGAAGCCCTTGCCTCCGTGCTTCAATTCCACTGACCCCTCATTCCGATAAACATTAGACTATTAAGCCTAAAGAAAAAGGCCTAAAATTGAGCGCAAAAAACGCAGCTTTATTCCAAGTTGATGTCTGAACGACGACGGAATTGGATCATGCTGTTATCACCGTTGGTATTGAATTGCCACCACATATAGTTGTCAGTTAATTTTACAACTTTGAATGGATAAAATCCATCCCAAATATCATCGCTATCAAGGTCGCCCTGACATACAAGATATAATAAAGGCTGATTATTCTCTACTTCTCGAATGACCCAGGTAAAAGCTTTGTCATGTAACGGAGTACCATTAACAGTGATAAAATATGTTGTTATATATCCCTGATAATCACCATCTCCAGGGTTAATCTGAGCCGATACTATATTTAGAATGCAATCCCTTGGGAGGACATCCTGGTTGCCCTGATAGACAACTTCCCAAGTACCGGTGAAGGTGCCCAAATTTATTGGCTTTACATCATCGCCGGAATCGTTACAACCCGTCATTATAAATGATAGAAGTGGCAAAATCAGAAGTAATAGATACTTGTTCATGATAATGGGTGTTTGATTGTTTAACGGATTTGTAAAACGTTTATTGACTCAGAATGCAACAACATCCCTTTTCCCCTTCATGATCTTGGATCGCTTAGGTTTAGAGAATTGCATCAATGAAGGCATCAAAAAGCGGAGCACCCGGGTAGATGCTCCGCTTGATGATTAAGTGGGTAGGTGGTTAGGGAATGTTAACCTTTGAGGTGCGACGTTCACCGTTGGAATAGGTGCGTTTCACTATAAAGATGCCGTGCTGGCCGGGTTGGCCTAAGCGGATACCGTCTAAGGTAAACCATTCTTCATTGATGATTTCAGCGCCATCCACTTCATCAACTCCGGTAGGATTGTCTACATTCAGGTTGAAGGTGCGGGTAAGGTCACCAAGTTTGGCAGTAAGCGTCATCGGACCAACATAGCCTTTATTGAAGCGTACGCGGGTGCCGTCGAAGCGAACTTCAGGACGATCTGAACTCCAGGTTACGCCGTCAGGACAGCCAACGCTGAAGTTATAGGTAACTTTGCTGAAGTTGTCGTTGCCGTCGAAGATAACACAGGCAGCATTCAAGCGGGCTGATTCAGTGTTGACAGTTTTAAGCACCGGATAAGTGAAGTTATCACCCTTTATCCATCCTTCGCCCAAATCCATTGCACAAAGTTCTTTCTGGCTCAGCATGCCGGGGAAATAACTGTCGTGAGTAGGCTGCTGTTCCTGTTTGATGTAGTAGCAGTTCTCCACTTTATTATCCTGGCTCCAAGCGCCGCCGTTTGCCGGGTTCAGGCCGATGAGTGAACCACAGGTGTCGGCATTGGCTACTATTTCACCTGCATTGTAGCAGTTGATGAGCTGAGTGTGGTTCTTAAACGTCTCACCGGTGATACCGGCAACGCGTGATGTACCGACAATAGTACCGAGGTTATAGCATCGTGTTACGATAGAACCGGTGTAACCGGCAATACCGCCTATGTCATAGCCTGAAGAGGCCGATGTGCCGCAGGTTGTGTTGGTGGTGGAAATCTGGCCGAGGTTGAAGCAGTCGGTAATCTGACCCTGAGCATTACCCCAGCCCACGATGCCTCCTGAGCGGTTGGCCGATGTGGTGATATTGCCTTCGTTCCAGCAGTTGGAGATTTTGCTGGTTGCTGAAGAGAAGTTGGAGCAAATACCTGCAAGACCGAAGCCACCGGTAATGTTACCGCGGTTGGAGCAAGAATCGATGAAGAGCCAGTTGTTGCCGCAGCCTACCATGCCGGCACCCTGGTTGCCCTGAGCGTCGATGTCGCCAAAGTTGTGGCAGTTGACAATATATGTCGGCTTGGCCTCCGTGGGAGCTGATTTATAATAGGCTGCGATGCCGGAGATGAATACATTCTTGGTCGAAGAAATTTTGCCGTAGTTATTACAGTTGCGAATTTCGGAATCAAGAGTGTAGTAACCGGTTATACCCGCGGTGGGGGAACCTGTGGTTGACTTGGTAGCAACAGATGCTATGTTGCCTCTGTTGTAGCAATCAGTAATCAGAAGCGAGCAATTGCCGTTCGACATATTGCCAATGAGGCCGCCAAGGTAATTGTTGGCCGTAATATTGGTGAGGTTGTAGCATCCGGTCAGAATCATCTTCTTGGTGGTTGCTGACGATGCGTTGGCATTGCCGATAAGACCGCCGACCTGGTTCGAGCCTTCAGGTTTGTTGAACTCAAACGAGCCTTCGTTGTGGCAATTCGTGAAGGTTGCCGGGAAGCAGGTTGCTACCAGACCGCCAAAGTTATTGCACGAAGTGGAGGTGGAAGTCGATTTGATCACACCATAGTTTACACAGTCGGTGAACGTAGCACCTTCTGCTGAAACATTGTGTGAAATGCCGGCCAACTGTCCGTTTGCACCTGTTATAGTGCCGTGGTTGGTAACCTTCTCAGCAACTGTGGTGGCGTAGAAGTATCCGAAACCGGAATGGCCTGCGCCTTTGGTTGCCGTGATGTTCATCTTGTTGTCGCAGTTGCGCAGCGTGCCGTAAACTTTGGCTGTAATGCCACCGGTGTTGGCCTGCGTGGTTTTGATGTTGCCTTGAGCTGAGAAGTTTGTCAGCACTCCCGAAGCGTCGATGGTGCCGATAACGGCCTCATAACTGTTGACCACGGTGTAGTCAATATTCTTCAGAGTGTGGCCGCCGCCGTCAAGAGTACCTTCAAGCGACAATGTGCCGGTAAAGATAGGCTTGAAAGTTTTGCCTTCAAAGTCTATATCGGCAACCACTTTCAGGAACTTATCGGTGAAGTTGTCGTTGGCTGAGGGGATATACTCGGCCAGAGCAGTCCAGTCTTCCACCGTGGCAATTCTGTAAGGATCATCCTGAGTGCCGACGCCCTGGAGAGGCACTGCGATATTGGAAACCAGAGGCAATACGCGCCTGTAATTGCCGGAGACGCCTGTCAGCGTGCCGGTTATCTGTGCGTTGACGCTTTCGGGAGCTTTGAGGTTCTTGCCGCTGATGGTGTACGGGTCATTCTCTGCCAATGTCCAGGTGTGGCCGTCGAGACCATTCAGAGTAGCTGTGCCGTGGAAGTTAGCTGATGAAGCACCTTTGGGGAAGGTTACTACCAGGCTGCGTGCATGTTGCAGCATAGGCTCATCTTTGCACCATGCCGGAACAGGATATTTGTCTTTGGCAAAGTCCCAGATTTCAGCGCTGAAACCGGCAACCGGAGTGCCCGATGTGAAGACACTTGTAGCCAGACCGGAAGCACCCTTCAGACTGATTGCTCCATGAGCCTTTTCGGGAATAATCTGAGAATCCCAGTGTGCATATTCTATGGCACCGGTAGTGCCGGAAGCGCCACCCAGGCTGCCTGTGGTAGCGGCATCAGTGCTTACAAGGTTACCGAAGTTGAGTACGCGGTGAAGTTCATTTTTACCAAGTACAGTAGTCGATGTAACGGCCTTAAGCTCGCCTGCTATGCCACCTACCTCTTTGTAGCCTTCAATTGAGCCGAAGTTGACGCAATCGATGAAGTTTGTGCCTTTGTTCTCGCCTTGGATGCCACCAACGCGATATACGCTCTTGACATTGGTCTGGAATTTAGTCCAAATTTTTGCGCGAACTGTACCTACGTTGACACATTCCTCAATAATACCGTCGCCGGTGGCTACAATGCCGCCTGCACCGTTTGAGCCGGTGGTGATTGTGCCATCGTTATAGCAGCGTCGCACATGGCCTTTGCGGTTCTCGCCAACAATGCCGCCGGGAACAGCTGAGGCTGCCCATACATCGGCATGGTTGCGGCAGTTCTCAACAAGACCTTCGTTTTGGCCTACAATGGCGCCTGACCTTGACCAGAACTGGAAATCGCAGCTCTTGTCCATTATCAGATTGCGTATGATACCTTCGGGAGCAAGGCGGCCGAAGAATCCCATAACACCGTTCGATGCAGATGAATTGGGAGTGCCCATTCCGTCGGATGATTCTTCCGGACGAGTCTTCCATACGATTTTGCGCATGTGCAGATTCTTAATGCTGTGGTTGCCGCCATCGAACACACCTGCAAACTTATTATGAGTGCCGGCTGTGCCGGGCTGAGCGCAGATGCCAAGGAACGTGGAGTCATTCTCCATGTCTATGTCGTTGGTCATCAGGAAGTAATCGCCGGGGAAGGTTTGCAGAATCTCTGACGTTACATGAGCCAGAGTCAGAAGATCCTGATGGGTAGAGATGAGGAACGGATTCTGTTCTGTGCCTTCACCGAGGAAAGGCACGGGAGCAATGCGCAGTTCCAGGTCATAGTAAACGTTGCCGTTCGATACGCGCAGGGTATCTGTGCCGAATTCTGTTGTTATCTTCAGTTTGCCGTCGGCAATGGAGCAGAAGTGGCCTTCCGTGCCTGTGTTGCCTTTGTTGACAAGCAGATATTTGACGTCGCCGAGAGGATGCAGTTCTGCATCAGCTGATACTTTCTTCAGCGAGCTGCGTGCCGGAAGCACGAGTGCTGATGCGGCTGCCAAAGCGTTGGGCTGAGTTGCCGAAATTTTCAGACGGGGATATTGTCCGGCCGTAAACTGCCATACATTTGCGTCGAAGCCTGTAATGCCCGTTGCAGAAGTAAGAGCGGCGGTAGTGGTGCCGAAGCGGGTAGAGTTCAGGTTCGTCAGCTGATTGTCGAAATACAGATTCTCAAGAGTAGGCGAAGAGGTGGCATCTATCCAGCCAATGGTTTCGCGAGCCTCTTTCTCCTTGTCATACAGATAAGTCTCTGACTGTACTGACGATGCTGTGTAGCAGTTGCGGATTGTGGTGGCAACGGTATCTGTTCCCTGAACCTCATTGCAGAGCCAGCCAGTGATGCCGCCGGCCATACGGTTGGTATAGGTTGATACCTTACCGGTGAAGAAGCAGTTTTCAATTTTGCCGCCGTAAGTCTTACCAGCCACGCCACCGGCGCATGAGGGTCGGTTCATGTTGTCGGAGGGGCCGGCTTTAACTTCACCTGTAGCAAACGCCTGGTCCAGAGTTGAATTGCTGAGCACGCCGATTACGCCGCCTGTCGACATGGTACACATATAAGTACGTGTGTCCACAAGTCCGGAGAAGCTGAGGTTTGAAGCCGTTGTCTTGTCGATAGCAGCAGCCACACCACCGGCAGGAAGACCGGCTGAGCCTGTAGCTCCTATCACCGTGGTACGTACTGCATGACAGTTGGTAAGCGTTCCGGCGTTGATTTGTCCGACGATGCCGGCAGGGTTGCCATTGGCGCCCAGAATATAGCTGTCGCTGATGCTGCAATTGGTTACTATTGTGCCCACACCCACAACGCCGCCGGCGATACGGGCATAGTTGGTAATATTGGCATTGGTTACATGGCAATTATCAATTGTGCCGAAGTTCCATCCGCACACACTGCCGGCTGTCTGACCCTGGCTGGTAACGGTGGGCTTGTCCATCTTGATATTCTTGATGACGCCTTCGGGGTCAACAAGGCCGAAGAGTGCGGCCAGACCGGTAGTTGAGCTAACCGACATATTCTTCAGGGTGTGATTTTGACCGTCGAAAATACCGCCGAAGTAGTGATAAGCGTCGGCACCGATAGGAGTGAAGAGAGTGCCTGCCATATCTATGTCGTTGGTCAGGCGGAAGTGCTTGCCGCGGAATACACGGGCACAGTTAACGCCATTGAGGAAGCCGTTGTATTCGCTCTCAGGCACTGAATTTACCATCTGTGCCAGAACCTTGAGGTCGCGAAGCGATGTGATAAGATAAGGAGATGCTTCTGTGCCTTCACCTTCCAGCTGTCCGCTGACGGCTGTGGGATATACAAAGTTGCCGTCGTAAGTAATCTTACCGTCTGTTATGGCTCCGAAGTACATCAGCTGTGTGCCATTGGAGATGGCCGACCAGTTACCCCACTCAAGGGTGTTGTTATTGCCTGCTGCCGCAGTTTTCAGCTTAATGGTCGGTGTAATGTCATTGGGCTGTCCGTTTGACGTATAGGAGCCGATGGCATACGTATAGAAATGGGCTTTGTTGGCCGGATACTGACGTGCTACCTGACTCGGAATATCACCTGAGCGTGATGAATTGAGATTTACATATACAGTCTGACCGTAGTTACCGAAGTTGGTAATCATAACTCGGTTGTCGTAAGGCTGCGTGATGTAAACGCTCTGTTCAAATTTTGTTCCGTCAAGGAAATTGAACGTCATGGTGCCGTTTGCCGGATAGATTTTGGTGTCGCCACCGGCAAAGGGATAACGGTCCTTGTTAGTTCCGGCAACCACATAGATTCCCCACCAGTCGTTGATGGAGATTGAGCCGTCGGCATTGATGACGCCGGTGATGTTCTTTTTGCGGTCGGGTTTGCCGTTGCTTTGACAGAAAGCAATGTCGATGTTTCCGTTGTCAACCATCTGACCCACAACCTGATTGGGGATGGTTATGGTGCCCTCGGCAACATTCACTTTTGCTTTCAATGTAATGGCATCGTTCCAGAATCCTTTTATGATAATGGAATCGGTGCCGGCAATCGTGGAGATTGTGCAGGCGTTGCCGTCATCGCCGAAAGAGTCGCTGCGCAGGCTGCGCGCTGTCATCACTTTCTTTCCGGCCAGGTCGGCGGTTGAGCTTATGGCTCCGCGTTTAGGCTGAGCCGCCGCTGTTTGTTTTTGTGGTTTGGCGGTCAAAGGGCCGTCGGGTGCAAGCGTCATTGTACGTTTGGTTCTGACTGCCTGCTTTGACTCCACAATTGGTTTTGCTTTCGGAAGCAAGGATACTTCTAACTCCGGTGGCACGGCTTGTGCGCTCAGACCAACGGGTAAAAGCAATCCTGCCGTAAGGCTCAGAATGAGCTTCCGACATCTTTGTAGAGATTGCATTGAGAAAAATTATTTAGGTTAGTAATGTATTTGTTTGTCCCTGCAAATTTAAAAATTTTTTCACTTTCCTACAAATATATTTAAGCCTTTTTAAGAAATAACAAATCAGCCCTTTTGCAGAGCTGATTTCGGAATATGTTTTAGACTGAGTTATTTGTCTATGGCCTTCTTCAGGAGGGGTATGAAGTCAGCGGCATTCTTCCAGCTTGGCGAGATTTGCATCTCGATGGGCAGATAGAAGCAGTAGGGTTTCAGGCTTTCAGGGAAGAATGGGTTATGGAGCATTCTTCCGGCATCTTTCTCAGTCGTTACTATTATTTTCCGGGCACCTTTCTGGCGGTTGAACTTATTTTCAATCTTTGTCAAATCGGCTGTGGTGAAGTCGTGATGGTCGGGGAAATGGATAATCTTTATGCGGGCTTTGCTTTTCCGGCACTCGCGTATCAGAGGCCGCGGGTTGGCAATGCCGGTTACCAGAATTATTGTGTCTGCCGATGTCAGTGAGTCCAGGGTTACGGAGTATGGAGCTTCATCCTCAAACACCGGTTTTAGATTGAGGTAGCGGGTATACGAGAAGAACAGCTTCTGATAGGGGAACAGCGATAGTCTGTCGCTTATCAGCCTGCAGTCAACAGGTTTGATGGATTGCGGACATTTGGTTACAACAATAAAGCCTGCCCTATAAATGCCCGACTTATGTTCACGCAACCGACCCAACGGCAATATTTTATCGTCGTAAACGGGTCTGTTCTTGTCCATCAGCAAGATTGACACCTTCGGCTTAACGTAGCGGTGCTGGAAAGCATCGTCAAGAATTATCAGGTTTATTTCGGGCTGCAGTTGCAACAGCCTTTCAATGCCCTTAGTTCTCTTTTCGCACACGGCCACTTTGACGCGCTTGCCAAACTTCTGATACATCTGGAAGGGCTCATCGCCAATCGTTGCCGGTGTGGATTTGGAATTAGCCAGCAGGAATCCCTTTGTCTTGCGTTTGTAGCCGCGGCTCACTACTCCTATGCGATATTCTGTCTGCAGATGGCGCAACAGCATTTCCACCATCGGGGTCTTGCCCGTGCCTCCTACTGTAAGATTGCCCACGCATACCACGGGCACATTATAGCTCTTCTGGGGCAATACTCCCAGTCGAAACATCTGATTGCGTACCTCTGTAACGCCCCAGTATAACCACGATAGGGGAGTAAGGGCGAAGGTAAGCAGTTTGCCGGTGGTAGTTCGCATAATCTGTTACTTATGAGCCTGTAAATTAATTATTTACCCTGTCAATTATTTGTTGGTGAAGACGATCAGATTCTCACTTTAAAATACTCCGGCAGCAGAGCCTGACTCGGTTTGCGCTGCAGCATCTCCTGCACATGCTGAATCAAAACAGGCGAGACGTCAATGCCGTAAGCCTTGCTCAGCATCTTGCCAACTAACGATTCGGCGCCGGCTGTGGGTATCATATCCCAGAACGAGGGTTCCAGGTCGGGATAATATCCTACGGCAGTATTCTTCAGGTCGGTGAGTTTGGCTGTATAGTCAATGGCATCCTGAAGCGAGCCGAGCTGGTCAACAAGACCTAGTGTCTTAGCCGTTGAGCCTATCCATACACGTCCCTGAGCTATGCTGTCAACATCATTGACGGGTATATCGCGTCCTTTCGAGACCTTGGTGATGAACTGGAGATAGCCTCTGTCTATGCTCTTCTGCAAAGCAGCCATCTGCGGCTCCGTGAGGGGCTCAAAGGGAATGACTATGTTAGCTCTCGGGTTAGTCGATACTTTCTGCGGCGTAACGCCTATGTTCTGCAACAGCTTCTGACCGTTGGGCACCATGCCGAAGATGCCTATTGAGCCGGTAAGCGTCAGGGGGTCGGCAAAGATATAATCTGCATTGCAGCTAATCCAGTAACCGCCTGAGGCGGCGTAATCGCCCATCGACACAACCAATGGTTTGCCTGTACTCTGGAAGTATGACAAAGCATCGCTGATTTGCTCGCTGCCGAACACACTGCCGCCGGGTGAATTTACTCTCAGCACCAAGCCTTTTACGTTGTCATCTTCTGCCAAATCAACAATCACAGGTACGAGCTTATAGCAGTCTATGCCGCCTTTAGCGTTCTCCTGTATCTCGCCGGTAGCATACAGCACAGCTATATGGTCGCCTCCCGTAGAGGGCATCATGCTGAATGAGCCGAACGACTGGGCATCTATGAAATTGATTTTTTCAGGGTCACATTCAATCAGCCTGCCTATCTTCTCATCCATCTGGCGTTCGTAAGCCAGTCCTGAAACAAGTTTTGTCTTTACTACATCCTGAGCTGATTCTGTGATGATGTAGTTGTTCACCATTGAATCAATCTGAGCCTCGGGAATACCTCGGCCCTTGGCTATCTCACGACGCACCTCAGCCCATACTCCGTCGTAGAGCTCGAGCATCTGTCGGCGTGCCGGTTCGCTCATCTCGTTGGTGATGAAAGGCTCAACAGCACTCTTATATGTGCCAACCTTTGCCACCTGCCATTCAATGCCAATCTTCCTGAACAGCTCGCTGAAATAGATACATACGCCGCCAATGCCGTTCAGCTGAACTATTCCCTGAGGATTCAGAAATATGCTGTCGGCGCATGAAGCCACATACAGGGCGCTCTGAGCCATATTGTCGGCGTAGGCTATGATGGGCTTGCTGCTGTTCTTCTTGAAGGCCACCAGAGAGTTGCGGAGCGAATGTAAAGTGGCCGGTGAAGCTGCCAGATTGCCGCATTTGATGTAGATGGCGTTGATGTCTTTGTTGTCTGTAGCTTCGTTGATGGCCGTTGTCAGGCTGAGGAGTGTCTGAGGCTTATCCACTTCGCCCTGAATCAGCATATCCATGTCGAATTCACGGGCTACCTCGGTTTCGCAAATTTCGCCGTCGAGGTCAAGCACTAAAACGCTGTTTTTCGTAACATTGACGTTCGACTCCACCGTAGATAAGGCCAACTTACCCATCAGTGCCATGAAGATGAAGAAAATCACCACTCCGGAAAGCACTATGGCTATCCAGGCTCCCAGAAAAGATGAGAGAAGGTTCAGAAAGAATTTTTTTATCATGGCTCTTTAGGTTAAAGTTGGTTCTTGACGTTGGCTGCCAGTTCGTTAGCCCTTTCAGCCGACTGTGCTTCCGAGTATATGCGTATGATGGGTTCTGTGTTTGAGCGGCGCAGATGAACCCATCCATCGGGGAAGTCAATCTTTACACCGTCAATGTCTGTTACCTTCTCCCCGGCGAATTTCTCTTTTACGCGCGCCAGAATGGCGTCAATATCCATTTCGGGAGTCAGCTGAATTTTATCCTTTGTTATGACATATTGCGGATATTGCTTCTTGAGCTCGCTTACCTTTTTACCGCTCTTTGCCAGCAACGAAAGGAAGAGGGCAGCTCCTACCAAGGCATCGCGGCCATAGTGCAGCTCGGGATAGATGACACCGCCGTTGCCTTCGCCGCCAATCACGGCGCCGGTGCGTTTCATCTCAGCCACCACATTCACTTCACCCACAGCGGCAGCGGAATAATTGCAGCCCTGATGCTTGAGTGTAACATCGCGCAGGGCACGACTTGAGCTGAGGTTGCTCACCGTGTTTCCGGGTGTGTGTGTCAGCACATAATCAGCCACCGATACCAAGGTATATTCCTCCACAAACATCTCACCGTTTTCCATTATTATGGCCAAACGGTCTACGTCGGGGTCAACCACCAGTCCCACATCGGCATGTTTCTCTTTGATGACCTCGGCAGTCATCTTTAAGTTCTCGGGAATCGGCTCCGGAGTGTGAGCGAAACGACCTGTGGCCTCACAGTTTATTTCAATCACCTCTGCCACGCCCAAGGCTCTCAGCAAACGGGGCATAATGTTGCCGCCAACGGAGTTTACCGCATCTATTGCTACTCTCAGATTGGCTTTGCGAATGGCTTCAACATCCACCAGAGGAAGGGCCAATACGGCGTCAATATGCCGTCTGTCGTATGTGTCGTTATGTTCTATGTGTCCTAACTCGTCCCATGTCGAGAACTCAATTTCATTTGAGGCGGCTATGCGAAGCACCTCTTCGCCCTCAGCCTTATCCAGAAACTCACCTTTGGGGCCTAGCAGCTTCAGAGCGTTCCATTGAGCCGGATTGTGCGATGCTGTAATGATTATACCTCCTAAGGCGCCTTCGCCCGTTACAGCCAATTCTGTGGTGGGTGTTGTGGCCATGCCTATGTTGACAACATCAAAGCCCATGCCGCAGAGTGTGGCACAGACAAGGTCGCTGACCATGGGTCCGCTGACACGGGCGTCGCGTCCTACCACCACAAGGCGTTTGCCCTCAGGGTAGGTGTTACGGAGAAACTGAGCGTATGCCGACGTAAAGCGTACAACGTCTATGCAGCTCAGGTTATCACCTTCGTTTCCTCCTATTGTTCCTCTTATTCCCGATATGGATTTTATTAACGACATTTCTTGATTGGTTTTTGTAAATGTGGATGAGAAGAATAGTCAATTCTCCAACGCCCTGTTTTTGTTTTCTTTAATACTCAGGTTTGAAGTAGCGAACCTTCATGGCGTATGGCAGACAGGCCGACTGGTCGGAGGCAAAACCTATGTAACTGCGTAATACAAGGTTTACTTCGCTGTTGTAGCCTAAATATTTCATAGGAATCTGGATTCCCTGTCCATATTTCTGCGAATCCTCATAAACATAAGAATCGAAGCGGAAAGATGCCGTGGCATATTCCATGTTATCGGCGTTGCCGGCCCATTCCTCAATTCCGTTCTTGTAGAAATTCTTGATGTTGCAGCGCATGAAGCGGAAGATAACGCGATCGCCCTTCTTCACTCGCGTGGTATCGCCCGGATTCACCACTTGCATATAAAGATAGCCGTCTTCGTCCATTTTGTAATATGGAGCATTCTCGCCGGTTATAAACACCGAATCTTCGGGTATTTCAAGCGCTATGGTGCGCTGAGCCATATACCAGTTGGTAGCTTTCTCTTCTTCTTTTAGAAGGTCGGAGTAACTTTCGTTATCGCTGCATGAGCTGAACCAGGTCAGGATGCAGACTGCTGAAGTGAGGAGTGTTAAAAGCTTTTTCACTATTTCTTTTTTGAGTTGGAATATTTAGAGGCATATTTGGGCAATGCCTCGACCAGAATCTTACGGGCCTCGGCCAGCGAACCGGAAAATTCGCCGCCTGCCGCCTGCAAATGACCGCCGCCCCCAAAGAGGTCGGCACAAATATCTCTCACAATGAACCCACCCTTACTGCGGGCGCTTATCTTGACGCATTTGTCGTCTTCACGGAGGAAGAAACTTGCCCGGAAGCCGCGAATGTTCAACGGCTCGTTAACAAGCCCTTCGGTGTCGCCACGCACATAGTTGAACCGTTTCAGCTCCTCGGCATCGAGACAAGTTATGGCCGTCTGCAAATCGGTAAACAGTTCCATTTTGTGCCCTAACGCATAGAGGCGCAGTTTGAACGAATCGGCTGTTACGCTGTCTAACGCTTCTTCAATGATGCGCCGTTTGTCAACCCCCTGACGCAGCAGCTCATACATGATGAGGAGCAACTCGGGGTTATCGCAGTTCACGGAGAGGTTGCGTGTATCGGTGATAATGCCGGTTGCCAGGCAGGTAGCTATCTCCTTGTCTATCTCCTCGGCCAGACCCAAAGCGCATATCAGCCGGAATACCAATTCCGATGTGCTCGACATGCGCGGGAAAGAGAAACTGAGGTCGCAGAAATCCTCCGGCGACTCGTGATGGTCAATCAGGACGCGCGACACATCCGAGCCCATCAGATGCGGCTCAAGGCTGTCTGTTCGTTTTGGCGCATTGTAATCGCAGCAAAAAATCAAGTCAGCCTCCTTGAGGAGCCTCGGTGCAAAGTCGGGATACTTGGTCAGAGGCACCACATCAGAAATGCCGGGTAGGAAGGAGAGCGAGCGTGGCGGCTGGTCAGGCGTTACCACTCTGGCCTTCTTGCCCATCTTGTTGAGCAATGAGCAGAGAGCCAAAGTGCTGCCCATGGCATCCCCGTCGGGACGAACATGGCAAGTCAGCACTACACGTTGTGCTGTGCTGAGCTTGTGTTTCAGTTCTTTTACCTTACCGGCGTCCGGTAGTTCGCTTATCATCGTGCAAAATTAATAAAATTTTCTTTTGTGCGCAATATACGGCTCTTTACCAGATAATTACACGCTCCTCAACGGGTCTGAACATCGGTTCTCCCTCCACAATCTTGAAGGCCTCGAAGAAGGGGGCTATGTTGCGCAGCGTTACGTTTACGCGGTTGCAGCCAAGCGAGTGAGGGTCTGTTTTGGTGCGTTTCAGGATTTCCTCCGGTCGGATATTGTTTGCCCAAACCTGGGCGTAAGCCAGATAGAAACGCTGCAGCGGGTCGAAGCTGTCTATGTCTTCCATAGGCTTGCCGCGCATTGAGTTCTTATAGGCTGTGAGCGCCACACGCAGACCTCCCTGGTCGGCAATATTCTCACCCAACGTAAAATGACCGTTGGCATGAACACCGGGTGCAACTTCCACCGCGTCGAATTGAGCCGCAAGGGCTTCGGCCAACTTGGTAAAAGCCTTCGCGTCATCTTCTGTCCACCAGTCGCGCAGATTGCCCTGAGCGTCAAACTGACGGCCTGAATCGTCGAATCCGTGCGTCATCTCGTGCCCTATTACAACACCTATTGCGCCATAGTTCATGGCATCGTCGGCTGTGATGTCGAAATAGGGAGCCTGGAGTATGCCGGCCGGGAAACATATCTCGTTCGTGGTGGGGTTGTAATAGGCATTCACCGTTTGAGGGGTCATGTGCCATTCGGCCTTGTCAACCGGTTTATTGAGCTTGTTGTAATTGTCCTGAACATACCACTCTGAGGCCGCTAACACATTGTCGAAGTAGCTCTTGGTCGGGTCAATCTGTATGCCCGAATAATCTTTCCATTTGTCGGGATACCCGATTTTCACGGTGAAAGCGGCCAGTTTCTCATGAGCGCGACGTTTGGTCTCCTCGCTCATCCATGTCAGCTCGTCGATGTGCTGTCCGAGTGCTGTGCGCAGATTCTCCACCAAACCGACCATATATTCCTTGTTCTCCTTGGGAAAGTATTTATTGACATACAGCTCACCCACAGCCTCACCTAACATGGCATTGGGAATGGCCATTGCTCTTTTCCAGCGCGGTTCCTGTTCTTCCGTGCCGCTCATCACACGGCCGTAAAGCTCAAACGAGGCATCGTTGAAATCATCGCTCAGCACACCTGTGCCGTCCGTCACCATGTTGAAGATGAAATAATCGTTCAGCTGACGGTCGGTAAACTCAGGCAGCATCTTGTTGAGTGCATCGAGGTATGCCGGCGACGCCACATTGAGAGAATCTGTCATTAGACCTAATTCATTGAGATAAGTATCCCAGTCGAAGTTGGGCCAGCGTTCCTTGACTTGCTGT
Organism: Prevotella sp. CAG:485; assembly: GCA_000437495.1. Lineage (GTDB taxonomy): Bacteria > Bacteroidota > Bacteroidia > Bacteroidales > Muribaculaceae > Lepagella. The sequence goes on from FR897836.1 coordinate 81,224, forward strand.
ATAGTCATCGGATTGGAACGCAGCTGCGGATTGCGGCGCATCTCACGCGTCATCTTGGCCTTGGCAAATTCCCTCTCCATGCCAATTACATTATCCCAAATACGCTGCTGAGCTTTGGCGTCGTAGCCAACAAGCTCCATTATCCGCTTCACATACTTCTCATAAGCCTTCATGATTTTGGCATTACTCTCATTCTCCTCCAGATAATAGTCGCGGTCGCCGAGGCCGAGACCCGTTTCGCCGAAATGGAGAATGTTCATGTCGGAGTTGAGAGGGTTGGTACCCACACCCGCGCCGAAGAGCGTGCCGTCGGCAATACCTCTGTGCAGCCATGCCAGATTCCGGGCCAGGTCCTTTTTCTTGAATTCCTCTGCCTTCTTGATATAAGGCATTATGGGCGCTGCTCCTTCCTTGTTCAGACGGACGCTATCCATGCCCAAAGCATAAATGTCGCTTACCTTCTGGGCTATGGTGCCCTTCTGTTTGCTTTTAGGGTCAGATGCAAGACCTGTGATAAGTTCTTTGAGCCTTGTACGGTTGTTTTCGGCCATCATGTCAAAGACGCCGAAACGCGAATACTCGCCCGGCAGCGGGTTCGCTTTTTTCCAGCCACCGTCGGCATACATATAAAAATCAGTGCCGGGAGCCACTGTAGTATCCATGTTTGCCACATTGATGCCGTGGCGGCTCGGTGTTGTGGCATTGACTGCGAAAGGCATTATCACCAGAGAGCCTATCAACAGGTGTTTGAAATTCATATCTTGCATAGTTATTGATTTAAAATTTAGGTTAATCGTCGAACCGCTGTTGCAGCTCTTCAAGCTCTGCGGCCGCAAGTTCCCACACGCTCATGGCATTTTCAAGCTTTTTGCTTGTGTCGTCATAATCGCTCAGCAGCTCTGCATCGCTTTCGCCGTTTGCCAGCCGGCCTTCCAAAGCGGTTTGCTTCTCTTCTAAAAGAGCAATCTGAGCTTCTGCATCGGTCACGTTCTTCTCAGCCTTCCGCAGCATACGAGTCCGTTCTTTGCGCTCCTGATAACTTATCTGAGGCTTGCTGTTTTCCGACTTTGCGGCAGACTCGTTGTCAGTATTTTCGGTCTTGGGCTGATTTTTCTCTTTAGCCTCGGCAACATTGTTGCGCAACGGAGCCGACTGTTGATGCGCCGCTTTGAGCTTGTCGAGAAAGGCATCTATGCCGCCAAGACATTCTCTCACACTGCCGTTTGAAAATTCATAAACCCTATCCACCAATCCGCTGAGGAAGGCACGGTCATGGCTTACTATGATTGCCGTTCCTGTGAAGTTCTTGATGGCCTCTTTCAGCACCTGTTTCGAGGCGATGTCGAGATGGTTTGTCGGTTCGTCGAGAATCAGCAGGTTAGCCGGTTCCAAAAGCAGCTTAATCATGGCCAGACGCGTCTTCTCGCCGCCGCTCAGCACCTTGACCTTCTTGTCTGACGCTTCGCCGCCAAACATAAACGCCCCTAACAGGTCGCGCACTTTGAGCCGCATATCGCCGGTAGCAACAGAGTCTATAGTGTCGAAAACAGTCATTTCCTGGTCGAGCAGCTGAGCCTGATTCTGGGCGAAGTATCCAATTTTCACACCTTGCGACAGGCGAATCTCACCTTCGTAAGGTATCTGATTGAGAATACATCTCACCATGGTTGTCTTGCCGTGGCCGTTGCGGCCCACAAAGGCTATTTTCTCCCCTCGCCGAATGGTAATATTGGCATGGCTGAATACTCTGTGCTCGCCAAATGATTTACCCACTTCGTCGGTAATGACGGGAAAATCGCCGCTTCGGCTTGCCGGCGGGAAACGAAGCCTTAGGCGGCTGTTATCCACCTCGTCAATCTCAATCGGCACAATCTTCTCGAGCATTTTTGTGCGGCTCTGCACCTGATTGCTCTTTGTGGGCTTATACCGGAAACGCTCTATGAAATCCTTAATCTCGGCAATCTGCTTTTGCTGATTTTCGTAGGCTCTCCGCTGTTGATCGAGCCTTTCCTTGCGCAACTCAAGATATTGCGTGTAAGGCACTTTGTAGTCGTGTATGGTGCCGCAGGTGATTTCTATAGTACGCGTGGTAACATTGTCAAGAAAGGCTCTGTCGTGGCTCACAAGCACCACAGCCGACGCTTTCTGTTTAAGCCAGCTTTCGAGCCATGCTATCGATTCAATGTCGAGGTGGTTAGTCGGCTCGTCGAGCAGCAGAAGGTCGGGATTTTGCAGCAGAATCTTCGCCAATTCAATTCGCATACGCCAACCG
>FR897836.1:83534-111269 GCA_000437495.1 Prevotella sp. CAG:485
CCATTGTAGGCCTATTGAGGTCCGAGCGCTCAAAGCCAAGACCTATAAGCGTCTTTTCTATTTCCCCTTCCATGTTGGCGCCCGACGCCATCTGCAAACGTTCGCGGAGATGGTCGGCACGCTCCAGCAGCCGGGTTGTTTCTTCCCATTTTTCGGCGGGGATATCCTCAAGGCGTTTTTCTATAGCTTCCAATTCCTCGCGCTGCCTGTTGATGTGGTCAAAGGCTTTACGCGTTTCCTCCATCACCGTTGTGGTGTCGGCCAGATTCATCTGCTGAGGCAGATAACCAATGGTGACGCCTTCAGGCACTGCCACGCTCCCCTCGGTGGGTTGTTGCAGTCCTGATATTATTTTCAACATGGTTGATTTTCCGGCACCGTTTTTCCCGGCAAGACCAATTCTGTCCTGACGGTTTATCACATAGCTGACGCCATGAAACAACGGTTTGGCCGAAAATTCAACCCCCAGATTCTGTACTGAAATCATCACGCAAAGTTAACACTTTCATACCGGAGTGGCAAATGTCGCTCCGGTAACAAGCGTCTTTAGGACTGAGAGGGGGCAGAAAGCGCCTTATTTGCGGATGTAATGAGGCAGCGTTGCCGGAATCACCATTGAGATTTCAACAAGGCCGCAAACGGTGCCATTTTCATCTTTCCATGCCGTCTGATAAATCATTTTGTGGAGTCCCTCTTTCTCTATCGTATAGGCGTTGGTGCCTCCTGTGGCGAGTAATTGCTCAATTATGCCGCGTGCTCTCTCACCATGGCAATCGAGAAGGTTCTTTCCTATTAAATTGCCGTGCTTGATGTAAGTTTGGCGAGCTTTATCATTCTGATATATTATGACGCAGTCAGCATCGCAAACTGTTACGGCACAATTCATGCCTTCGGCCCAATCGGGCATATTGATGTCAAAAGTTTTCATTCAGCATTATGATTCTCTGGTTGCTGCTGCCTCGAAAAAGCAAATCGGGGTCATGCAGATCTTTGATAAAAGGTCCGTCAACAATCGCCTCTGCACCCTTTATGGCCTCTCGCAGCGTGTCATCAGCCTGAATCTGCTCCATTGCGAAGCCTGTGTAAATCCAGGTCTTATGTCCCAATTTTAATGCACGGCGAATTATAGCCTGAGTCTCTGCCGGATGATAAAGGGGGTCGCCGCCGGAAAGGGTAACGTCGAAATCCTCCTCAGCCACAATGGCCATAATCTCGTCAAGGCTCATCTCCTTTCCGGCGTCAAAGGACCATGACTCGGGGTTGTGGCAACCCTGGCACTGATGCCGGCATCCGGCCATATATATGGCTGTGCGGAATCCGGGACCGTCAACCGTGGTGCCGCGTATTATGTCGAGTATTCTGAGGGTCATTTATGCACCACACGGTCTTTGAGTTCGGCTAACTTGCCCGAGTTCCAGCGGTCTGTGGTGCCGACCAGATAACCAGTTATGCGCTGAATAGTCTCGAACCGAGCGCCGCATTTGGGACAGAACTCTTCATCTTTGGCCGCATTCTCATATCCGCATTGCGGACAATGATTCCGGTTGTGGTTCACCGACCCGTAACCCATGTTGTACTTATCCATAAGGTCTACTATCTGCATGATGGCTTCAGGGTTGTGAGTGGCGTCTCCGTCGAGCTCCACATAGAAGATATGGCCGCCGCGTGTCATCTCGTGATAAGGTGCCTCAATCTGAGCCTTATGGCGCGGTGAACAGTGGTAATAGACCGGCACATGGTTGGAGTTGGTGTAATAGTCTTTATCCGTAACTCCGGGTATTACGCCGAAGGTCTTGCGGTCGCGTTTGGTGAACCGGCCTGACAGGCCTTCTGCCGGGGTGGCCAGCACGGAATAGTTGTGCTGATATTGCTCGCAGAACTCATTGACGCGCGAACGAATATGCCGCACAATCTTCAGTCCTAACTTCTGAGCCTCTTCATCCTCTCCGTGATGTTTGCCGGTGAGGGCTATCAGGCACTCGGCCAAGCCTATGAACCCGATGCCGAGGGTGCCCTGATTGATTACCGAAGCTATGGTGTCGTTGTTTTGCAATTTCTCAGCTCCATTCCACAGGCGGCTCATCACCAGGGGGAATTGCTTAGCCAAAGCCGTTGACTGGAACTCAAAGCGTTCATGGAGCTGAAGGGCGGTTATGTCGAGCACGCGGTCGAGCTTCTCAAAGAATTGCTCTATGCGCTCTTCGCGGTCGCGGATGTTCATGACCTCTATAGCCAGGCGCACAATGTTAATGGTGGTGAAGGAGAGATTGCCCCGTCCTATCGACGTTTTTTCGCCATAACGGTTTTCAAAAACGCGTGTGCGGCATCCCATGGTTGCCACTTCATATTTGTAACGCTCCGGGTCGTCGGCGCGCCATAACTCATGCTGATTGAAATCGGCATCGAGGTTGAGGAAATTGGGGAAGAACCGTCGCGCCGTTACCTTGCAGGCAAATTCATACAGGTCGCGGTTGGGGTCATCGGGCAGATAGCTCACACCCCGTTTCTTTTTCCAAATCTGAATGGGGAAGATGGCTGTGGCGCCGTTGCCCACACCCTCATACGTTGACTGCAGCAGTTCACGGATTATGCACCTTCCTTCGGCAGAAGTGTCTGTGCCGTAGTTGATTGACGAAAAGACTACCTGATTGCCGCCTCGGCTATGGATTGTGTTCATGTTGTGAATGAAGGCTTCCATGGCCTGATGCACCCGACTGACCGTCTGATTCATGGCATGTTGCAGACCGCGCAGTTCGTTGTCGAGGCCGTCGAGGGGGCGTTTGATATAATCTTTCAGCGGTGCGTCGTAGAAGGCTTTCAGGTCGATATTCATTATCTCCTCGGCCTTTTTCAGCTCTTCTATATACGTCTTGCGCACGTATGGGGCAAGATAGAAATCGAATGCCGGTATAGCCTGACCTCCGTGCATCTCGTTCTGAGCTGTTTCCAGCGATATGCACGCTATCACACTGGCTGTCTCAATGCGTTTTGCCGGACGGCTCTCGCCATGACCTGCCACAAAACCATGCTTGAGAATTTTATCGAGAGGATGCTGCACGCAGGTCAGCGACTTGGTAGGGTAGTAGTCTTTGTCGTGGATATGGATATAGTTGTTCAACACGGCCTGACGCACCTGCTGGCTCAGCAAATAATCATCCACAAAGGGCTTTGTGCTTTCTGAGGCGAACTTCATCATCATGCCGGCCGGCGAATCGGCGTTCATGTTGGCATTTTCGCGCGTAACGTCGTTGTTTTTGGCGGCGATAATTTCCATGAACAAATCGCGTGTCTTAGCTCGGCGTGCTATTGAGCGCTTGTCGCGATAGGCGATATAACGCTTGGCCACATCTTTGCGGCTCGACTTCATCAGCTCCAACTCCACGCGGTCTTGGATGTCCTCTACGTTCATGCGCGAGGGGGATGTCATGGCTATGCGGTCGGCTATTTTCTGCAGCAGACCTTCGTCTTCGCCCTGGTCTGTTGACAGCATCGCCTTGCGGATGGCTCCTTTAATTTTTTCTTCGTTGAAGCCTACTACACGGCCGTCGCGTTTTACTACTACTTCTATCATGGGGTCTTTGAAGTCAATTTATGATTATGTGGTTAAAGCCTTTTGAGGCTGTTGTGTTGCGTCATGGTAATTGAGCGGCACAAAGGTAGTGAATATTTTCAAAACTGCAAAGTGTGGCCTCAATTGTCCCTTCAAAAATTTTAGTTTTGGTAAACTTTTAGCAATAGCTAAAAATGCTAAGTATTTAATTTACAGATATATAACAAATTATTTTGGGAAACTTTTCAAAAATAAAAATTTTATTTTATGAAAATATTACCCTCCTAAAATGGAGGTGAGTTATTCGAGATTCATTTTCTAAAACCAATAAAATCGGCATTTACAACCTCAGGCCCTTTTCGTTTGTTAAGATAGAAAAGAAATTATGAAACATTCAGATAAAGACTTTGCCCTGAAATATCATGAAGATATCCGGCCGGGCAAAATAGAGGTAATGCCAACTAAACCATACGCTGACCAGCGCGACCTTTCACTGGCTTATTCGCCGGGAGTCGCCTGGCCTTGTCTGGAAATAAAGGATAAACCGGAAGACGCTTACCGCTACACTGACAAGGGTAACCTTGTGGCTGTAATCAGCAACGGCACAGCCGTCCTTGGTCTTGGCAATATCGGTCCGTTGGCCGCCAAGCCGGTCATGGAGGGTAAAGCGCTGCTATTCAAGATTTTCGCAGGCATCGACGCCTTCGACATTGAAGTCGACCTCACTGACATTGACAAATTCGTTGACACGGTAAAAGCCATTTCTCCCACTTTCGGCGGCATAAACCTGGAAGATATAAAATCGCCCGACTGTTTCTATATTGAGAAGCGTCTTAAGGAGGAATGTAACATTCCCATTATGCACGATGACCAACACGGCACAGCCATTATTTCCGGCGCCGGATTGCTGAATGCCCTTGAGATTCAGGACAAGAAAATTGAAGACATAAAGATGGTGGTGAATGGCGCCGGTGCGGCTGCCATTGCCTGCACAAAGCTCTATATGAAGTTAGGTGTGCAGAAACGCAACATCATTATGTGCGACAGTCGCGGTCCAATTACGGAGAAACGCCGTCTCAACGGTGACCATCTGAATGACTTCAAAAAGGAGTTCATCACAGACAAAGACATTGACACGCTTGCCGATGCTCTTGTAGGTGCCGATGTCTTTGTTGGCCTGAGTGTTAAGGATGTGTTGACGCCGGAGATGATTCGCACCATGGCTCCAAAACCCATAGTCTTTGCATTGGCTAATCCTGACCCGGAAATCGGTTATGAGAAGGCAATCAACGCTGTTCCTGACATTATTTTCGCAACCGGCAGAAGCGACCTTCCCAACCAGGTCAACAATGTCCTGGGCTTCCCCTATATCTTCCGCGGAGCCCTCGACTGCCGCGCAAATACCATCAACGAGGAGATGAAACTCGCGGCGTGTCGTGCAATCGCTTCTATAGCCAAGCTGGCGGTGCCGCGCAGTGTCAGAAAAGCCTACAACGACAAGGACTTCGTTTTTGGCCGCGATTATATCCTGCCCAAACCCAACGACCCGAGGTTACTGCCCACCGTAGCACCCGCAGTGGCCGTAGCCGCCGCAGAAACCGACGTTGCAGCCCATCCAATCACCGACATCGAAACCTACCGCACTCACCTGAAGCGCCTCTTAGGCATCGAGTTAGCAACCCCCGTCTTCACCCACAAATAACCGATAGCAAAAATATTATATCAATGGAGGGTATGTCAGAGTGAAGTGACATACCCTCCATTGTGTTTAGCTGTTATGATTAGGATGCGGTCTGAAGGTTAGAGCTCAGCGGTTTCAACTTCTGATTCTTCAACTTCTGCCGTGTCAGCTTTGATGCTCGGGAGTTCCAGGCCAAGGTGTTTCTTGCGGTCAACTACTTTGAGATATAAGCCGATGCTGAGGGCGGCCACGCCGAGGCAGGCAAGCATTACCAAAGGCCATGTGTAGTCGTAGCTTACGGCAGCGGTCTCTTCTGTCATGGTGTGATTTTCGAGAGCTTCCTTGATGGCCGGGTTGGTATTGTCGAGCACTTTGCCGATGAGCAGCGGGAAGAGCCAGAGGCCGATGTTCTGAATCCAGAAAATCAATGCGTAAGCCGAGCCGATAATCTTGGAATCAACCAGCTTAGGGACGCTGGGCCAGAGGCTTGCGGGAACAAGCGAGAAGCTGGCGCCAAGTACCAGGATGGTAACATAAGCCACTATGATGCCGCCCATATCGTTGCCTTTGAACATGGGCAGGATGAAGGCGAAGGTGAGGTGGCAGATTATAAGTAAAAGTGCGCCGAACACCAGCATGGAAGCTGCTTTGCCCTTGTGGTCAACATAGCTGCCAAGTACAGGGGTGATACCTACTGCCAACAGGGGGAAGACGGCAAAGATTGCAGCTGCCGACTGGCGCATATAGCCCATATAACAGTATGCAACGAGAGCGATGATTGCCACTACCAGCGAAGGAACTTTTACGCTCTTGTTCTTAACGAAAGCGAAGCCGAAGGCGCCTGCAGCCGCTACAAGCATGATGACGTATTGGATATATGTGCAGGCATCAGAGCTCCAGAAGGACGTCGGATCGGGAGGGGTCAGCGAGATGTTGCACTGAAGCATATTTACGGCATATTTCTGGAAGGGGAAGATTGCCGAGTAATAGAGTACGCAGAGAAGTGCCACCAGCCAGAAGCCGAGCGAAGAGAGGATTTTGCCAAGGTCGGAAATCTTGAAGGGGTCATCTTTCTCTTCAGCCTCACCTGTCTGAGCGTCTAGCTTGCGGTCCATGAAGAAATAGACGATGAACATTATCAGGGCAATCATCAGCAATACTACGCCGAAAGCCACTGAACGCGACACGCTGATGTCGCCGCCGAAGTTTGCTACCAGCGGTGAGAAAATCATACAGGTGCCCACGCCGAGACGGGCAAGAGCCATTTCCGAGCCCATTGCCATGGCCATTTCTCGGCCTTTGAACCATTTCACGATGCCGCGGCTGACAGTGATACCGGCCATCTCAACGCCGCAGCCGAAAATCATGAAGCCTATGGCTGCGAATTTGGCCGATGCCGGCATGCCCTCGTAGAAGGGTGATACGCCAAGCTCGTCAAAGCCGGGTATATAGTTGAGATTGTTGGTGAACCAGACTTGCAGACTGGAATTGGCGAATGAGTCGGTGAGCGCATACCAGTTGATGAGGCCGCCAACTACCATAACGGCGCCTGAGAGAAGAGCCGTGAAGCGAACACCCATCTTGTCGAGGATGATACCTGCAAAAATCAGGAAGAAGATGAAGACATTGAGGAACGTCTCGCTTCCCTGCATTGTGCCAAAAGCTGTGGAGTCCCAGCCTGCTTCCGACTGCATCAGGTTTTTGATAGGCGAGAGGATGTCCATGAAGATGTAGGAGCAGAACATTGCCAGCGCCAACAGCGCCAGTGCCGTCCAACGCGCCCATGCCTTGTCGCGTAGTTGCTCAATTGGCTTATTTGCCAATTTCTGCGTAATTGTTGTTGCCATTTTTATGATGTAGGTTTAGGTTTCAGTGTAGAAGTTAGTTGACTTCAAATGCAAATTTAATACTTTTTATGAAAGTGGCCAAATCAGCCCTTGCAACAGAGGTCTGAAAGCCTTTGAGAAACGACAGGCAGGGAGAAAAAATCCTCAATCAGTTGGTGAAAAGCTTGTAAATAAGCTCAAAAAGCAATGCAGGTCTTGGCTGAGCCGATTCTATGCCTTTTGTGGCGCAGTCATAGTTGCGTATGGCATGGATGGCGCGCAGACAGCTCCATGCGTTATAGTTGCGCAATCCGTTTTGCATCTCGTCAATGGCGGCACGCACTTTCAGATTCAGGGCAACGCGCAGCGACTCGCTGCTTTTGTCTTTGAGGTAATGAGCCTGCAGCAAATCGGCAAAAGTGTTGAAAATCACAGGCGCAATGGTCTCCGTGCGGCTCTCCGGTGCATTGGGGTTGGCAGCGTAATAGGCGGCAATGCGCATACAGCCTTCGTAATCGCGACGAAGGATGGCGCTACGTAGCTCATAGCTGTTATATTTCTTGCTTATGCCCGTGTTTGCCTCCACCATGTCAGCCGTTATGGAGATATGATCGCTCTCAGGCAGCGAAAGCCGCAACTTTTCAACCTCTCCGAAAAGGTGCTTCAGGTTAGTGCCGATATTACGGCAGAGCATATCGGAGGCCTTGGGCTCAAGCGTAACGGCATGATCCTTACAATAATCAGCCAAGAGGCGAGGCAGCTCATAATCGCGCGTTTTGGGCGATATGTAAACAACGCCTTTCGCCGCTTTTGCCGCTTTTACCAGCTTGGAAGTGTCGCGAAGCGCCTCTCCGTTGAAATGAACAACCAAGACGGTAGTGGGCGATGGCTTTTTAAGATAAACCTCAAGCTTATCAAGCTGAGTTCGGGCTGACGGCATGGCCTGTGCCTCGCGCAACATCACCAATTTACGGTCTGCCATCACAGGATATTGCCATGCGGTGTTTATCATCGTTTCCATGTCGGCATCCTGACCGTAATAGAGGTGCAAATTGAAGTCGCGCTCCTCCTCTGCCACCACATATTCCTGAAGAGCATCGGCAATAAGGTCGATATAATAGGGCTCTTCGCCGCTGAGAATATACACCGGCGCGAACCGCTTGGCGCGGATTTCGCTCAATATCTGCTTATATGGGTTTGCTGCTGCCACTTCAGAATAAAATTTTTGACCTACTTGCCACGCGCTTCACTCCCCATACGCTCACTACGGTCAGGAGCATGGAAATACATACAAGCCAGAGATTTCCGTCTGTGCCGGCTGCGAAAACTTGCTCCGAGGCAATACCATTCGCTATGAGCCACTGACTGACTACGGTTACGGTGTTGTTAAGAATATGGCCGAAGACGGATGTCCATATACTTCCCGTCCAGAGATAGAGATAGCCAAACCATAATCCCAACAGGAAACGCGGTACAAAGCCATACATTTGAAAATGCAATAATGAGAAGATGAGCGCTGACCACCACACGGCTTTCCAGGGATTCGGGCCATAAAGCACTTTCTGCAAAGCTCCGCGAAAGAAAAGCTCCTCGCTGAAAGGTCCCAGGATTCCTACTATAAGAACACCTGATATCAAGCCCCACACTGAAGTGTCGGAAAGCAACAGTTTAGTGGTTACAGCCGCGCTATCCTCCATTTGACGCATCAGCGCCTCCAACCCTGACAGCCACTGAGGCAAGCTCATGGACTCGTTCAATTCCACAAGCCAGTTAAGCGCCGGAACTGACACGGCAAAAACCGCAATTACTCCTGCAAAGGATAACGCGGAAGCACCTTTTGCGACCCCTGTCCATTGCCAGGGTTTATGGGTAAAAACATATCCGCATATCAACGCAGGAGCGATGAAAGCGAACAAATCCTGAATCAAAGAACCTGCAAGAAGAGCGTTGCGCGAAGCACTGCCAATCAGCGAAATTATCATCCCTGCAACGAAGATGCCGATGCAGAAAAGGGCAGTAAGAGCCCATATCCGGGTGCTTTTCACGGAAAATATTGCCTCGGCAATCTGACGGCGCGGCTTCAGTTCTTTATTGTCAGTCATCTAAGATATGTTCATCGAAATGTTTGCGACGGAACTCGAAGTTACGTCCGAGATATTTTTCACGCACCACCGGATTGGCAGCCAATTCCTCGCTTGTGCCCTGATAGAGTATTTTACCCTCAAACAGCAAATAGGCGCGGTCGGTGATACTGAGAGTCTCGTTGGCGTTATGGTCGGTGATGAGAATGCCTATGTTTTTGTCTTTCAGTTTATAGACAATGCTCTGAATATCTTCCACAGCAATAGGGTCTACGCCGGCAAAAGGCTCATCAAGCATGATGAATTTCGGACTTATTGCCAGACAGCGGGCTATTTCCGTACGACGGCGTTCGCCACCGCTGAGACGGTCGCCATAGTTTTTGCGCACCTTTTGCAGCCTGAACTCATTTATCAGGCTTTCCAGCTTCTCCTTCTGCTGTTTGCGCGTAATGTCGGTCATCTCAAGGACGGCCCGCAGATTGTCTTCCACGCTGAGCTTGCGGAAGACACTTGCCTCCTGAGCCAGATAACCGATGCCCATTTTGGCTCTCTTGTATACCGGCATCTTGGTAATGTCGGTTTTATCGAGGAAAATTCTGCCACCGTTGGGGGTAATCAGTCCTACCGACATATAGAAAGTAGTGGTCTTACCGGCTCCGTTGGGGCCGAGCAGCCCCACAATTTCACCCTGCCGCACATCTATGCTGACATGATTCACAACGGTGCGTTTGCCGTAGCGCTTTACCAGATTGTCGGTGGTGAGCTGTCCGGTTTCCGGCATTATTTCCGGGTCAGGAAGCTGCTCCTTATTGCCCTTTGATTTCTTGGGCGCGTTGGACGGTTCGGGTAAATTCTCTGCAACGCTGTTTTCCTCTTCCGCCTCCACATACAGCTGTTCGTCGGGATTTTCGACTTCCTTTTTATGCTTGCGGGCTAACTTGACAGGTGATTTGAAAATATTCATCAGTTGTTTACTGCACTCAGGCTCTTGTTAGGGAGGAGGCTACGGATATAGTCGGTGAGGAGTTTTATAGCTACGTGATTGTTGCCACCCTGCGGCACTATCAAGTCGGCATAGCGCTTGCTCGGCTCGATGTGCAGTTCGTGCATGGGTTTGAGCTGCAGCTGATAGCGGTCAATGACCATCTGCGGCGTGCGTCCGCGTTCCAAACAATCGCGCGTGATGACGCGTATCAGGCGCTCATCGGCATCTGCATCCACAAACACTTTCACATCCAAAGCATCGCGGAGTTGTTTCTCAGTGAGAACAAGAATGCCTTCCACAACGCAGACAGGACGGGGCTCAACGCGTATGGTCTCCTTTTGGCGCGAGCAAGTTATGAAGTCATACGTCGGCATTTCAATGGCATGGCCCAGACGCAGCTCAGTGAGGTGCTGAAGCAGCAGAGGCCAGTCGATGGCTGCCGGTTCGTCATAGTTCATTTTCAGCCGTTCTTCAAGGGGAATGTGGCAGTTGTCGCGATAATAACAATCCTGAGGCAGCACAGCTACCTCATGCGGCGGCAGACTCTCCATGATGCGCCTCACTACCGTAGATTTTCCCGAACCGGTGCCACCGGCAATTCCTATGGTCAGCATAATAATTCTCCTTTAAACACTGCAAAGTTACAAATAATCTATGGATAGGGGCAATCTTTCGCCGAAAATAATTAATTTTGCAGTCATAAAAAATTCCACTTCGCAAATGAAGGTATTGAAATTTGGAGGTACGAGCGTAGGCACGGCGAAAGCCATGACTAATCTGGTAAAGATTGTGGAAGGGCTGTCGGAGCCGGCCGTTGTGGTTGTATCGGCACTCGGCGGAGTTACCGACAAGCTGATTGACACCGCCAACCGTGCCTCGGTTGCTGACGAGAGTTACCGCAGCAATATATCGGAGTTGCGCCAACGCCATGCCGACATGATTGAGGCCATGGTTGAGCCGTCAAAACAGGACGGAGTGCAGCAGTTTGCCACAGAAATGCTCAATCAGCTCAACGATATATGCAGAGGTCTTTCGCTGGTTGGAGAGCTCACGGAACGGAGTCTGAGCATGATTGTGGCTTTTGGCGAACGCATCAGCTCGTGCATCGTGGCAAATGCCATAAAGGGGGCGCGACACATAGATTCGCTTGAGACAACGCGCACGGAGCGCCGTTTCGGCAAGAATGTGGCAGATGTGGGTCTGACAGCTGAGCTGATGAAGAAAGCCTTCGGCAACATTGAAGCCGGAAAACCCATAGTAATGGGAGGCTTTATCAGCCGCGATAAAGACACCAATCAGATTACCAATCTCGGCCGCGGCGGCAGCGATTATACCGCAGCTTTGGCTGCCGCTGCCACCAATGCCGATGTGCTGGAGATTTGGACCGACGTAGACGGATTTATGACCGCTGACCCGAGAATGATTCCCGAGGCGAAAGTGCTTGGAGAACTGTCGTTTGTGGAAAGCATGGAGCTTTGCTCGTTCGGAGCAAAAGTAATTTATCCGCCCACAATTTACCCGGTGTTTAAACGGGGCATCCCCATCAGGATACTCAATACGTTTAACCCCGAAGCTGACGGCACATTTATCAGCGACCATAGCTCAACTCAACAGCAAGAATGTGTTCACGGACTGTCGTCGCTGAAAGACTGCGTGCTGATAAAGGTAAGGGGCGAGAGCATCGCCGGTGACACCGACAGCAACGCGCGTATCTTCAACACCCTTGGCAAACGCGGCATCAGCGTGCTGTTAGTCAACAAACGTTCGCCGGCGGCAACGGTGGCTTTCGCGGTGAAAGGCTCCGACGGCAAGATGGCGTTGGAAGAGCTGCAGAAAGAATATGCACCTGAGTTAGCTTCAGGGGCGATAAGCTCTGTAGAGATGCAGCCTGACGTGGAAGTAGTGGCTGTAGTGGGAGAGAACATAGGAAATAATTTTGGCATAAGAAGCAGAATCTTCAACACGCTTGAGGAGAATGGCGTTCGCTTGCTCGCATCTGCCTTCGGCACGTCGCTTACCACAGTGAGCTTCGTCACCACCGTTGGAGAGGCAAACCGCGCCATAGCACTGCTTCACAAAGAACTAATAGAAACATCCGATTAAATGGCACAAAAACCCGGAATTCCGAAAGGTACGCGCGATTTCTCGCCGGTTGAGATGGCGCGCCGCAATTATATCTTCGATACTATCCGCAATGCTTTCCGCCTCTATGGCTATGCACAGATAGAAACCCCTTCCATGGAGAATCTCTCGTCGCTGATGGGAAAATATGGCGATGAAGGCGACAAATTACTGTTTAAAGTGCTCAACAGCGGCGACTTCCTCAAAGGCATAACGCCGCAGATGATTGAGAGCGAAAGTCCGGCCAAACTGGCAGCTCAGATTTGCGAAAAGGGTCTGCGCTACGATTTGACCGTACCCTTCGCACGTTATGTTGTTCAGCACCGCAACGACATACAGCTGCCCTTCAAGCGTTTCCAGATGCAGCCGGTGTGGCGTGCCGACCGCCCGCAGAAAGGCCGTTATCGCGAATTTTATCAGTGCGACGCCGATGTGGTGGGAAGTGAGTCGCTGCTCAACGAGGTGGAATTGTTAAGCCTCCTCGATTTCGTATATAGCAAATTAGGCATCCGCACGCTCATCAAACTCAACAACCGCAAAATTCTGGCGGGCATCGCGGCCACTGTTGGAGAGCCGGAACATCTCACGGATATCACCGTAGCCATCGATAAAATCGACAAAATCGGACTGGAGAATGTCGAGGCCGAGATGATGGAAAAAGGCGTCAAAGCCGACAGCGTTGCCCGTCTGCGTCCGTTGCTGCAGTTCAAAGGCACAAACGAAGAGAAGATAGCTTTCCTCACAGACTTCCTCAAAGATTCAGAGGAGGGTATGAAAGGCGTTGAAGAGCTTGAAACAGTGCTTGGATATGCCAAAGAAGAGGCCATGTCATCGGCCATTGAGGTGGATATTGCCCTGGCCCGCGGACTGAATTATTATACCGGCATCATCATAGAGGTCAAAGCCCTTGACAGCGCCATTGGCAGCATCAGCGGAGGCGGCCGATACGACAATCTTACCGGTGTATTCGGACTTTCCGGCTTGTCGGGAGTGGGTGTGAGCTTCGGCGCAGACCGCATTTACGACGTGTTGCTGGAACAAAACCTCTTCCCGGAAAATTTGGGCGCCGCTCCGGTGGTGATGATGACGAATCTCGGGGAAAAGGAAGGCCGCATGGCCCTGAAGCTGACTAATGAACTGCGCAAAGAAGGCATTCCCGCCATTCTCTATCCCGACATGTCTAAGATGAGGAAGCAGATGACATACGCCAACACAATAGGAATTCCCTTTGTGGGCATCATCGGCGACCGTGAACTCGAGGAGGGTAAAGTAAGCCTGAAAGATATGCGCAGCGGAGAGCAAACCTCCCTTTCCATCGAGGATTTTGCAGCTCAAGTCAAGACATTGACCAATGGCAAATAAAAGTCTGCTTCTGACTTTCGTAATCCTGTTCGGCGTTCTTCTGTCGGGTTGCGCAAAGAAGAGCGAACAGACAGCTGCAAAAGGCAACGGCATGAAGTATGCCCAGTTACTCGGAATCACTCCCGAGGAGGGCTATACACGCGTTGATGTACGCACAGAAGCCAACGGCGAGCCGGTAGCAACTTATCTGCTCGTGCCGAAGGATAAGGAAGTGCCATCAAACTTGCCGAAAGGAGAAGTGATACGCGTTCCCGTATCTTCGTTGGTCGTCAACTCTTCCATCTACGCACATCCGCTAAAAGAGCTCGGTTCCATCGGGGTTATTAAGGGTGTTATTGACGCTCCATACTTCTCCATGCCGGAGATAAAAGCCGGTTTGCAAAACGGGTCGATAACCGATATAGGAAATATGCAGCAACCCTCAGTGGAAAAGATTGTTACACTGCATCCCGACGGCATTATGATAAATCTTTTTGAGGGCATGACAACCTCAGAAATGCCTACTGCCGGAGTGCCATATCTGAAATTTGCCGACAATCTGGAATATACCCCCTTAGGACGAGCCGAATGGATAAAGTTCCTTGGTTTGCTCACCGGGAAAGAGAAAGAGGCTCAGAAAATTTTCAATCAGGTGGAAGCGGAATATAATGCCCTGCTACAACAATCGAAAGAGGCCACCAACAAGCCTAAAGTGCTGGTAGAAAATATGTATGAGGGCGTGTGGTATGTTCCCGGAGGCAACAGCGTATCCGCCCAAATGCTCAATGACGCCGGCGCCACATATCCGTGGGCACAGGATAAAAGGAACGGCTCGCTGCCCCTGACTTACGAAGAAGTGCTGGCAAAAGCCGGTGATGCCGATATATGGCTGTTGAAGGTGTTCGGTCAGCAATTGACTAAAGCCTCGCTGGCTGAGATGGATAAGCGTTATACCCAATTCCAACCCTATAAAACGGGGAAAATCTGGTATTCCGACACTTCCACGTCAGGACTGTTCGATTACAGCGCTTTCCATCCCGAGACAGTGCTTTCAGACTATCTGATAATCATTCACCCTGAACTGGCCAAAGGGAAGACCCCACGGTATTTCAAACAAATAGCCCCGTAATCATCGAAGATTTTCTCATGCGCACAACCATTTACTACACAGTAATGACCTTCTGCCTGATAGCCTTGTTCTGTCTGGTATTGAGTCTTGGCGCTGTAGAAATTCCCATAAAAGAGGTCTTACACTCGCTCTTTGGCGGCGAGGTGAACGAGACAAACCGATATATCGTACTCCAGGCACGCCTGCCCTTTGCCCTGACAGCCATCATTTCAGGAGCAGGCCTCTCAGCCGCCGGTTTGATGATGCAGACAACCTTTCACAACCCCCTTGCAGGTCCCTCTATCTTAGGTGTCAGCTCGGGAGCCTCTTTAGGCGTCGCGCTGTTAACACTGCCGGTAATATCGTCGTTTGGGGGCATGGCATTGCCGATAACGGGAGCCGTGTTGGGAGCCGGAGTTGTGGTGGCTATACTGAGCCTTTTCTCCGCCTTTATGCGCTCAGGACTCACACTGCTCATTGTGGGCATAATGATTTCCTATCTCTGCTCGGCACTGATTTCCTTGCTCAACTTTTTTGCCCCTGCAAATGATGTGAAGCAGTTTGCTGTTTGGGGAATGGGCAGTTTTGCGGCTGTAACCATAGAAAATGTGGGTGTGTTTGCAATATGCATTTTCATATTGCTTGCCTTTGCCATCCTGATGTGCAAGCCCCTCAACGCAATGCTTTTGGGCGAGCGTTATGCCATGTCAATGGGCTATAGCGTGCGGACAATCCGCACACTCTTATTGGTAGTTGCCGGGCTGCTGACCGCCATCATCACCGCTTATTGCGGCCCTATCGGCTTCATAGGTCTGATAGTGCCTCATATAGCACGGATGGCAATGCGTTCAGCCTCACACACCTTGATTATGCCGGCATCAGTCATCATGGGTGCTGTGATAGCCTTGTTCTGCGCCTTCCTCACCGTGATACCCTGCGGGTGGGGGACATTGCCTATCAATGCCGTTACGCCATTACTCGGTGTGCCGGTAATCCTCTACCTGCTCATCAACACCAAACGCCTCGCTTTCTGATTATGGAGACACAACCCGCACTCAGCACGTCAAATCTGCAAGTTGGCTATAAAAAGCAGGCATTACTCACTTTGCCAGACGTTGCCCTGCAGGCAGGCCGAGTGGCAGCCCTGATAGGGAAGAACGGTGTTGGCAAATCCACATTGTTACGAACGCTGACACGCGAGCAGAAACCCGTGAGCGGAAGGGTCTTTATTCAGGGCGAAGACATAGAAAATATCAGCAGGAGGGCATTGGCTCAAAAAGTGGCCGTTGTAACCACCGACCGCAATATCTCGCCCGGACTGTTGGCCCGCGAGATTGTGGAAATGGGCAGGCACCCTTACACAGACCTTACCGGCCGTCTCAGCACAACCGACAAACGCATCATAGAGGAATCGATGCAATGCACAGGCATATCTCACAAGGCCGAAAACCGGTTTGGCGAGCTCAGCGACGGTGAACGACAGAAGGTGATGATAGCTCGTGCGTTGGCTCAGCAAACGCCGGTAATGGTGCTTGATGAGCCCTTCTCCTTCCTCGATACGGCAGCAAGAATAGAGATACTGAACCTGCTGAAGAAATTGGCGTTGGAAAATAATACAGCCATTTTATTCTCCTCGCATGATGTAGCTCAGGCACTGCGCATGGCAGATGAGTTATGGCTCCTGACGCCCGACCGAACCTTCTATAGCGGCCGCCCTGACACTTTGATTGAAAATGACACTATAAACCGGCTCTTTGACTCCTCAAACGTGAAATTTGACCCTGTTCAAAGAGACTTCATTACGAAATAAATTGAAAAATAATTTCTTATCATGATAACACAGAAACAATATTTGCTGCGAAAAATAGACGCGACCCGCTTTTACGACTCAGACGCCTTCTATCTGAGCCTTGCCGATTCCCTTGCTGAAGCCTTTGAGGTCCATTATAAGAAGAAGGTTTCAGATTCCGCTCAAATGTCGCTGATAAGTCAGGAGGTTGCCCTGAACCTTGTAGGCTATATGATGGATGTAGTGGCAGATATGGGTCTGTGGCGAGCCTTTACGAGTCATTGCAGAACACTTTACGGACGCCCGGTGCCATTCTTCAGCAATGAGAACTATATTGACTATGAGCTTAACCGCAGCGACGTACAATTCCTGACCTGGTATTCGCTTTGCTTCGTGAGCGAACCCGGCGACTCGCCCCTCTATCCGCATGACTCGGCGGTTTTGGAGTTGGCAGATGAGTTTTACAGAATCATGGAAGAGAATTATGAGGAAGCACCTGCACCCGAAGGAATGCTGAAAACCAATGATTTGGAAATCCATGACCCCGAAGATGCCGATGCCATTCAGACCTTGGGCCACTGGGTCTTCTGGTCATCCTACCTCACCGTTCCGTGCTTCAAAACCAATATGGAGCTGATATACTCGCAGGCTAAACCCAACGACAGAAACAGTCTTGCAGAGATTATGGGACAGGCTCAGATGGAATTGCCAACCGGTCCGTTGGCTCTCTATCTGCGAGAATGGATATGGCTGATTATAGAAGGCAAACTGCCACCTAAACCACGTCATGCAAAAGAGCCTGAAGAGCATCCGTATTATCAGAAATTCCTGTCGGCCAACAACTCGTCGAGAATCGCCTTTTTCAACGATTATCGCGAGCTGAATCGATTCTTGGGTAAAGCCTTGGGGTGGGATCCGGAAGCCGATAACCTGCCCCAGCTGAACCGCTCGCATGATTTCACCCTCCTCACCAACAAGTATAAAGGCCTTCTGATAGGTCGCGATGTGGCACAATGCTTCGCCGCCGAGAATAATACCCTTTACAACAAGCAATATGCAGCCCAAAACGACTTCTCGCTACTTATTGCAAGAGGGCGTTGCCCCATAGACCTGACACTGTATGCCTTGGAGAATAATCTTCTCCCTGACATTCAGTGGCCCAAAGTGGATAATTCGACATCACTTGTGCTGGAAAACGCCGACTTCATAGCACGCTGCTTCCTGCTTCAATATTACAGAGCCGTATGAAAAGAATAATATTCCTGATTACAGCGTTTGTGGCCCTGAGTTGCGGCGCACAAACCTCACTGCGAGAGATAGAGGAAAATCCGCTGAAGGCCGGAGGCGTCTATTACGCCTATCCAATTACAGTGGAGAATATGACGGCTGTGATAAACCAAGCCCCTGTGCCGAAGGGATATGAGCCTTTCTATGTGAGCCATTACGGACGCCATGGCTCACGGTATCTTATTTCCGACAACGATTACCGTTGGGTCATAGACAAGTTGCAGGATGCTCGCGCTGCCGGCGCCCTGAGCAGCCTTGGCGAAGATGTGTTAAACAGGCTCGAGAAGGTATGGGAGGAAGCCGAAGGACGAGGTGGTGATCTTACGCCGTTGGGTGTTCGCCAGCATAAGGCAATTGCAGGCAGATTAGCGGAGAAATATCCTCAGATATTCAAGAAAGGAGATACCGAAATTTCGGCACGTTCCACCACCGTAATACGCTGCGTGTTGTCGATGGACGCTTTCTGCGAACGGCTTAAAGAGCTGAATCCGAAGCTCAACATAACGCGCGAAAGTTCGCAGCGATATATGGATTATCTCAACTATCATTCGACGGAATCAAACGCTTTCACCGGCGAAAAAGGGCCTTGGCAGGAGGAGTATCGCAAATTCCGTATCGAGCATACAAACCCCGAGAGGCTGATGAAGCAGTTGTTCACCAACGACGAATGGGTGTACAAGAACGTCAACCCGGAAGAGTTGATGTGGGGCTTGTATTGGATTGCCGTGGATATGCAGAACATGGAGACAGAGATAAGCTTCATGGACCTCTTCACTCCTCAGGAATTGTTTGACCTCTGGCAATGCGTGAATTACGGCTTCTATGTGCGCGACAGCAATTATGCCGGCAACGAGGGTCTTGTGGTGGCCAATGCCCGCAATTTGCTCGACAATATTATCACCTCGGCTGATGAGGCTATTTCGCTGAATAAACCCTCGGCAACCCTTCGTTTCGGGCACGACGGCAACCTGATACCGCTGACGGCAATTCTGGGTCTGGAAGGTTGCGATGCTTCTGTTTCTGACCCGAAGACATTCTATCAGCATTTTGCGGATTTCAAGATTGCCCCCATGGCCGGAAACGTGCAGATGATTTTTGTCCGCAATAAGAAGAATCCGAAAGATGTGCTGGTGAAGATAATGCTTAACGAGCAGGATAAGGCTATTCCGGCAATGGAAAAGCCCGACACCCATCCGTGGTACAAATGGGAGGATTTGAAACGTCATTATAAAGCCAAATGGCATTTATGACAAAATTTATTGTCAGCATTTGACGTAAAAAACCATATACTTCATCAAAGAAGTATTGTGCAGCCCACGGAGATTGCTTAAATTTGCATCATCAGTAAACAGAGCATAGATTAGCAGATGACAAAGATAGAATTTAATGCGGCCTTCCGCACCGACAAAGCGGGCAGAAGCGCAAACCAGGATAACGGCTTTATCCTTCTCGACATAAAGGGAGGCGATACGGGAAGTCAGACACTCAACACCGACCGCACAGCGGCGATGGGTGATTACGGCACCCTGATGCTTGTGGCCGACGGCATGGGTGGTATGAACGCCGGTGAAAAGGCCAGCGAACTGATAAAGGAAACCATGCTGCGCGAGTTTGGCAAAGTAACAGCCAAGGTGCCGGGCAACGCCAAGAGCATGTGCGATTTCCTTGGCAAAGCCATCCAGGAGGCCGATCTCACCGTAAAAGATTATGCCCGCACACATGCTTCAGCCAAAGGCATGGGAAGTACCATTGTGGCTTTATGGATATACGGCGATATGGCAGTAGCAGCCTGGGTAGGCGACAGCCGTATCTACCGCTATAATCCGGCTTTCGGACTTGCGCGCCTCAGTCATGACCACAGTTACGTGCAAAGCCTCGTGGATACAGGCAGACTCCCCGAGCATTTAGCTTTTGACCATCCGGATTCAAATATCATTACCCGCAGTCTGGGCGACAACGGCACTCCGGCCAATCCGGAGATGCGTGTGTATAAAGTCTATGATGACGACGAGTTTCTGCTTTGTTCCGACGGCTTATGCGGACTCCTTACCGACAAGGAGATACAGACGATAATGAGCGAACATATCGGCTCGTCGAAAGCCACCCTGGAAGCTTTGTGGGCAGAGGGAGAGGCTAAAGGCTGGAGCGATAACGCCACCATAGAAGTGCTATGCGTTTCGGGCGATTTGCCTGCTGCTCCGGTGGGACATCCCGACGGCTATCCGGCAGTAAATGCAAATACCGAGGCCTCCGCACCCACCTTGCGCCGCGCGCCCGAAACGGCAAACAATATGCAACCTCAGGCTGTGATGCCGCAGCCGGGAGCTCTTGCAATGATGCCGCAACCGGAGGTTCCTGCCTCCAGGAAATCGCTGCCTGTATGGACATGGATTCTGATATGCTTTGTCATAGCCGCCGGTGCCGTATGGATCGGCTTCAAAATGTTCGAAAAGAAGGATGCCAAGGAAGAGGCAAAAATGGAACGGCTTGAAGAAGACCAAGACCTCAAAGACGAAGAGTTCAGCGACCCCGAATACGAAAGAAGAATGGATGAACTGAACGAAGAGTATGACCCTGAAATGCAAGATGCTTTTGAGGACGTGATGAATGATGAGCATTTCAACCGCTATCAGAAGGAATGGGAGTCAAAAAGACATCAGTCGGCCCAACCGACAACACAACCGTCAACACGTCCGGCCACATCACATCCTACGCACCATTCCACTCAACCCTCTTCTCAAAAAGAGACGCCAACAACCGGCAAGAACAACAAACGACCGAAACCTGCCGCTCAGCCCAATAAAAAGACTCAGCCTAATCAGTCTGATCCTAAAAAAGAGGATCCGAATAATAAACCAGGGGGTGGAATAGCAGGACCTCCGGCACCCGGTCAAACAAATAAGGCTATTTAAAATGAGTATTCACACCAATCTGAAGCCGGGAGACATGTTCGGTCGGTACCGGTTGGAATCCTTTCTTGGAGCAGGCGGGTTTGCCGTAGTTTGGAAGGCTTACGACACTAAGACAAATATTGTTGTCGCGCTGAAAATCTTCTCCTCACTTGACACTCAGAGCATCAATGACCTCGCGGCCGAATATAGTGCGGTACATGAACTGTCGCATCCCTCAATAGTCCGCGCCGACTATTTCGATTCCATCGATAACATACCCTATCTGGTGATGAAGTTTTGTTCAGGCGGCAATCTTGAACACCACGAAGGGCGCATGAGCGAAGAGACTGTGCTTCGCATGATACTTCAGATATCGGAAGCTATGCAGTATCTTCATGACCAGGGACTGGTGCATCAGGACATCAAACCTGCCAATATCCTTACGGAGGAGACCTCGAAAGGGACACGCTTCATGCTCAGCGATTTCGGCATCTCAGCTAAAAGTCGCACACGGCTGAGCAAGAGCGTTATGGCAGGCGCACAGAGTGGCTCTTATCTGACCTACGCCTACGCTCCTCCCGAGAAATTCTCTCCGAAGAAAGAAGATAGGCTGCCGAATCGCAAAGGTGATATCTTTTCGCTCGGCATAACGGCTTACGAGCTTATCTGCGGTTATCTGCCGTTCGACGAGTTGCCCACAGGACAGCAATTGCAGGCTAACCCCAACATCCAACTCGATTATTCGAGCATCAGGACACCTGTTCTCCGCAACATCATACGCGCTTGCCTGCTGCCCAATGTCAACGAACGCCCGGATGCGGCAATGCTCATCAACTGGATAAAGAATGCACAATCCGGACAGGTACCACCTGTTTATAATGGCGGAAATTCCGGCTCAGGAAATGCCACAGTAAACAAGGTAAAGATTGAAAACGGTGCAAGCAACGACGGCAAAAAGACTGTCGATTTAAAATCCGGTGCCTATAACGCCGGCGGAGGCCACGGCAATTATGGACATGGGGGAGGAGGCTCTTCAACATATCCGCACGCCTCTGTATCGCAGATGCCGGTTGAAAATAAGCCTAAGAAAAGTAAAGTCTGGATATGGGCTGTGGTGATATTTCTTCTTATTTTTGTAGTGGCATTCGTAGTCGGTGTCATTATTCAATCAAATAGCAGTTCCTATTCTCCTTCAGACAGCTACGATTACATGGATACAGCATACGTTGAAGAACCCGTAGAAGCAGAAGTGGAATATGTGCCGGCTGAAGAAGCACCTGCTGAAGAAGCTGCACCTGCATACGACGATAGTTACGATTTCTACAGCAGTGAGCCGGACTATTATGTAACTGACTCGGCTGCTTACTGATAATAAAGCTAACTGAATGTTGAAGCTAACCGTTTGACTCTCAGGCAGTTAGCTTCAGCGATATATAAGCACTATATAATAACGTTTTCCCGGATGTGATAAGGGTCATTCTTATAATCAGAGTTTCCTAATTTGGACAATTGAGAGCCATTTTTGAAAAATAAAAATTGGCCGATTTGGAATTGGCGGAAAAATTGTGTAATTTTGCATATTGGAAATGGATGCAATCAGCATTGTATCATCGTGGGAAAGAACTTCCCGAGCTTTTTAGTTCAATCTATTGCAGCCTATTCAACATCATGAAATTGAAAAAAGCATAACAATGATTCTGGCATTTAGCGGTTCAACAGAAATATTAATTATAGCAGCCCTTGTGCTGTTGCTTTTCGGGGGTAGAAAAATTCCCGAGCTGATGCGCGGTCTGGGCAAAGGTGTTAGCTCGTTTAAACAGGGCATGAAAGAGCCCTTGGAAAACGACAAAGAAGAAGTTAAAGACACCACAAAGGAGAAATAAACGTTGGCCGACAAAAACGACAGCATGATATCTTTCGGCGACCATCTTGAGCAATTGCGTAAGATGGTTATACGCGTCATAGCTGTGATTGTGTTGTTTGCCACGGTGGCCTTTTGCTTTAAGGAGAAGCTGTTTGATATAATAATGGCTCCCTTAAAGCCGGATTTCGTGACGTTTGCATGGCTACGCGACAGTCTGACGCAATTTGGCGTTGACTTTGACGTCTCAGGCACGCCAAAGCTCATTGCCACTGATATTTCGGCCCAGTTCATGGCACACATCACCATGGCGCTCTATTTCGGACTGTTGTTAGCCTCGCCATACATCGGTTATCAGCTGCTCGGATTCGTGATGCCGGCCCTTTACAAAAATGAACGGCATTATGCCTCACGAGTTTGTGTTGCGGTGTATATGCTCTTCATAGCAGGGTTATTGCTGAGCTACTTCATCATGTTTCCCGTATCGTGCAGATTTCTGACCTCTTACTCTGTATCGCCGCAAGTGGAGACATTAGTTGACATCAGTAGCTATCTGAGCCTGTTTGTGTCGTTGTCGCTATTGCTTGGTGCAGTGTTCCAACTGCCTGTAATTTCGTGGTTTTTGGCAAAGATAGAATTGCTTGGACCCGACATTATGCGCAAATATCGTCGCCATGCAATTATAGCAATTGCCATAATCTCAAGCATCATAACACCACCCGATGCCCTGTCGATGGTGATGGTTGCTTTGCCACTATATCTACTTTATGAACTAAGCATAATTGTTGTTTCGGCCACGCGGCGCAGCCAACAATTAGCATCAAACCGGAAAGTCAATGGATAAGATATCCGTTTCATTTGAATGTCCCAACTGCCACACCAACAAAATGGTGCGGAAACAACCGGAGATTAAAGCAGCAAAAATTACGTGCCCCAAATGCGGACAGGTTGTTAAACTGGTGTTCGACGTCACTGCAGACCCCCAGACGGCAGTTGCAACGCTGATGAATGTTGCTAAAGAGCCTCAGGCACCCGAACCTCAGGCAGCCAAGAAAAAGGAAACGATATATAACGAGATACACAATTCGGGCAGTGAGGTAAACGAACAGCAATACGGCCACAACACCCCGTCGAATAATCCCGGCACAATCTTTGACGGCTATAATCAGCAGACACCGCCGCCACCACCCTCGTCGCAGAAGAAAACGCAGATGATGGTTAACGACGGCAATGCGGCTCCTGCGTTGCGCGAAGATGTGTATATCTGTCGTTTGGGAGGCAAAAAAGCCAACAAAGTGGTTGAGCGTTATCGCTTAGGAGCCGGAGCGCTGACAATAGGGCGACGCGACTCACAAATCATTTCAGACATTATGTTTGAGGGAGATGTGGAAATGAGCCGCCGGTCGGTAGAAATTATGGTTATACCCACCATGGAGGGCACCGTGATAAAGCTGAAAGTGCTGAAAGCCACCAACCCGATAGTAGTAGGTTACCGCTCGTTGGTGCAGGGAGAAGTAGTAGCCATCCATTTCGGAGAAATCATTACGCTTGGCCGCACGGCCATAACCATAACAAATACTCTATAAATTCCACAAACCGAGGAATTAGTAAATAATATCAGAAACTATGGCATCAGAATTACAATGCTCCATATATATAGGTCGCGAGGAAAGCAATTCGCGTCTTGCGGCCTTTTTGAGCCCCACAAAAGGCACCATCATCGACATCCAGGTGCCGCAGAGCGTAAGCCGATGGAAACCGGCAGAGCTTATGGCTCACTGCAAACTGGAAATCTATAAAGACAGTTCAATAAAGATTGTCAACCTCAAACCCAATAATGTAACATACGTCAATGGCCAACAGGTGCAAAAGGCTTTGATAGACGATTCGGCAACCGTGCAGCTGGGTTATCAGCATTTCACCATACCGCTGAAACCTATCCTTGCCAAGTTCGGTTACAAAAAGGCTTACAAGATAGACCATCTTCAGGGTATCTATGAGGATTATCAGAACAAGCTTGTAAACATGCAGCTTGAACAGACCAAAGAGGCCAGCAGACAGCGTCTGGCCGGCATTTGCTCCACGTTAGGCATGTTCATAATGCTCATACCGTTTGAGAAATTCTTCGGCTATGAAAGCCAAAACGACGGCATGGGCATACCGATGATAATCCGCATGGTATTGATGGGAATAGCCCTGATACTCTCCATCAGCTTTTATCTTAAGTCGCGAAACCCGGCCAATTCTGCGGTGATGAAGCGCATGGAGATAAACAACTGGCTCAAAGCCAATTACCGTTGCCCTAATCCGGAGTGTGGACAGCCCTTCGATGCCGGCATGGAATACCGCCGACTGAAAGTAATGGGCAAATGCCCGTACTGCAATTGCAAACTCACGGAGACAAACTACTTTGTCAATCATAGCGCACCCGGATTCCAGTACAGCTGATTCCGGCGGCTACCAATAGGGTAGAGAAAAGCTAATGAAGATGCGCCATACTGACGCATCTTCATTTCTTTTGCTGTAAGACGAACAGAGAGCGCGTCAATAAACGAATTGGCGCGCTCTCTGTAAATTACTCAGACTTTAGTTTTTGAACACGAGGTTGTCTCCCTCACGGTCGATGATGATGGGATGCTCGCGGTCTACTTTACCTGCCAGAATGTCTTTCGACAGCTGATTGAGCACCAGACGCTGTATGGTACGCTTCACCGGACGAGCGCCGAATTCGGGATCATATCCGTCATCTGCCAACAGCTCTTCGGCTGCCTTGGTGATGGTGAGCTGAACACCATTGCCGGCAAGAATCTTCTTGACGCTGTTGATCTGGATATTGACAATTTTCTGTATGTCTTTGCGGTTCAGCGGCTCGAACATCACAATCTCGTCGATACGGTTGAGGAACTCGGGACGGATGTTCTGTTTCAGCATCTCAATGACTTCCTGCTTGGTGCGGTCGATGGTCTCCTGACGGTTCTCCTCGGTCATATTTGCGAAATTCTCGCGGATGAGCGGAGAGCCCATGTTGGAGGTCATGATGATGATGGTGTTCTTGAAGTTGATGAAACGACCCTTGTTGTCGGTAAGACGGCCATCGTCCAATACCTGCAGCAGGATGTTGAAAACATCCGGGTTCGCTTTCTCAATCTCGTCGAAAAGCACTACTGAATAGGGCTTGCGGCGAACGGCCTCGGTAAGCTGACCACCCTCTTCATAGCCGACGTATCCCGGAGGCGCTCCTACAAGGCGGCTCACGGAGTGCTTCTCCATATACTCGCTCATGTCTATACGCGTCATCATGTCTTCGTCGTCAAACAGATACTCGGCAAGAGCCTTTGCCAACTCCGTCTTACCCACGCCTGTGGTGCCCAGGAAGATGAATGAGCCGATGGGACGACGCGGGTCGTTCAGGCCGGCGCGCGAACGGCGGACGGCGTCACTGACAGCCTTGATGGCATCATCCTGACCAACTACGCGGCGATGAAGCTCCTCTTCAAGGTGAAGCAGTTTCTCCTTCTCGCTCTGAGCCATTTTCTTAACAGGGATGCCTGTCCAGTGGCTTACGATTTCGGCTATGTCTTCGGCATCGACTTCTTCCTTAATCATAGCGCCATCGCCCTGCAGCTCATGCAGACGCTTTTGAATTTCGGCATTCTCGTCCTCCTTCTGCTTGATAAGCGAGTAACGAATCTCAGCCACGCGAGCATAGTTGCCTTCATTCTGAGCCTTCTGAGCCTCGAAGTTCAGTTGCTCAATGTCCTGTTTGTTTTTCTGAATCTTTTCGATTTCAGTTTTCTCAGCCATCCATTTGGCTTTCAGGCTCTTTTCAGTTTCGCGCAGATTGCTGAGCTTCTCGTCAATCTCCTTCAGCTTATACTGGTCGCCTTCGCGCTTAATGGCTTCACGCTCAATCTCGAGCTGCATGATAGTGCGGGCAGCCTCATCCAACGCCTGCGGCATGGAATCGCGTTCCAGACGCAGCTTTGAAGCGGCCTCGTCAATCAGGTCGATGGCCTTGTCGGGCAAGAAGCGGTCGGTGATATAACGGACTGACAGCTGAACGCTGGCGATGATGGCCTCATCCTTGATACGTACGCTGTGGTGATTCTCGTAACGCTCTTTCAGACCACGGAGAATTGAGATGGCAGCCATTTCATCCGGCTCGTCAACCATCACTTTCTGGAAACGACGCTCGAGGGCTTTGTCCTTCTCGAAGTATTTCTGATACTCGTCGAGAGTGGTAGCGCCAATCGATCTAAGCTCGCCGCGAGCAAGAGCAGGTTTGAGAATATTGGCGGCATCCATGGCGCCTTCACCCTTACCGGCACCAACCAGAGTGTGAATCTCGTCGATGAAAAGGATAATCTCGCCATCGCTGGCTGTTACCTCTTTAACAATGGCCTTAAGCCTCTCCTCGAACTCACCCTTGTATTTGGCACCTGCCACCAGGGCGCCCATATCGAGGCTGTATATCTGTTTCGACTTCAGGTTCTCAGGCACATCACCGCGCACAATACGCATTGCCAAACCCTCGGCTATGGCAGTTTTACCTGTACCTGGTTCACCCACAAGCATAGGATTATTCTTGGTACGTCGGCTGAGAATCTGCAGTATGCGACGAATCTCTTCGTCGCGACCAATCACCGGGTCGAGTTTGCCGTTGCGGGCGCGGTCGTTGAGGTTGATTGCATATTTCGACAACGACTGATAGCTCTCTTCGGCGCTTTGGCCCGTAACTTTCTGTCCTTTGCGCAGTTCCTGAATTGCAGCCTTCAGACCATTCTCCGTGAGGCCGACATCTTTCAGCAGTTGCGAAGCACGGCTTTTGCTCAGCAGAATACCCATGAGCATGGCTTCAACCGACACATACTCATCGCCCAAGGATTTTGAAAAGTCTATGGCCTTCTGTAAAGCGTCGTTGCTTTCGCGGCTCAGCATTACGTCGCCGCCACTTACTTTGGGCAGGAGAGCTATCTCCTTATCTATAGCCTGTTTCAGAGCGGTCTGGCCGGCGCCGAGCTTCTGGAAAATGAAATTGCAGATAGTCTCGTTCTCCTCAAGCAGCGCTTTGAGAATGTGCAGAGGCTCTATCTGCTGTTGTCCGGAAGCCTTCGTCAGCTCTATGGCCTTCTGAATCGCCTCCTGACTCTTAATGGTGAAATTATTAAAATTCATCCTTATTGTGTTTTTTAGTAGATGACAAAAATTAATTTT
>FR897837.1:0-9853 GCA_000437495.1 Prevotella sp. CAG:485
AGTCGGCTTTTTTCGGACGGATACGAATCTGATGCGGCCTTATTTTTGCTCAAACCGAGTGCATAAGGTGTGCCCGGTGAGACGGGCTGACTGTGCCGGCCGGCAGGGGGCGAACGCAAAAAAACGGGGCTGCAAAGGGTTGCAGCTCCGTTTTATATGGTTTGAGGATAAAAATTATTTTACCACTTTGAAGACCTTGGCGCCGGCTTTCACCATCAGTACGCCGGTGGCGTTGAGGGTGATTTCGCTGTTGGCTACGCCTTCGGCAATCTTTATGCCGGCCATGTTGTAGACCTCTACGGGGAGGTTCTCAGGCGCGTTGACGATGATGCCGTCGGGCGTCTGCTGCAGGCTGAGGCTGTTGTTGATAAGACCGTTGACACCGGTTGTGGTGCTGAAGTTGACGGTGGTCAGGTCGTGGTGCGTGGGGTCGAGCTTGGCGGCCATACGCTTGGTAGATGTGGAGGCGGAAGTCTCGCGGCCGTAGTTGGCGCGTACGAAGAAGGTGAAGTCGTCAGTAAACGTCTCGCCGGGTTTCACATTGACCTCGGGGGTGAAGGTGCCTTCCACCGAGTATTCGCCGCGCTTGGCTGCGTCATACTGCACGGTGCCGATGTACTTGGCTTTCGACATATCCACCTGGTCGTGGCTCGAAACGCGTCCCTGCACCACGTATACGTCGTAGGAGGTGGTGAAGTGCTCGTTTTTGGTAATCACGAAGGGCACGGTGGCAGTGAGGAAAGCGTCGTTTTCATTTTCCAGCCTTACGTTCAGACGGCCTTCAAGGATGTCAACGCCGAGGGTTACCTCAACCTCCTTGTCGGGGGTGATGCGGGTATCTTTGATGGTGCCCACGCGCGAATCAAGAGTGCTGTTATCGTCCTCTTCAAGAGCCACGAAGTCGTTGAACGAGAATTCCAGGCGGGTCCAGGTGGTGCAGTCGCCGCCGTTGGTTACCCAGCGCGTCTGACCTCTATGATTGGCCAAATCGGGGTGCATACGCACTTTGCCGTCGATGTTCTTCTTGTAAGAGCCGTTGGCCAGTTTTTCGGCTGTGTAATAACATTTTACAACATGGTCCTTTGGAGTATTGGTGTCGTCATCTAAGAGGTTCAGGGGATCACCGGCTGCGTATTCAACGGTATAACGAACGCTGTTGAGCACTGCGGTTCCGTTTTCGAGATTGTAGCTTCCTGTAGGATATTCTATATTTGAAGCAAAGGTTGTGGTGCCATAGGTGGTTGTATAGTAGGGGGAAAGACCGGCATAACGGCCACCAAGATTTTTAAGCTCGAAGGTATTGCCCGATTTGAAGTCGAACTCACCCTTATAGCTACGCACTTTTGAAGTGGAATTCTTTACCTCAATGTCGGAAATTGAACAGGTGGGCTTGAAGAAGTCTATCTGCCATGTATCTATGTAAATCTTTTTCGTAGTTCCCGAGGTATAGGTTACTTGAACTTCGATAGGATTGTCGTTGAAAGACAGATAAAGATCAAAGTTTCCGTTAGCGTCTTGAGTGCCGGGATTTTCCTCTAAAGCATCCGATACCCATCCGTTGCCGTGATATACGTGGCTGTATTTTGTGTATTGGCCATAATCCCAGCTGTATCCATTTCTTTTCAGGTATGTTGGCGACACAATTATTTTTTTGATGTCGGAGCGGCTGGCCGGATTAGTAACCTGATAAACGGGATCACCGCCTGCAGTGGCGTTTGTCTTCAATGTAAAGGTGCTTCCGTTATAGGTAAAAGGAAGATCCATCAGACCGCCAAACGCATTCTTGACAATGATGGTGTTGGCATCCTGTTTTTCAAGCTTAAGCTCAGCACCATTTACTTCCACAAGCAGGTCTCTGTAGAAAATGTCTCTGTAGAAAATCCATTGGTCCGTTGTGTAGACCAATGCATTATACATACTCTCGGAGGGAGCCCATGTTGAGCCGGTTAGGTCGTCGATGGAATACGACCGGCTCAGGGCATTGGCGACAGGGGCCGTAAGTGCCATAAGAATGACAGCCGCAAGGATTGCCTTAAGGTTGTGTAGATGTTTTGTCATTGTTTTGGTTTGTTTTACTGTTTCTTGTGGGGCGCCGGATGTGGATAAGGCCGGCGCATAGCTGAAAAAGCAGCCGAAAAGGTGGCTCCGGCAACCGCGAACGGTCGACCGAAAAACCCCCGTGTCGGGCATTTCAGGATGCAAAGATACGGACGTTTTTTTCACTTGCAATAGTTTCACCTGATTTTTTTCTTTGATTTAAGAATAATTAACAATTGAGGCGACTTGGGAGGCATGGGAGGCTGCGGTAGCCGGGTAGCTATTTTAGCTATGGTAGCTGCGGTAGCTTGGTAGCTTTTATGTAACTTATGTTATTTATGTGATTTATGTTATTTATGTGAGAGGCGCTGCCCACATAAGATACATAAATTACATAAGCCACATAAATTACATTAACCTTAGGCTCATTAAGCTCCTTAGGCTCCTTAGGCTCATTAGGCAGCAGGCGCCTCGGGCGGCGGGGAGGCAAAAAAAAGTTTTGGCGGTTAAAAAGAGTTTTTGTAACTTTGCCATTGGTAAAAAAAATATAATAATGTGGGCGGCAGGGCAACCGGCTGTGCCCCAATGCTGAAAATCAATATGGAAGTAAAGGAATATCTCGACAATGCCTCTGACGCCATGGAGCTGGCAGTGGCTTATCTCGACGACGCGCTGAGCCATATCCGCGCCGGCAAAGCCTCAACAAAACTGCTCGACGGCATCAAGGTTGACTATTACGGGTCGCTGACGCCCATCAACCAGGTGGCCAACGTGTCGACACCCGACGCCCGCACCATTGCCATCACCCCCTGGGAGAAGTCGATGTTCAAGGTCATTGAGAAAGCCATCATAGACTCGCCGTTAGGCATCACCCCGGAGAACAACGGCGAGGTGATACGCCTGGGCATACCGCCGCTCACGGAAGACCGCCGCAAACAGTTGGTGAAACAGTCGAAGGCCGAGGCCGAGAACGCCAAGGTGAGTGTGCGTAACGCCCGCCGCGAAGCCATCGAGGGCCTTAAGAAAGAGATAAAGAAGGGTCTCAGCGAAGACGCCGAGCGCGACGCCGAAGCCGAGGTGCAGAAGCTTCACGACAAGTTCACCAAGCGCATCGACGAGGTGTTTGCCGCCAAAGAGAAAGAGATACTCACCGTGTAAGCATACCGGCTAAAATAGCTAAAATAGCTAAAATAGCTACCAACCCCTCTGCAAATGAAAAAGAAGCTTGTAATCTCCACGGGGGCGGGTATGAGTGCCGAGAGCGGCATACCCACCTTCCGCGACGTCGGCGGCCTGTGGGAGAACTATCCGGTGATGGATGTCTGCTCTGCCGACGGCTTCCGCCGTAACCCGGCTCTTGTGCATCAGTTCTACAACGAGCGTCGCCGCCAGTATATGGGGTGTATGCCCAATGCGGCGCACAAGGCGCTTGTGGAGCTGGAACGCGACTACGATGTGTATGTGATAACGCAGAACGTTGACGACCTGCACGAGCGCGCCGGCTCCACACGCGTGCTTCACCTCCACGGCGAGATAATGAAGATGCGCTCGGTGAGCAACCCTGACTATATAGAGGCGCTCGACGCCGACCATCTCGACACAACGCCGCAGACGCGCGGCCGCAACGGCGACCTGATGCGTCCGCACATAGTCTTTTTCCAGGAGCCTGTGCCCAACATTGAGAAGGCTATAGAGATAGCGCGGCAGGCGGATATCTTTGTGGTGATAGGCACGTCGTTGGTGGTATATCCGGCGGCGTCGCTGATACAGTTTGTGCGCCCCGGCACACCTATTTATTATATAGACCCGCATCCGGGCGACGTAAGCGGCATACCGGGGGTTACGGTAATACGCGCCACCGCCACCGAAGGCGTCCGCGAGCTGCAGAAGCTGCTCTCCTGAGAGGGCGCGTCAGAATAATTTGCTTGTAAGTGTGTGCCGGAATTTTGACACACCCTCTTCAGGCGAACGGAATTATAACAGAAAGACAAGCGGCGCGGGTGCCTCAGTCGGTGAAGCGGTGCCGGCGGAGCTTGCTGAGGGTCTGCTGGGTGATGCCCAGGTACTGGGCTATGTATTTGAGGGGTATGATGCGGTTGATGCGGCTCAGGGGCTGGCTCTTGATGGCGCCGGGGTTGATGTCGTAGCGGCTGCAGAAGTTCTTAAAGCGCTGCATGGCAGTGGTCATGTAGGCGTTGCGGTATATGTTCTGCACAGCGTAGAGCTGCACGCCGAGCAGGTTGCGCATCCAGATGGTCAGCTCGGGGAAACGGCGTTCCATGGCGCGGTAGGTGGCGAAACTCATCTGCCAGCCCAGGCTGAGGTCGAGAGCCATGAGGCTGAAAGTGGAGGGTTCGTTGCAGAAGAAGGTAGGCACGGAGAAGAAGACATCGCCGTCGCCACCGAAGGCCACCGTGTCTTCGCGCCCCTCTTTCACAAACCCTATGCGCAGCATGGCTGTGTGGAAGAAACAGATGACGTCGCAGGGTTCGTCCTGATAAACAACTATGTCGCCTCGCTCAAACCTTACCGGTTCGAGCTTGCGGGCTATTTCCTCTATGCACGCGCGGCTCACGGGATAGAGCCGGTGAAAGAGCTTGGTGAGGGCTGACTCTGCGTTCCACGTTGTGTTCCCGTTCATCAACATAGGCACGCAGGCCTCGGGCGCCGGCACGGTGGAATTCTTCCGCAACGGCAATATCTTCCACTCGCAGCGCTTCAACTCGCTGCAGCCGGGTGCCATGGACAGTGTGGTATGGCAGGAGAATGTAACCACAGGCTATCCGCGCTTCAACAACTATCAGGCCAATATTGTGCTGCACGCTGACGCCGACACCACCAACAACCGTTCGCGCAAGCTGCAGGCCGAGCTGCCGCAGCCTGACCTGGCGCGTATCTTCACTCTGCGCGGCGAGGAGAACGGCGACCACAGCGGTGCCGCTCTGAGCTGGTCGCCGGCTGACTTGACGGTGGCCGCCTCCGACACTACCGATGACGCGGAAAGCCTCGTGCCCTTCTCCACGGGCATGACGGGCTCGGAGGTAACGGGCGACAACACGGGTCAGTGGATATTCGTGGACCGCGACGGCCGCGTGCCGCGCAAGATGGTGGTTCGCCCCGACGGCATCTGGGAAGCTCGCAGCAAGGCTGCCAACCGCTGTGTGATACCGGTGGAAGGCCCGGGCATCTACATTGTTCGCGCCGGCAGCGAGAGCTTTAAGGTAATTGTGAAATAAGAAGAATAATGCAATAGAGAGAGAAAAAAAATTTTTCTCATGAATGGAGAGAGGGCGTGTCCGGGAGGGATGCGCCCTCTTTCTTTGGGAAAGATTCGAGGCTAAAGCCTTCGCCGGCACCAAAATTATAGCAAGCTGCAAACGCTTAGGCTACCCTCGCTAAATTAGCTAAATTAGCTAAAATAGCTACAAGGCTTTAGCTAAAGAAAGCGCAAAAATATGTTGTAAAACATATTTGTGAAACGGCGCGGGGTAAAAATAAATTTGTAATTTTGCGTGTCAGAATTTTTCCGGGTGGCCGGAGCGATGAAACGAACAACCGGTAAGCCGAACAAACCTGCACACCAACGGGCCGGAAATGGAGAAATGCCAACGGCGCCCAACGCCATGAAACGAGGCAACGCCAACGGCGTCCAAAGCCATGAAACGCAAAACGCCGAAAAAGCCGGCCTGAACAACAACAAAGCAACTCAACCAACCAACCTAACCTATATGGCAAAAATACAAGGTGCAATCACCGTAAATATCGAGCGTTGCAAAGGCTGCAACCTGTGTGTGGTGGCCTGTCCTACAGACACCCTGTCGCTGCAACCCAACGAGGTAAATGACCGCGGCTATCATTTCGCATATATGGCCCATCCGGAAAAGTGCATAGGCTGCAGCTCATGCGCATTGGTTTGTCCGGACGCATGCATAGAGGTTTACCGCGTGAAAGTAGACTGAGACCACAAGAGCCAAGACACACAAACCACAAAAACCACATCCCCTAAGATATGAAAGAAGAGGTAAGACTCATGAAGGGTAACGAGGCAATAGCCCACGCCGCCATACGCTACGGCTGCGACGGATATTTCGGATACCCTATCACTCCGCAGAGCGAAGTACTTGAAACTCTTGAAGAGCTGATGCCGTGGGAAACCACGGGCATGACGGTGCTTCAGGCCGAGAGCGAGGTAGCCGCCATCAATATGGTATACGGCGGTGCCGCATCGGGCAAAGCAGTGATGACGTCGTCGTCGAGCCCGGGCGTGAGCCTCAAGCAGGAAGGCATCAGCTACATAGCAGCAGCCTCACTGCCGGCACTGGTGCTCAACGTAATGCGCGGAGGACCGGGTCTGGGAACCATACAGCCCTCGCAGGCCGACTATTTCCAGGCTACCAAGGGCGGCGGCCACGGCGACTATCACCTGATTGTTCTGGCCCCGAGCACCGTGCAGGAAATGGTAGACTTCGTAGGCCTGGGCTTTGACCTGGCATTCAAATATTGCACTCCGTCGATGATACTGGCCGACGGCATCGTGGGCCAGATGATGGAGAAAGTGGTGCTGCCCGACTTCCGTCCGCGCCGTACCGACGACGAAATACGCCGCGAATGTCCGTGGGCAACCACCGGACGCAAAAACGGCCGCAAACGCAACGTCGTCACCAGCCTGGAGCTGGAATCGGCCCGCATGGAGGTTATCAACCATGAGCTGCAGGCCAAATACCGC
The DNA here is from genome assembly GCA_000437495.1 of Prevotella sp. CAG:485. Taxonomy (GTDB): domain Bacteria; phylum Bacteroidota; class Bacteroidia; order Bacteroidales; family Muribaculaceae; genus Lepagella. Next base: position 6,764 of record FR897837.1, read on the forward strand.
GAGATAGAACGCATGGAGACCCGCTGGGAGGAAATAGGCGTTGAAGGTGCCGACTACCTGATGGTAGCCTTCGGCTCGGTGGCCCGTATATGCGACAAAGCCCGCGAGCTGGCCGCCGAACAGGGCATCAAAGTGGGCATCGTGCGCCCCATCACCCTGTGGCCCTTCCCCACCGACGCCATCGCCAAAGCCGCCGAGGGCAAGAAAGGTATCCTCTGCGTAGAGCTTAACGCCGGCCAGATGATAGAAGATGTGCGCCTTGCCGTGCACGACCGTCTGCCCGTAGAACACTTCGGCCGCCTGGGCGGTATCATCCCCAGCCCCGATGAAGTGCTCGACGCCCTGAAGGAGAAAATCATCAAATAAGCAGTAGCAACCCACCTCTAACCAAATCTGAATCAATGGAAATCAACGATATAATCCGCCCGGAGAATAAGGTCTATTCCAAGCCTGAACTCCTTGAGGAAGTGCACATGCACTACTGCCCGGGCTGCTCTCACGGCGTCATCCATAAACTGGTGGCCGAAGTGGTGGCCGAACTGGGCCTTACAGACCGCACCATAGGCATCTCGCCGGTAGGCTGCGCCGTCTTCGCATACAACTACATAGACGTGGACTGGGTAGAAGCCGCCCACGGCCGCGCACCCGCGGTAGCCACCGCCATCAGCCGTCTGTGGCCTGAAAACGTGGTGTTCACCTATCAGGGCGACGGCGATATGTCGGCCATAGGCACCGCCGAATCCATCCACGCCGCCAACCGTGGCGAGAACATAGTGATGATCTTCGTCAACAACGCAATCTACGGCATGACCGGCGGCCAGATGGCCCCCACCACCCTCATAGGCCAGAAAACTGCCACCACACCCTACGGTCGCCGCGTTGACCTCAACGGACACCCGCTGGAAATCACCAACCTGATGAAGGAACTCGACGGCACTTGCTACGTAACCCGTCAGGCCGTACATACTCCCGCGGCAGTGCGCAAAACTAAAGCCGCTCTGAAAAAAGCCTTCGAAAACGCTATAGCCAAAAAAGGCACCAGCGTGGTGGAAGTAGTGTCTACCTGCAACACAGGCTGGAAACTCAGCCCCGAGAAAGCAAACCAGTGGATGGCCGAACACATGTTCGAGAAATATCCCCTCGGCGATCTGAAAAACAACTAATTCCCTGTCAACAATGAAAGAAGAAATCATCATAGCCGGTTTCGGCGGACAAGGTGTACTGTCGATGGGCAAGATACTGGCCTACTCGGGCCTTATGGACGACAAAGAGGTAACGTGGATGCCCAGCTACGGCCCGGAACAGCGCGGCGGCACCGCCAACGTAACCGTCATACTCAGCGACGAGAAAATCTCTTCGCCGGTACTCGACAAATACGACGTGGTGATAGCCCTCAACCAACAGAGCCTCGATAAGTTCGGTCCCAAAGTGAAACCCGGCGGCATACTTATCTACGACACGGACGGCATCCATAACCCGTGCCATCGCGACGACATCACCATCTACCCCATCGACGCTATGGGCGCCACGCTGGCCATAGGCAACTCCAAAGCCTACAACATGATTGTGATGGGCGCACTGCTGGAGGTGATGCCCTACAAGCTCCCGATGGAGAACGTGATAAAGGGCCTGAAGAAATCACTGCCCGAACGCCACCACAAACTCATTCCGATGAATGAGCAGGCCATAGAAAAAGGCCGCGAACTGGTGAAATAAAACGCCGCGCCAAAAAAGGGGCCGGGAGGCTTTGAGGCTGAGGCTCTTTTGGGGAGCCCGGCCTTTAGAGGCTTGCTTGAGAGAGGCTTGGCCTTGGAGAGCCCTTTTAGGGAGCTTAAAGAGCTTAGGGAATTTAAGGAGCTTAAGGCCTTTGAGGACACCGGCCTGCTGAGCCTTGCCTTGAAGGGCTGCTTGGGGGCTGGCGCCTGCCGAGCTGAGAGGCTTGCCTTGGATGGGCTTGGCTTTAGAGGCCTTAGAGCTTAAGAGCCCTGCCGAGAGCTGACAAAATTAGCGGCTAAGGCTCCGGGCGGCGCAAAAGAAAAATAGATTTGGTCAACGATAGACCTGATACTCCCAAGACTGTTTCATCGTGATGCTTCGGGCGGGCAGTGATGCTCGCCCGAAGTAATTTTTGCGCACCCACGGCCCCGCCTTTTGCACCCGCGGTAGCTGTGGTAGCTGCGGTAGCTACGGTAGCTATGGTAGCAAGAAAAGCGGCGAAAGCGAGAAAGCAGCCCCGAGGCTAAAGCCTTCGCCGGCACCAAAATTATGGCAACTGAAAAGCCAAGGAAGGCGAGGGAAGAAGGGTGCGGCAAAAGGGGCGGCAGGAGAGCAAAAGCGAAAAAGGCAGGAAAGGGGGCGCTAAAGCGCCGAGCCAACACAAATTTGGGAGGGAGCTTAGGGCGGCAAAAAGGGGCGCTGAAGCGCTCAGCCAACACAAATTTGAGAGCAAGCAGAGAAGCGGCTAAGGGGGCGGCTAAGGGGCGGCGGAGAGGAGAGGGCCGCAAGCAGAGGCTGCAAGGGAAAGGGCTTCGAGGAAAGGAGCGAGGGAAACATAAAAAACATAAATTACATACGAAACATAAGTTACATAAAAGGGCGGCAAGGGAGAAAGCGGCAAGGAGAGGCGGCGGCAAGAGGCGGCGGAAAAGGCGGCAAGAGAGAAAGGCGGCGGGAAGGGGGAAAGGCGGCAGCAGCGGCGGAAAAGGGGGCGCAGGGAGGCGGGAGGAGAGGGAAAGAGAGGGAAAGAGAGGGAGGAGAGGGAAAAAGGAAGGGAGGGGGGAAATTTTTTTGGGGAGGGGTTGCGGGGAAAGGGAATTTTTTGTAACTTTGGGGGTTATGAAGGAATCTACGATGGTGAGGAGAATGGATGCCTCGGAATTGGGGGCTAAGGGGCGTATTATGACCAAAATAAGGGATTTGGCTCAAGAGGAAATGGTGAGCAAGGAAATGGCTCAAAGGGAATTGGTGAGAGAAGAAAAAGGGGCTATGGGGGCTGAGGCTAAAAGGATGGCTATGGCTCAGAAGCGAAAGGTGGCTAAAGCTATGGGGGCTGAGGCTGAGGCTATGGGCGCTGAGACTATGGAGGCTAAG
>FR897837.1:9878-11291 GCA_000437495.1 Prevotella sp. CAG:485
GCTCAGGTGGCTGAGGCTATGGGGGCTAAGGGGTATAAGGAGGGGAAAGAGGCTTTGGCTCAGGAGGAAAGGGTGGCTATGGAGGCTCGGGTGGCTAAGGCTGAGGAGGCTCAGGGGGCTGAGGAGGGGGTGAGGGTGGTTATGGTGGATAAGGGTGAGCTGATTGTGGAAAAGATGAGGAAAATGGCTCTGAAGGATAAAAGGGAAAGGGATAGGAAAATGGCTCTGGAGGCTAAGGTGGATAAGGAAACCGTGGGTATGGTGGAAAGGGTGGCTAAAAAGGGAAGGATTCTTGCCAGGATAAGGGAAATGGCTATGGAGATTAAGGTGGATAAGGAAACCGTGGCTATGGGAGATAAGGAAGAGAAGGAAGCTAAAGCAAAAGGGATGGCCAAGGCAAAAGAAAACTTAGCGAAAAAGGAAGGGGAAGCTGAGGCTGAGGGGGCGGCTGAGAAAGAGGGGAAGGTGAGCTTAGCGAAGAATGAGGGGAAAAAAGAGGGGAAAAAGGCGAAAGGGGAGGCTATGGCAGAGGGGGTGAGGAGGCTGATGGGGAGGGAGTGGGCGCTGCAGGTGTATTGGGCGGTGGCGGTGAGGAAGGGGTGCCGTCTGCTGCTGACGGACGGACGGGTGGCGGAGGTGGTGCAGCCGGGGGTGCTCAATCATAGCAGCGGTCCGGATTTCAGTTTCGCCAGGATGAGGGTGGACGGTAAGGTGTGGGCAGGAGATGTGGAGATGCACAGGCGAGCGTCGGACTGGTTTCGGCACGGGCACGACGGCGACAGTGGCTACGGCACGACGGCGACAGTGGCTACGACGCGGTGATTCTGCATGTGGTGTGTGAAGATGACGGGATGGTGTGTAAGAAAAACGGGGAACATCCGGCACAGGTGGTGATGCGGGTGCCGGAGGTGTTCGGGCAGGTGTTGGAGGCGTTGTGCGCCGAGGGGGAGCCGTATCTGCGGTGCGGGCTGGCGAAGGGGTTTCTTGGTGGGTTGCAGGGGGTGTTGCGCGATTCGTGGATAGAGGCTCTGCTGACGATGCGTTACAGCCGGAGGGCAGAGGGGGTGAAGGCGTTGTTGGACCGCTTGCATGGCAACTGGCGTCAGACGGCGTTTGCGGTGTTGGCGCGGTCGCTTGGCTTCGGGGTGAACGGGGAGGCTATGGAGGCGCTGGCGGCGTCGGTGCCGCTGAGTGTGCTGGAGAGGCACAGCGGGAATCTGTTTCAGCTTGAGGCGTTGCTGATGGGCAGGGCGGGTCTGTTGCCGGAGAAGGGGGATGAGGCGCCGGATGATTACTGCCGGCGGTTGGTGGCCGAGTATGGGTTTCTGGGTCGTAAATATGGGTTGGAGCCGCTGTGTGAGCTTGGGTGGAAGCTGCGGCGTGTGAGGCCGGCGAATATGCCGCAGCGGCGGG
>FR897837.1:11433-18757 GCA_000437495.1 Prevotella sp. CAG:485
CTGGCAGGGGCATTATGGCTTCGGCAGGGTGACCGGAGGAGCAAAAGGGGCGCTGAGTGGCGGTTTGACGGGGTCTTCGCGCGAGTTGGTGTGCATAAACGGTGTGGTAACGCTGCTTTATGCCTACGGGCTGTATGAGAAGCGCGAGGAGCTGTGTGCGATGGCTGAGGAGCTGCTTGGGGAGCTGAAGGCGGAGGCTACGGCCGACACGCGGATGTGGCGCGAGCAGGGGTTTGAGGTGAGGTGTGCTGCCGACAGCCAGGCGCTGCATTTTTTGTATGGGGAGTATTGCTCGGCCAACCGGTGTGCGGAATGCCGCTGGGGATTGGGGCTGCTGCGGCGCCTGATGGATGAGCCGAAGCTGGCACAGGATTTTTTGGCAGAATATGAGAAAAATGGGAAGCATGGGAGTGATGGGAGATAAAATAGCTAAACCGGCTAAATTAGCTAAATTAGCTAAAAAAGCTACCCCCCGTGTTGCTGTTTGCTTTGACAGCTTCAAGGGCTGTGTGGGCGCGGAGGAGGCGTCGCGGCAGGTGGCGGCGGCGTTGTGTGAGGCGGGCTATGAGGCTTGGGCGCTGCCGATGGCCGACGGCGGCGAGGGCACGGCAAGGGTACTAACATTGGCTGGGGTGAGGCAGCCGGCGGTGGATATGGCGCTGAAGGCGGGTCTCGGCAACCGCGAGGGCACGAGCAGGGCAAGGGTGATGGAAGCCTCTACGTTTGAGCTTGGGAGGATGCTTGCCCGGATGAGCGGCAGCGAAGGGGAGATTCTGTTGGGTGTGGGAGGCTCGGCGACGTGCGACGGGGGCATGGGGCTGTTGGCGGCGTTGGGGGCGCGGCTGCGCTTTCGGGGCGCCGAGGTGAGCAGGCCGGCAGCCAAGGATTTGGCGAATCTGCAGGAGATAGATCTGAGCGGGGTCAAAGCGCCACGGGTGCGAATGTTGGTGGATGTGCGTGCGCCTCTGACGGGCGCGGAGGGGGCGGCGCTGCGTTTCTCGCCGCAGAAGGGTGCCACGCCGCAGCAGGCCGAGTGGTTGGACGGGGCGCTGCGTCATTACGCGTCGGTGGCGGCGCGGTGTATTGGCTGCAGTGCCGAAGAGCTGATGGCGATGCCGGGAGGGGGCGCCGGCGGGGGCATTGTGGTGGCGGGCAGGCTCCTGGGCTGGCAGCGTGAATGGGGTGCGGAGTATGTGATTCGTCAGTGGCTGCCGCAGTTGCAGCAGGCGGATGTGATAATTACGGGCGAAGGCAGGACGGATGAGTCGTCGGCGGCGGGGAAGGTGCCGTTTGCGCTGTTGGAGGCTGCTCGGAGGCTCGGCAAGCCGGTGATTCTGCTGTCGGGGTGTGTGAGGGTGCCACAGGGAAGTGGCCTTTTAGACGGCTTTGCGGCGGTGAGGGGTGTGTCGCCGCTGAACGCGAGCCGTGAGGACATGACGGCGGCGGCCACTGTGCCTCGGCTGAAGGCGGCGGCGCTGCACGAACTTTTGGGGCTGTTCGGGTGTTAGCTTTATGACTTACAACCTGAATACTATGACAGCACAGAAATCACTGAAGGGCACGCGCACGGAGAAGAACCTTGCCACGGCCTATATAGCTGAATCGGGCGCGGTAACGCGTTACACTTATTACGCTCAGACGGCGCAGAAGGAGAATTATTTCTATATCTCGAACGTTTTCAAGGAGACGGCCGACAATGAGCTTCACCACGGCAAGATTTTCTTGAAATATCTGACTGAGGGCACAGTAGAGGCTCCGGGTCCGGTGGGTGTTGACAATGGTCTGTTGGCTCCTACGGAGGAGAATCTTGGCATAGCTGCCAATGAGGAGCTGCACGAGGGTGTGGAGCTTTATCAGAATGCAGCTGACGTGGCCGAGGAAGAGGGCTTCAGCGACATAGCGGCTCGTTTCCGGGCCATCGCGACGGTGGAGAATTTCCACCGCGACCGTTTCCTGAAGCTGCAGAAGCAGGTGAAGGAGGGCACGGTGTGGAAGCGCGACAAACCCATCAAATGGCAGTGCCTGGTATGCGGGTATGTGTTTGAGGGTATAGAGCCGCCGAAGGTTTGCCCGGCCTGCCTGCACCCCTACCAGCACTATATGCCGATGGATGGCGAATGAGCGCGGCTAAGGAGCTTAAGGAATTTAAGGAGCTTAAGGCGGGCGCTGAGTGAGGGCGGCTAAATTAGCTAATTTAGCTACCTTAGCTAAAAGGCTTTTTCTAATGCGAGAAATGCGGAGTTAGCAAAATTTTGCTAACTTTGCATTATGAAGAAGAAGTATGTCTGCGGCATAGACATCGGGGGCACCAACACGGTGGTGGCTCTGGTGGATGAGCAGGGGGTTATCCCGGCGCGGCGGTCGATGCCGACGGCCGGGGAAACGGTGGAGGCCTATGCCGCCAAAATAGGGGAACTGATAGAAGAAATATTGGCAGATGCCGGTGTTCGACGCGAGGAAGTGTCGGGCATCGGCATCTGTGCGCCGTGTGCCGACTATCGCACGGGTATGATTGAGGCTGCCACTAATCTGCCGTGGCCGATGCCGATAGCGCTGCGCGACATTGTGAGCAAGGCTACGGGTATGGCGGTGGCGGTGAGCAACGACGCTAATGCGGCGGCTGTGGGCGAGATGCGCTACGGGGCGGCACGCGGCATGAAGGATTTCATCGTGCTGACGCTTGGCACGGGTGTGGGCAGCGGCATTGTCTGCGACGGGCATCTGCTCACGGGGCACCGCGGCTTCGCGGGTGAGCTGGGCCACAGCTCGGTGCGCGGCGGCGAGGGGCGGAAGTGCGGCTGCGGTCGTACGGACTGCTTGGAGACGTATTGCGCGGCGCCGGGTGTGGTGGCTACGGCGACGGCTGTGATGCGTCGCAGAGGCATGGAGGTGCCCGCTGAGCTGACGGCGAAGATGGTGGGTGAGGCGGCCGACCGCGGCGAGGAATGGGCCGTGGAGGCGCTCGAATACACGGGCTCGGTGATAGGGCGCGCGTGTGCCGATTTTGTAACGTTCTCCGACCCGGAGGCGATAATTCTCTTCGGCGGGGTGGCGAATGCTTTCCGCCACTTTGAGCCGGCCATGCGCAAGGCTTTGGAGGAGCACACGCTGTTTCTGTACCGGAACCGGGTGAAGATACTGGCTACGGGGCTGAAGGCTACCGACGCGGCGGTGCTTGGAGCGGCGGCGCTGGCGTGGTAGCCGGGTAGCAGGGTAGCTGAGTAGCTAAGGTAGCTACAGTAGCTACAGTAGCTACCAAGCGGCGGCATTAAACTCATTAAACTCATTATTAGCGCAAGCGCTAACATGAAAAAGATTCTTTTAATTTTAGCGGCACTGTGTGCCATGGCCACGGCGGGGGCGTACACTCCGAGCGAATCGGTGCGCGCGGCTCAGCGCGAGTTCGCAGCCGACCGGTTCGGCATCTTCATTCACTGGGGCATCTACTCCATGTTCGGCCAGGGAGAGTGGTATCTCAACTCGGGCGTCAACGAAAAGGAGTACTGCAAGGCTGCCGGGGGCTTCTACCCTATCGGCTTCAACGCCGACGAATGGGCGGAGGCCATCAGCGCTTCGGGGGCGCGTTACATCACTTTCACCACGCGCCATCACGACGGCTTCTCGATGTTCGGCACCTCGACAAGCAACTACAACATTGTTGACGGCACTCCCTTCGGCCGCGATGTGCTGAAGGAGCTGGCGGCGGCCTGTCAGCGCCACAGCCTGAAGCTGCATCTCTATTACTCGCACCTCGACTGGCGGAGGGAGGATTATCCGCTTGGCCGCACGGGGAGGCGCACGGGGCGCGACACGACGCATCAGAACTGGACCTCTTACCGCAATTTCATGGACCGTCAGCTCACGGAGCTGCTTACCAACTACGGTCCCATCCGTGCGATATGGTTTGACGGCTACTGGGACCACGACTCCGACACGGTGCCGTTCGACTGGCAGCNNNNCACGGTGCCGTTCGACTGGCAGCTCGACAGCCAGTATGCTCTTGTGCACAGGCTGCAGCCGGGGTGCCTGGTGGCCAACAACCATCATGAGGACGTGCTTCCGGGCGAGGATATTCAGATTTTTGAGCGCGATGTGCCGGGCGAGAACACTGCGGGCTACAGCGAGCAGGCTCTGGCGCAGCTGCCCAAGGAGACGTGCCAGACCATGAACGGGATGTGGGGGTATAAGGTGAAGGACACGGACTACAAGAGCGTGGACGAGCTGATACGTCTGCTGGTGCGCTGCTCGGGGATGGGAGCGAATCTGCTGCTGAACATCGGTCCGCGACCCGACGGGCGGTTGCCTGAGCAGAGTCTGGAGCGGCTGCGCGGCATGGGCGAGTGGCTGAAGGTGTATGGCGCCACCATCTACGGCACGGAGGGCGGCGAGGTGAAGCCGCAGCCGTGGGGCGCCACCACACGCAAGGGCAAGGAGCTGTATGTGCATATCCTGCAGGCCGACAGTGTGCCGGCGTCAGGGCTCTTCCTGCCGGGCGTTAAGGCCAAACACGCCGAGGAGTTCGCCACGGGGCGGAAGGTGGAGTTGCAACGCTCTGACGAGGGCGTAACGCTTGCTGTGGACCGGCAGGCGGCCAAGGGTCCCGACTACATAATAACGCTGAAATGATGACTCTGCTTGAGATTTGCTGCGGCTCGTTGGGGGCGGTGAAGGAGGCTGTGGCGGCCGGTGCCGACCGTGTGGAGCTATGCTCGGGGTTGGCGGAAGGTGGCATGACGCCCTCCTTCGGACTGATTCGGGAGGCGGTGGCCACGGGCATGGCGGTGAATGTGCTGATAAGGCCGCGTCCGGGCGATTTCCACTACGACAGGGGGGAGGTGCGTGTGATGCTCGGCGATGTGCGCATGGCGGCCGGGGCAGGGGCGTCGGGGTTGGTGATAGGGGCGCTGACGCCGGAGGGGAATCTGAGTTGCCGTGTCATGGACCGGCTGATGAGGGAGGCGCGCAGTGTCAACCCGGACATCACGTTCACTCTGCACCGGGCTTTCGACCTGTGTCGCGACCCGGAGGCGGCTTTGGAGGTGGCCATACGGCACGGCTTCGACCGGATACTGACGTCGGGGTGCGCGGCATCGGCCATAAAGGGCCTGGGGCTACTGCGGCGGCTGAAGGCGCTGAGCGGCGGCAGGATACTGATTATGGCGGCAGGGGGTGTCAACAGCCGTAACGCGGCGCTGTTGGCAGAAGCTGCCGACGAGCTGCACGCCTCGGCGCGGAGGTCGCTCGACTCGACCATGAGATGGCGCCGCAAGGGTGTGCCCATGGGGTTGCCGGGTGAGGACGAATACTTACGCAAGGAAACAAACAGGGAGGAAATACGCAATATTTTAAAGGCAATAGGACGATGAAGCTGCAAATTGCAACTCTTATAATGGCCGTGGCAGCCATATTCAACACGGGCAACACGGGCGCCGCGCAGATGGCTCCCACGGCCGACTCGGCGCTGAATTTCTTATACCGCTACATGCCGGAGCCTGACAGGGCCATGTATGACACGGCGTTCTGGCGGCAGAATGTGGAGGCGTCGCTGCGTGCGCGCGCGGAGATGCCATGGGGCGCGTCGGTGCCGCTGCGCGAGTGGTATCACTTTGTGCTGCCTGTGCGCGCCAACAACGAGAACCTCGACATGAGCAGGCCGGTGTTCTACGCCGAGCTGAAAGAGCGTGTGAAGGGTCTGGGCATGAAGGAGGCCATCTTGGAGGTCAACCACTGGTGCCACGAAAAGGTAACGTACCGGGCGTCGGACGCGCGGACCTCGTCGCCGCTGTCGTGTGTGAGCCAGGCCATAGGGCGCTGCGGCGAGGAGTCGACGTTTGCTGTGGCGGCGCTGCGCAGCGTGGGCATACCGGCGCGTCAGGTCTACACGCCGCGCTGGGCGCATACCGACGACAATCACGCCTGGGTGGAAGCCTGGGCCGACGGCAAATGGTACTTCCTGGGCGCCTGCGAGCCGGAGCCGATTCTCAACCTTGCCTGGTTCAATCAGCCGGCAAGTCGGGGCATGATGATGCACACGAATGTGTTCGGCGGCGACTACGACGGCCCGGAGGAGGTCATGGACCGAAACCGGCATTACACCACTATAAATGTTACGGCCAACTACGCTCCCACGGCGCTGACCACGGTGAAGGGAACGGATGTCGCGGGCAAGCCGGTGAAGGATGCGCGTGTGGCGTTCTGCGTCTACAACTACGCGGAATATTACCCGGTGGCGGTGCGCACGAGCGACAGTGAGGGTAACGCCACGCTGAGCACAGGCCGCGGCGACATGGTAATCTTTGCTTCCGACGGCACCCACTTTGGCATGGGCAAGGCCACGGCGGGCAGCTCGCTGACGGTGCCTCTGCAGTACTCGGAAGGCTCGCGGGCGACGCTGGAGTTCGACCTGGTGCCACCGCCGTCGTCGGCCACGCTGCCTCAGGCCACGCCGCAGCAGAGGGCTCTCAACGACCGCCGCATGGTGCGCGAAGACAGTATCCGCAATGCCTACACAGCCACGTTTGCCACGTCGCAGCAGGCTTACGCGGCGGCGCAGCGGTTGGGGCTGCCGGTGGTGCGTTACGCCTCGGTGATAACGGCCTCGCGCGGCAACCACGCCATGATTGAGGCCTGGCTCGACTCGCTGCAGCCGCAGCAGAGGGCCGTGGCCTTCGACCTGCTGGAATCGCTGTGCGAGAAGGATAGGCGCGATGTGAGTCGCGAGGTGCTCGACGACTGTCTCAGCCTGACGCCGCAGCCCTCGGGACGGTGGAAAGCGCTGCACAAGGAGTATGTGCTGAACCCGCGTGTGGAGAATGAGCTGCTGACGCCTTACCGGGCTTTCTTCGGCTCTGTGGTGAAGCCTGCGGAGGCCGAGCGTTATCGCGGCAATGCGGAGGAGTGGATTGCCCGGGTGCGCCGCCATATAAAGCCCGACGACACGGAGAACCCGAAGCGGCTGCGGAAGTCGCCTGAGGCTGTGTGGCGCACGGGCATCGCCGACGCGCTCAGCGCCAATATCTGCTTGGTGGCGGGGTTGCGCAGCTTCGGGGTGCCGGCTCGCATCGACCCGGTAACGGGCAAGACGCAGTACGCCTCGAAAAAGGGGGAATGGGTGGATGTGAACTTATTCAACACGCCTTCGCAGGAGGGTGTGAAGGGTGGCTCTTCGGCGCTGTTCAAGGCTGCGGCCACGGAGCACAAGGCGGTGGCTGAGCCGCGTTATTACAGCCATTTCTCGCTGTCGAAACTCGGGGATGCGTCCTCTCTTCTCCTCCTTCCCGTGCAGATGGGGTATCCGGAGGGGATGACGCTGCAGCAGTGGCTC
>FR897838.1 GCA_000437495.1 Prevotella sp. CAG:485
TTTTTTGCGATTTTCAGAGAGCCCATCAGTTTGGAGGCGTTTGCGTACAGGACACGCATTCCGGCCTTGCAGGCCTCGTATCCCAGTGCTGTGGCCAGATAGCTTTTGCCCGTGCCGGCACAGCCTGTGATGAACAGGTTGTCTCCTTTGCGGACAAAATCCAGCGAGGCAAGACGTTCCATCTGGTTGCGGTCCAGGCCACGCGGCAGCGTGTAGTCGATCTGCGCCACCGATGCGTCGTTGTATCTGAAGTTCGCGCCTTTTATAAGGCGTTCGATGTTACGGGCCACCCGGAAGTCCCATTCCCTGGAGAGCAGCCAGTTGAGGAAGCTGTCAGGTGTCATTGTCTCGGCGAAGGTCGCCTGAAGGCTTTCGGAGAAAGCGGCGGCCATTCCGTGAAGGCGCATGCGGTGCATGAGATCCAGAGAGACAGAGTTGCGGTCTTTCTCCGGAGTTACAGGGGAGGTTTTATCGTTTGTTTCCATTTTCTGCGTTGTTGTTCTGTGTTGATTGTTTTATGCTGGCGGCAAAGTATTCTTTGCCCCGTATGTTACGGTGGGCCGGTCTATGAGGTTCCCGGTCATCAGCCTCGGCTCCCGGCAGATAATCCGCGTCCGCCCCGGACTCGAGGATGTCCACCATGTCGCTGATGCTGTAGCGGCGTGCGTCCATGGCCGCGTCGCACCCGGATACAAGGCGTTCCTGCCCGTACTTTTTCTCCAGGTTCATGATGCCACGGCAGGCCCTGAAAGCAAGTTCTGGATAACGCTTGTCCTCGATGACCGCACGCAGGTAGTGCACGACAATGTTGTCGATCACGGCGGCGCGGGAAAGGAGTTCCTGCAAGTCACTCTCGCAGCTTCCCTTGCGCCCCGGCAGATTGTGGGACGGCTTTGTCGTGTAC
>FR897839.1 GCA_000437495.1 Prevotella sp. CAG:485
TGCCACGGAATTACGCCGCTGCCCCGATGTAGATTACATCAATATTTCCGTTGTGGGTATAGGAGAGTTCGGTGAGGGCTGCGAGGTTATCGCCCTCAATGATAAGATGGTTGGGGGCAGCGGGATTATCGGAGATTATGGGATGCACTTTGCTGTCGTTTCGCTCTACAAGGATAGGTAGCTCTTCCCGAAGTCGCTCTTCAATATCTTCGGGCTTTTCCTCCCATACCAAACCATATTTCTTATGGCCACGGATAAGTTCCAGCAATGCGGTTTTCTCCTCGTTGCTCAAACCTTCCAATGTCTGTATCTTTCGAGCCAATTCAGTTTTATTCATGGCTATTATGATTTAAATAAGCGAGACTTCCGGAGAGCATCTGAAGGCTGACCAAAGCCGGTAACAACTGCTCGGGAGTTTCAAAAAGGGTGTCAGCTCGCGCTGTAAATCTTTTTGTTAAAAGGTCATTCTCAGATTTCGATGTTAGGTAAGTGCAAAGTTAATAAATTTTTGTGAGAAATGGTGCATGATTTTTGAACAATTTATCGACATTGGTTTATGTCGCCGGTTCCCGGAAAGGGGTGAATCGGAATTGAGGCAATGGAATGATAAAATCTGTGTTTTGCCGACGTAAATGTCAGGCAATCAGATGCCGAGCTGCTGGTTCTGCTGCGCGAGGGACACGGCTTCTCCCCGAAGGGCACACGCAAAGCCGCTGTGCCGGAGATTCCCTTTCTGCGCAGCTGCCTCTGATGGGAGGCATGGGAGGTATGGGCGTTTTGGGATGGATGGGAATTTTGGGAGTTATGGGACAAGCTACTTTAGCTAACTATTCCTATTTTAGATTTTAAGATACGTTTTATTTCAAGATGCCGGAGGCTGCGGAGCCGGAAACGCCGGGCTCGTTGTCACGTGTTACCTTTTTGCCGAAGCCGAAGGTGTAAGTGACATATATCTGTATCAGCGCATGACTGCTGCCATTATAAACCTGTTCAACGGTGTCGTAATACTTGCTGCGCATTGTCCTTCGGTCGCCGCGCCAGTTCCAGCGCGTCATGTCAATAATATTTGCTTTGAGGTTCCAGTTGGAATTAGCCCAGCCGATGGTTATGTACCAGTCGCTTTTGGACTTTACCCATACCCCGTTTATGCTGCCGTCGGGTTTGCCTTGGTCTGAGATATATGTGAGAGCAAAATTCCAGTCATTCAGATAGTAGCGTATCCGGGCATACCAGTCCACATAAGAATGATTGATATTATATGGGGTGCCGTTGTGATTCAGCGAATGACTTATCTGGCCTGTAAAAACGAGGTTGCGGTTAAGGAATCTGAGAGTCGCGCTGACGCCATAGTTTGTTTGCGAAAAGCTGCCCAATGGCTGTTTTATAGTACGTAAGATTCCGGTAGGAGAGGCTTCATAATCAAAAACATATCTATCGCCCATAATCCATGTCGTTGCGAAAGCACTGAAGCTGTAGTTGTTGTTCGGATACCATGAATAGAACAAGCCTAAATCATAGCTTTTGTCGGGCACCAGGGCCGGGTTGCCGGTATAACTCAGCAAAGGCGTGGCAGAGATAACGTTCCGGCTTTTGTAACTTGGGTCAGGTGCCCAAGTGCTGTAATGAAAGACGGTGGAAAGGGAGTGCTTTTGTTTTATGGAATACTGCAGCGAGAGGTCGAACCACGGGGCGGATGGCTTGTCGGTTAAATCGCCGAACTGCAGGCGGTCCCAATCCCATCCGAATCCGACTGTGCCACGGAAACTTCCCACACTGATGCTGTAGTTAGCCCCCACGCCGATACGTGAAGTCTTGGCTTTGTCAAGCGACTCTACCGAACCGTTATATCGTGTGCGGTTGTATTCATAAATGCCCCTGATAAGGGTCAGTATGCTGCCATATCTGCCGAAATCGTGAGAATATTTCAAGTCGGCTCTGAACAGATTTGTGTTGTCGGTGGCATTGTTGAGGATAGGAGCGTATCCATTTTCCAGATATGATGAGTTTCGCCGAGTGTGCGAATACATATATTGGGGAGTAAACGTAATTGTGTTGCTTTTAGGCAGAGAAAAGAAATAAGAGCCGTTATACGAAATAAATTTTGACGAATTAAAAAGAGTTGAAGAATAATCCGATGCCGGATAATCGGCGGGAGTATACATCACTGTGCCACTGCGGTCATCAGGACGGCGGTCAATACTGCCGTTAATCCGGGTGGAAGCCTGCACATTGTCAGAATTATATGTGGCAATGAAAGCAGCGAAATATTGCTGATGACTGTATTTTGAAGAAGTGGTTTTTGAATAGCGGTCGAAAGTTTTTATGTCGCCGTCGGGCTGTGGAAGTCGGTAAGTCTCAGTGAACTCAGAGCCGTTATGTTCATGGTCTGAGTTAAAACCGTAGCCCATAAGGTCGTATGTCATTTTCTTGTTCTGAAGCCTCACAATGCCGAGCAACTGTTCGGAGTAAGACAACAGATTGCCTACTCCCATTCCCTTGACATAACCGCCGTATTCATATTTTGCCATTACATAGTTAACCGCAAATGAATATCCCTGCATGCGCGGGTCGGTCGGGTTCTGGTAATATTCCACCCGGCGCACATCCGAAATGCGCATGGCTTTCAAATCGTCGCTTGAGGCAGGGATGAAATCTATAAAAATACCAACGGGGCTTCCGGAATTTGTCGATATATTTCCCGATATTGAAACTTTAAGCTGCGGAATTCCGATATGCTCAATCAAATCTGCACCGGTTTGAGAGGCATTCTTTTGTCGGGCTGTAGGTATAAAAACAGTCTTGTCGGGGTAGACGGCAGCTGTTTTGGCCTCTACATTTACCTGACTGAGAGCAACGGCATGAATTGGCATGACAATAGTACCGCAATTGAAATTCTGACAAGAGCGATATGTGGTGATATAACCTGTGCAACTGAGTTTGGCAATTACATTACGCCGGTCGCAAGGTATTGAAAAGCGCCCTTCGGCATCGGCAATGCCGTAAGTTATTACAGCGGAGTCTTTGGGGGCAAGGAGCATTATTGTGGCCGCCGCTACCGGCATATTGTCGCTGCCCACGGCGCGTCCGTGGTAAATGAATTTGCCGTGTTGCAAAGCCTCGATGTAGAATCTGCCTCCTGACCGAATTACCGACACCGGATTCAGGCCTATGAGCTGCCGCAGCGCTTCGTAGGCATCGTTCGTACGGATGGTTGCCGTAACCGGATATTTGTCGAGTTCGTTGTAGATGAAGTTGATGTGAAGGTCGGGATGCTGCCGGGCAATCTGAGTGAGCGCATCGGCAAGAGGTGTATGATTGAAGCGGTAGCTGAACTTCTGCGCAAAGGCGTTGGCGACACAAAGCATCACCGCAAAAAGAATGATAAGGCGTTTCATTTTACGGTCAATACGTTGTCGGTGAGTGTGATGTTGATTTGCTCAAAGTTGTTGAGCTGCTCCACAACTTCGTTGAGCGGCAGAGCCTGATTCCATTCAAAATAGAGCTGCAGCGACTTGGCGGCATCCTGATTGAACTTGACAGATGCACCGTAATACCGCGCAATGTCGGCAAGGATAGTTTCAAGGTTCTCACCTTTGAAAACTATTGTCTGCGGCAGCGGAGCCTCCTTCTTTGCAATGGTGTCGGCATTAGCCGGGTTTCTCTCGGCAGTAATAGCCTTTTCCGGTTCCGCAGACTCGACCGGCTGAGACTGTGCAATTTCCTTTCTCTCGCCGATATAATGAGTTACGCCAATGGTGGCGGCGACCACAGCAAGGGTGCCGACGATAGTGATGAGAATGGCGGCAGTTTTGCGCGATGCCATAAATGGGAGCCGGCGCATAAATACGCGTTTACGCTTGGTTTGCTTCGCCTCGAAGCGCTGCCATTCCTCATCAAGATTTATCTCTGGAACAGGCGAGGAAGCGTCTGCCGTTTTGCGCAGCATATCATAGACTTCGCGTGCTTCAGGGTCGGCAAGAATCTGCTCAACCTCGGCATCGGGATAATTTTCGGGGTGCTCTAAGGCATCAAGGAGCCGGTCGATATTGTCTTTCATTTGCGGTTGAAATTTTGACGTAAGACATCCATTGCATGACGCAAATGCTTATAGATAGCCGTTTCGCTGATGCCCAACTCTGCGGCGATTTCGCTGTAAGACATCCTAAAGGTGAAACGCATCCTCACCACCCGGCGGTCCTGTTCGGTCAACGAGTTGTCTATCAGTCCGTTGAGCCGGGCCACATCCTCCGGGTCGGGCCACTCGTCATCTTCAGTCTCGTCAATATCGAGCGCGTAGAGATTGTTGAACCGTTCGCGCACCGAAAGATTGCGGAGATGCTTCATACAGGCAAAACGGACGCCGGTAAGCAGATAGGCGCAAGTGACGGTAGACAGATTTTCCCGCAACACCGACTCGAAGACATCGTGCACAATGTCTCTCGCTGTCTCCGGGTCATGCAGCAGGCGTATCGCCAGCGTCAGCATGGCCGGATAGTTGCTTCGGAAAAGCAGTTCTATATTGCTCTTTGTCGTCATACACTTATTAAAACCGCAGCTTCTCAAAAACCTAACCCCTCAGCCGCAAAAAAAATTGCACGAAAAAATTCACGGCCCGGAACTGGCGTCTGAAAATTGCGAATACCCATGGCACAAAAATAGACGCCGTAGCGATGCATTTTTGTGCCATGGGAGGCTCAGAAGTTAGTGCTTTGCCGATAGTTTCAGGCGGTTACAGGTTCAGGTAGGTTTTGAGAGCGTCGACATATTCCTCAAACGCCTTGCGCCCATTGTCGGTAACCCGGCATACGGTGCGCGTCTTGCGTCCCTGAAAACCTTTCTCCACTGAGATATACCCTGCGGTTGACAGCTTTTCCAACTGCACGCTGAGGTTGCCTGCTGTGGATTCTGTCTTCTCTTTTAGATAGACAAAGTCTGCCTCTTCCACATTCATCAGTATCGACATCACCGCAAGTCGCAACGTATCCGTCCGAAAAAAGCCGACTTGA
>FR897840.1:0-15796 GCA_000437495.1 Prevotella sp. CAG:485
AAAATTAATTTTTGTCATCTACTAAAAAGTCTTCTATATGATACACAAAGGGAAAGCCATGGCGGCGGCACTGACAATAGTGTTGATGTCGGCTACGGGGTTGTTTGCCTCCGGTCGCTGGCACGCTGCTACAACAGCCGGAAGCGTGAATGAGGAGAAGTACTCACCCAGGGCAGTGAACCCGGAGGAGGAAGGTACCGATTTCACCATACTCAATAACGCCGAAGCTCCGGACGATGATTTGGTCTCACAAATCCGTACTGCCACCGGCGGCATAACCATTATCGGCAATGTGATATATTCCGATAAGCCCGAAGGCCAGACCAAAGCCGCGCATACCGGCATGGTGAGCTTCACCACTGACGGCACCATTACAGCCCTGAACAACAAGAGCCTCGGCGGATGTTACAGCGCTGTGGAGCTGGATGGCGTGTATCATAATTTCTACGTGTTCACATCGCAGATATCGCATAAGAGCACCTACTACCACAAGACCTATAATACCGAGGACTGGAAGCAAATAAAAAGTACCACAATTACCAACGAGCAGACCCCCAGGGCCCTCTGCACCAATGGCATGGATGTGTACGGCTGTTTCGTCAATGACCCTGACGGCGACAATCCTACTATTGTCTTCGGTAAGATGGATATCAACGACAACACCCACACCACGATAGCTCAGCTGCCCCGATTGTGGAATGCCTGCGCATACGGCAACGACGGCTTCATCTACGCCGTGGATATGCTCGGCGACCTCTATAAAGTAACACCCGCCAGCGGCGCCATGACCAAGGTAGGCGCTACCGGAGTCGTTCCGGCATACATCACCGGCGCTGCCATTGACCGCGCCAGCGGACGTATGTTCTGGACCGTTACCCCCGCCGACAAGTCGGGCAATCTTTATGAAGTGAACACCACAACCGGCGCCGCCACCAAACTGTGTCAGTTCCAATATAACGACGAGATAGCCGGTCTGTATATACCCTTCACAGCATCCGGCAAAGCACCCGCCTCGGCGCTGAATCTGAAGGCCGATTTCCCCAAAGGCGCTCTCTCCGGACAGCTCTCATTCCAATGTCCCGATACCACCTACGACGGCACTCAGGCTACAGGGGCGTTGACGTATAAAGTCTATATAGACGGGCAGGAGAAAGCCTCCGGGACAACAGCTTTCGGCGCTGCAGTCAGCGTGCCTCTGAGCGTGCCTCAGGCCGAAAAGTATGAGTTTTCCGTGATTCTGAGCAACAACGAAGGCGAATCGCCCAAAGCCTCCCTCGGCCCGATTTTCATCGGCAAAGATACCCCTTCGGCTCCCGAAAGCGTAACTGCAGTATATGCCGACGGCAAGTTCACCGTGAGCTGGCCTGCAGTTACCACAACCGTCAACGGCGGCTATATGGATACCACAGCCGTTACCTACACCATAACGCGCATGCCCGGCAATGTCGTGGTAGGCAGCAATGTGAAGACACTGAGCATAACCGACCCTGTGGCCTCGCCGGAGAATCTGGAAGTGTACAGCTACACCGTTACAGCCACCTGTGAGGGCCTGACCTCTGAGGCAACCACCTCAAACGTAGTGGCCCTGGGCGCCATCTACCCGCCATATTCCAACAATTTCCCCGACGCAGCCTCAATCTCGGGCTTTACCATCATAGACGGCAACAACGACGGCGTACGCTTCTTCTGGGGCTCAGGCACCCTGCGTATCAGCTCTACCGGAAGTACTCCGCCCATGGACGACTGGATCATCACTCCGCCCGTTTACCTCCAGTCGGGCAAGCTTTATAAATTTAGCGTTTCGGCCCACAATGGCAGCACAGCAACGACAATGAAAGAACAGCTTGAGGTGCGCATGGGCAATGCCCCCACAGCCGCCGCCATGACTACACTCGTAATAGACACGATGCTTCTGGAGAAGAAGGTGGTGAAGACCGAGGAACAGATGGTAAGCGTTCCGGCGGACGGCAAATATTACTTTGGCGTACACGGCGTGTCGCAGAAGAAAGGCTTCTTCCTCTACATCGACAGCATCGGCATCAGCGCTCCGCAGGCCATGTCGCTGCCCAAACCGGTTGAGAATCTGAAGCTCACAGCCGATATGGACTGTGCCCTCAAAGCAGTAATCAGCGGCACCGCTCCTTCGCTGGACATGGAAGGAAGCGCCTTACGCGACTTCACCGGCATCAGGATAGAACGTAACGGAACATTCCTGACTCAGCTGAGCGATGTGCAGCCCGGACAGTCCTTCAGCTTCACCGACACAACCATGACTGCTGCCGGGGAGTATACCTACACCCTGACAGCCACCAGCACCGCAGGCAGCAGTACATCGGTCAGCGACAAGATTTTCGTTGGCCTCAACAAACCCGAGCGTGTAAGCAATGTCAAGACAGTGCTTAAGAGCGACGGCAGCTTGGATATAAGCTGGGAAGCCCCTGTAAAGGACATTGACGGCAAGAATATCCCGGCCGGTTCCCTTACATACTACATTTTGGATGCCACCAATGCACAGTCGTCGAAAGTTGTGGTTCAGAATCTAACCGACACCCGGTATACCTACACCGTAAGCGGCCGTCAGCAATTCTTTGTTCCCGGAATCTTTGCCCGCGACGCAGCCGGAAACTCCGTAGGAGTGAAGGGTAATGTGTCGGCTGTAGGTCCCGCTTATACCACACCTTGGAAAGAAACCTTCGCCGGCGGCAAATCATCATCCATATTCGCCACCCAGGCCCTCGACGGTACGTCGGCAGCCACTTGGACAATCATGAAGGATGCTAACAGCGATGTCAAATCGTATGACAACGACGGCGGCTTCCTGGTATGCCAGACAAAGACGATAAACCAGACATCAATGATGTTCACCGGCCGTATCAGTCTGGCAGATGTTGAAGACCCCGAATTCAAATTCTATACCTACAACCTGTATACCGTTGCCAACGGCACTGAGCACAGAGACATCAATGAGCTGACGGTGATGGTTCGTGAACTCGGCGACACCGCCTGGATAACACTGCGTCAGGGCACTGTAGACCAGCTTTGCAGCGGCGACACCGCCTGCTGGCGTCCCGTAACGGCAAATCTCTCGCGCTGGAAAGGCAAACAGGTGCAGATGGGCATAAAGGTGAAGTGCAAGTATTACATCAATACCCTGTTCGACGCCCTGAGCGTGGATAAGCACAACTCGATAGGCGTTGTGGCAACCGACGATGGCATACGCGTGGCCGGTGGCAACGGCATCATAACCGTGGACAATGCTGCTGAGGAAACAGTGGCTGTCTATGATATGAACGGCCGACTGATTTGTCGGGTTACCGGCGATGCCATCATACTCGTTTCTCCCGGAGTATATGTGGCAACCACGCCGCGGCAAAGCTTCAAACTCATTGTGAGATAGACCCTGAGATTTTAGATGAGAGATAGGCGCTAAGATTATATAAATGTGAAGGGAGGCATGTCGGTGAGACACGGCCTCCCTTTTTCAAATTGAGTTGAGTTTTACTTTACGGGCGTAACGGTGTATCCGAGCTTGCGAAGTTCCTCTATGAGGCCCTTTTCGCCGGCGAGATGCAGAGCGCCCACACCGATGAAGGCTGAACCCTTATTTATTATGGACGGCAGTTTCTTCATCCATTCGGCATTGCGCTTAAAGAGCAGCTTGTCGAAGAATTCCGGATTCACATCCTCACTTTTCGACAGCTTGTACATGGCATCTAAATCCCCTTTGGCGTAAGCGTTGTTGAGAATGCGGGCGTTCTCCATGGCTTCCTCCGGATTCTCAAAGATCTCGCTGAGAGACTCCGCCTGCTCGGCAATAGGAGTGGAATCGTAGAGAATGATGGCCTGTTGCTCGGCCGTTTCCAGAGGCACGATTATCCGACCCCTCTTCTGGGCGATTTGCTGGAAATATGTGTCGAGCTGATCGCCCTCCTTAAAGTTCGGCATCATCTTTTGTATCATACCCATCATTACCATGGCATTCACCACCATCGGTTTCATGGGGTCGAGCATATTGAGCGTCATTCCGGACATCGGAGCATATTTGCTGAAAATAGGGGAGTAGAGATCCATTTTCTCTTTTCCGAACACCTTTGAGAGAGTACTGTCGGCAGGAGCTACCATGTGAGGCTGCATCTGCATGGCCATAGCCATTTTATCCTGAGTCATGTCTATTTCACCGACAACCATGTCTACAGAGGCGATAATGCCCTCAACGCCAAGACTGTCGGCCACTGAGAGAGGCGCCAGGTGATGGGTGCCGAAGAGATAAGAGGGTTTTGCAAGGCCGTTGCCTGTGATTTTGTAGAAGATTTGTCCCTGGGCTGTGAGAGCTGCCAGGAGGGCAAACACAAGGATGTTGATGCGTTTAATCATATTAGTTGGAATTTTGCCCAAAATTAATAAAAAATCCTGAGCCGGGATTCCTTGACCTGCTTTGCCTGTTAAAATCTGATAGTTATAATTTCAACGTGTTAAAAATTTCGTCAAGAAACTCCCGGGCTTCGTCAATAAACCCCGGGGCTTCATCAAAAATTCCCGAAAATGAGACTTCAGATGCTTGACAAGCGGAGAAAAGGTGTTAACTTTGCGTCAGAATAACACAAACACACTTAGAGCATGGCTGATTACAATACCAAGAAACCGAATGAGAGTAAAACGGCATGGCGCGATGAGCAGGGTAATTATGTATATAAGTATCCGCATCCGGCGCTGACGGCAGATGCCGTGGTATTCGGCTTTGACGGCAGTCAGCTGAACGTACTTCTGATTATGCGCAAATATGAGCCGTTTGAGGGCTATTGGGCTTTGCCGGGTGGCTTTGTGCGTAACGATGAGACGGTTGAGGAGGCGGTGAAACGCGAACTGCGCGAAGAGACAAACCTTCAGCTAAGCTATATGGAGCAGTTTCACATTTACAGCTCGCCTGACAGAGACCCGCGCGAAAGGGTCGTTACTGTGGCTTTTTGCGCCTTGGTACGCAGCGACCAGTGCAGGGTGCAGGGTGGCGATGATGCGGCTGTAGCACGTTGGTTCAGAGCACGTCAGCTACCCGTGTTGGCCTTCGACCACTTGCAGATAATCACCGACGCTCTGAATTTCTTGTATGTGAAGCTTGAGAATGAGCCTTTGGCTTTCGATTTGCTTGATAAGAAATTCACTCTGCCTCAGTTGCAAACTCTTTACGAGGAAGTAACGGGCAGAAAGTATGACCGCCGAAATTTTTCGCGTAAGATGCTGCAGTCGGGCTTTCTGAATCGGGAAACCGAGGATGACCCATTTGTAATGCCGGCTCCTAACAGCGCTGAATGTGAAGCCGAAGAATATTGTGTGCAAAAGACGCGCAGAAGTGCCCACAGACCGGCTGCATGGTTCTCATTTGCCAAAGATAATTATGAAAAAGTAAAAAAATCAACAAAACGTCAACGCAGTCCTTTTGATTTGTAATCAGGGTAAACAAACAGAGAAAGTCAACAGTTAAACCAAACAAGAAACAGAAAGTCATGAAAAATTCAGAAACTATCCGCACAAAGGTCTTCAATCTCATCATTCTCGACGAGAGTGGTTCAATGGATTGTGTATGGGCACAGACCATCAGCAACTGCAACGAGACGCTACAGACCATTTTTTCGGCTCAAAAGGAGTTCTATGCCACTCAGGACCATTTTATCAGCATCTACACCTTTCAGGATGCGGGTCCTTTAAAATCGCGCTATCTGCTTCGCAACCGTCCCATCGCAGAAGCTCGGATGCTGACGGCAAAAGACTATCGACCCAACGGATGCACTCCGCTGTATGATGCTGTGGGGGAGACGCTCACAGACCTGGAAGCAGTGGCAGAGACGCATGACGATGCCGTTGCCTCGGTGACGATAATCACCGACGGTGAAGAGAACTCCTCGCGCCGCTACAGTGGCTCCGATGTGGCCAAGATAATCTCACGGCTAAAAGAGAAGGGCTGGAACTTCAACATCATCGGCGCCAACATCGACGTGGAGTCGCTGGCAAAAGATCTGCACATAGACAACACCCTGAAATGGGAGCAGACACAGGAAGGCACCTCTTCCATGGGAAAGAAGCTCAATGAAAGTCAGAGGTCCTATTACAGAGCAATGGCTGGAGAGGAACAAATGCCAATGTCGATGGAAGAAAAGATTTCGCGCCGCAAGATGCGCAACAAGCACTTCTTTGACAAGTAAACAAGTCTCTATTATCCACAAAATGATGATTGCCGGCAGGTTGTCATTGACAGCTTTGCCGGCACACTCATGTAGATTTATCCGAATCAGACTTATGGTTCGCGGGTGATGACCGCTCCGAGAGCCCTGAGACGTTCGTCGATGTGTTCGTAGCCGCGGTCAATCTGGTCGATATTCTGAATGCGACTTGTGCCTTTGGCGCCCATGGCAGCAATGAGCATGGCCACGCCGGCGCGTATGTCGGGCGAGGTCATGTTGGTAGCACGCAACGAATGGAGCTTCCCGCTGCCTATCACGGCGGCACGGTGAGGGTCGCAGAGAATTATGCGCGCTCCCATGTCAATGAGCTTGTCGACGAAGAAGAGACGGCTCTCAAACATCTTCTGGTGTATGAGCACCGAACCGGCAGCCTGGGTGGCTACCACAAGGAAGATGCTCAGCAAGTCGGGCGACAGACCGGGCCACGGAGCATCCGCAAACGTCATTATACTGCCGTCTATGAAGGTCTCAATCTGATAGCCGTCGTGGGCCGGCACAATGATGTCGTCGTTATGGAAACGCAGGTCTATGCCGAGGCGAGTGAAGGCGTAAGGCATGATGCCTAAGTCGGGCGCCGAGACATTGCGCAGCGTTATTTCCGAACCCGTCATAGCCGCCATGCCAATGAAAGAGCCCACCTCAATCATATCGGGCAGCAGACGGTGTTTGGTGCCACCAAGCTTCTCCACGCCCGTTATGGTGAGCAGGTTGCTGCCTAAGCCGTCAATCTTTGCACCCATGCGGCAGAGCATGCGGCAAAGCTGCTGAATGTAAGGCTCGCAGGCGGCGTTGTAAAGAGTGGTTACACCCTTAGCCAGAACAGCTGCCATAATCAGGTTTGCGGTGCCTGTTACGGAGGCCTCATCAAGCAGGATGTAAGTGCCTTCGAGTCCGCCGGGAGCATTTATCTCGTAATGCCGGCTGTCTGTGAGGAAAGCGAAGTCCGCACCTAATTTCTGCAGGCCGAGGAAATGAGTGTCGAGTCTTCGTCTGCCAATCTTGTCGCCACCCGGTTTGGGTAAAACGGCGCGACCGAAGCGGCTCAGCAGCGGACCGATTATCATCACTGACCCGCGCAGCGTCCTGGCCATGGCGCTGAACTCATCCGTCTCCAGAAAATCTATGTCTACGTCATCTGCCTGAAAAGTGTAAGTGTCGGGGGCTAACCGCTCAACCTTTACGCCAAGACGCTTGAGAAGACGGATGAGGTTGCGGATGTCGAGGATGTCGGGGATATTGCTGATTTCCACCTTCTCCGATGTCAGCAATGTGGCACAAATCACCTCCAGGCCCTCGTTCTTGGCACCTTGCGGTGTTATGGAGCCGTGGAGGTTATGGCCGCCTTCCACAATGAAACTGCTCATTTCTTCTTTTTCTTCTTTTTGGCGTTTTTCGCTGCGGCGGGTTGTTCGGCAGCTATGAAATTGCGCAGATGGTAAATTTCAGGATTAAGGTTGATGGCGCCGTTGGTGAGTGTGCAGAGGTCGCGAAAGACGATGAAATCATCGGCTGCCTCGGGGTTGTGCAGGAAGAGCGATTTTTTCATCTGCATGGCAATGCGCCATACAGCCTCCTCCTTGTCGGGGCCTTCCTCCATTTTGCACACGGCTTTAGCCATATCGTCGATGATGCGGCCGTAGACCCTCATGCGCGGCTGTGAAATGAGATAGGGGACACGTTCCGGGGTAGGACGCACGTTCTCTTCCGTTATTACCGGACACGGGAAATCCACATCAAGGTCAAAATCTGCCAATATCTGAATAGTGTCCCAGGCTTTGGTGCTGGGCCACTCGCGGGCGTTCATTTCGTCAGGAAACAGACGGCACAGATATGCGGCGATGGTCTCGGCGCATGCCTGGCGTTCATCCCTGTCTTCGATGGTGCGACAATAATCTACCATCTGCTGGATATGCCGCCCAAATTCAGGTAATTTTAGTCTGGGTCGGTTGGTGTTGTAATCCATCTTTTTTCGTGTAAGGATATGGCCCGACACAGCTGTCGGACTTTGCACTCCTGTTCAGACTGCAAAGATAATCAATTATTTCTATTTTGGGGGCTTATTGATTCAGAATATCCACAAATTCTCTCGGCAGGAGAATGTTGTTTATTCCCAATGCGTTGCGGAAGAGCGGGGCAATTTCTTCATCCTTGAAACCGGCAATGCCGCAACCGATGCGTGTAACGAGAAACTTCAACTGCGGATGCTGCCGGGCAAAGTCTATGAACTCGTCAACGTAAGGGGCTATAGTCTCCACGCCACCCTGCATTGTGGGGATGGCGTATGACTGTCCTTGCAGGCCGACGCCTTGGCCCATTATGGCACCGAAATATCTGTAAGCGGCTCGGGCTGCTCCTCCTCCGTGACGGCCGGCAAGATTGCTGCCGAAGACAAAAATTTCGTTGGGTGCTAAGTCGCTTATGTGATTGGGTGTGAACTCCATGGCAATAAAAAATTTGGGATGCGCAACATTTTCTGTTATGCATCCCTTGTTGGTGGCGGAGGCAGGACTCGAACCTGCGACCTTTGGGTTATGAGCCCAACGAGCTACCACTGCTCCACTCCGCGATATCGTGTTTGCGAGTGCAAAATTACATCATTTAGGAGCCTTTGTCAAGGGTTTTGGGCAACTAATTTTGTTAAATTAAGTTAAACAAACTCTAACATCCTTATTTACAGGCACTTAGTGGTGATTGTTCGGTGCCCCAAAAGAGACACTTTTCTGGTTATATGGTCTGCGTTATGGGCCATACGAAAGCACGCAGCCCGAGTCGCGGCTTCTCTTCATCAAGAGCCCGGAGGCGTGTCAGGATGTTCTCAACCCGGTCATCCTCAACAAAAGTGAGAATTGCGGAGGCCAGCGAGGGCCAGGCGTGAGTGCCGTAATGAGGCTCGCCGCCTTTGCTTCCTCGGCCCTGAACGGTGCCGAAGTTGGTGAAGCCGCGACAGTTGGAGCGTTCCAGAATTTCTATTATCTGATGTTCGTGTGCCTGGTCAAAGGCTATGAATATGGCTTGCATTGGGTGTTGGAATAACGTTGGTGAATGACTTTGATAAGTGGCTGCAATGCACTTTAATCGGCCCGGAGGTTCAAAGCTGAGAGGTATGCCCTCCGGGCTGATTTGTGCTGTGTCATCTGCTCATAAACGGTTGCGAACGAAGGAGTTACTGCTTATCGTCGCTTTCTTTTTGCGGCAACTGTTTAACAGCTTTTTGGGCATTGCCCTTAAGGAGCTTCTTGTGGAGCTTT
This sequence comes from Prevotella sp. CAG:485, assembly GCA_000437495.1. Taxonomy (GTDB): domain Bacteria; phylum Bacteroidota; class Bacteroidia; order Bacteroidales; family Muribaculaceae; genus Lepagella. The sequence goes on from FR897840.1 coordinate 9,485, forward strand.
TTACGAGCCCGTTTCACACCGCGGCCGGCGAAGGAGCAGTAAAGTACCGGCACGAAGAGCAGCGTGAGGATGGTGGAGAAGGTGAGGCCGCCGATGACGGCTGTACCCATAGGCTTCCACATTTCAGAACCCTGTCCGCTGCCCACTGCCATGGGCACCATGCCGAGGATGGTGGTGAGCGTGGTCATAATCACCGGACGCAGACGCGAGCGGCCGCCGTCGATTACGGCTGTGCGGATGCTCATGCCGCGTTCGCGGTTCAGCGAGATATAGTCGATGAGCACAATGCCGTTTTTAACCACAATGCCGATGAGCATAATGGCACCGATAAGCGACATCACATTGAGCGTGTTGCCGGTAATCCACAGTATCAGGAAGACGCCCGAGAAGGCGAACATCAGCGACGTCATGATGATGCCGGGATATGTGAGGCTTTCGAACTGCGCCGCCATGACTATGTAGACCAGGATGATGATGAGCAACCCTAACGTCAGCAAGTCGCCGAAGCTGTCCTGCTGGTCCTCGAAGCTGCCTGCCAATCCTATTGAGACATCGCCGGGAAGGTCCAGCTCGTCAATCTTCATCTGAGCCTCGGTAACCACCTCGCTCATAGGCACGCCGTCTACCACCGTCGACACCGTAACCTGGCGTTCACGGTCTTTGCGTTCAATAGTCGGAGGCGACCAGCGTTCCACCACCGTGCCCAGCTCCTTGATGCGGATGCCGGCGCCCGAAGGGGTATAGACAATGATATTCTCAATGTCTTCAATGCTCTGACGACTTTCAGGCTCATACATCACCTTAATGTCGTATTCTTCGCCGTCTTCGCGGTATTGAGAGGCTATGGCGCCGTTTATACGGTTGCGCATTACGTTGGCCACAGTCGACATATTAAGCCCGTAGAGAGCCAGTTTCTCGCGGTCGAAATCAACCTGTATTTCCGGCTGGTAATCCGAGCGCGACACCGTTACGTCGGCTGTGCCGGGAATGCCCTTGAGAATCTCAACAAGTTTGGCTGCCACCGTGTCGGTCTCGGCGAAATCATATCCGTAGATTTCAAAATCCACAGTGGCCTGACCACCCATGCCTGCGCCTCGGCCGCCGCCGACATTGACCTCCGTTTTCTTAAATTCGGGGAAGTCATTGGCAAGGTCCTGACGCATGCCGTCGGCAATCTCCTTGATGCCGCGCGTTCGGTCTTCGGGGTCTGTCAGACTTATGTTCATTGATGCCAGATGCGGGCCATTGTCACTCAGCGACGCAAACGTGTTGTCGCTGCTTGCGGGTCCCACAGTGTAGTTGATGATTTTGATTTCAGGATATTTATGGCGCCACAGGGTGTCGAGCCGATAGAGAACTTCCTGAGCCTGTTCCACACGCGACCCTATGGGCAGCTCCAGCGACACGCCTATGCGCGCATTGTCTTGCGTGGGGAAGAACTCGGTGCCCACAAAGCGCATGAGGAAGAGGGAGCCGACAAAGATGCCCAGGCAGATTATCACCGTTACCGTGCGGTGCGACACCACGCGGTGAAGCAATCGGGCATAGCCGTTGTCTAAAGCGTCCAGAGCCTTCTCTATGGGGCCGTAGAAGGTGTTGAAGAGCTTGCTGTGAACACGCTTCAGCTTAAGCCATTGGCTGCAGAGCATGGGGGTGAGGGTAAGGGCGCAGGTGGTGGAAATAATCATCATGATTGTTACCATCCAGCCTAACTGACGGAAGAGGACACCTGTCATGCCCGTTACCAGCGTCAGCGGGAAGAACACCGCAATCAGCGTCAGCGTGGAGGCTATTACCGACACCGCCACCTCATTGGTGCCGTGAACTGCCGCCTGACGCGGGTCGGCTCCACGCTCTATATGCGTCGTTACGTTCTCCAACACCACTATGGCGTCGTCCACAACCATGCCGATGGATATACTCAGCGCCGACAGCGACACTATGTTGAGGGTGTTGCCTGTGGCATATAAGTATATGAATGAGGCAATCAGCGACACCGGTATGGTGATGATGATAATCATGGTGGCGCGCCATCGGCCAAGGAAGAGGAATACCACTATCATCACAAAGAGAAGAGCGTAGAGCACCGTTTCTTCAAGCGAGGCAATGGTGTTGCGAATGTTGTCGGAAGTGTCGACAATCACACCCAATTTGACGTCGGAAGGCAGCGAGGCCTGCAAACGCGGCAGCATCTGCATCACCTTCTCGGAAATCTGCACCGAGTTGGCGCCGCTCTGTTTCTGAATCACAATCATGGCGCCTTCAGCACCATTGTTGTAAGTCTGTTGCGTCCGTTCCTCCAGCGAGTCGTCGATACGCGCCACGTCGCGCAGATAGACTGTCTTGCCGCCCGAGCTTGCCACCGGCAAATCGAGCATCTGACGGCTGTCGGTGAATTCACCTTTCACACGCAGAGCATACGTGTTTGAACCGATGTCTAACGAGCCGCCGGGAGTGTTGCGGTTTTCGGCACCTATCACCTGAGCCACCTGTTCCACCGAGAGGTTGTAAGCCTCCAGGCGGCGCGGGTCAACATAAACGTGAATCTCGCGCTTGGGAGCGCCCGAAATGCTCACCGAGCCCACGCCGTCTATGCGGGCAAGCGGGTTGGCCACACGGTCGTCAAGAATCTTGTACAGACCTGCCATGCTCTCCTTTGCTTCTACTGACAGCAGACAGATAGGTATCATGTCGGTGGAGAATTTGAAGATGATGGGATCCTGGGCGTCGTCGGGGAGCTGCTGGCTCACCATGTCGAGTTTGTCGCGCACCGAGTTGGTGAGCACGTCAATGTCGTAGCCATACTCAAACTCCAGCGTTATCACCGAAGTGTTTTCGCGGCTCTCGGAGGTGATGTGTTTCAGATGCTCAACCGAGTTGAGCACATTCTCCAAAGGCTTGGTTACGTTCTGTTCTATATCCTCGGCCGAAGCACCCTGGTAAAACGTAATTACCATGATGGTGTTTGTGTCGATGTCGGGATAGAGGTCAATGGGTAGCTTCTTCAGCGAGAAGATACCCAGAATGACCACCGCCACAAAGCACAGCGTGGTCATTACGGGCCGTTTGACGGCGCTGCCGTATATACTCATGGCCTTCTGTTACTTAGCAAGTTTTACTTTGATGCCGTTTGCCAGGCGACTCTGGCCCGTTACCACCACATAAGTTCCTGACTCAACGCCCGACAGCAATTCATAGGAGTTGTCTATGCGTCGGCCGAGCTGCACCTGCACATAATGCACTTCGCCGTCGGAGTAGGTGTAAACGTAAGAGTTGCCTGAGCCTTGCATCTTCACCACGGCCTTGTCGGGCACAACAACATGGCGTGCCGTGCCGAAGTTAAGCGTTACGCGGGCAAACATACCGGGCAAGACGGCGCCGTCGGCATTGGGCAGCGTTATCTCCACGCCGAAAGTCTTGGTGTTGGTGTCTACGGTGGGTGCTATGAGCGAAACAACGCCTGTGAATTTTCTGTCGCCGTAGGTATCGAAGGTCATCACCGCCGGCATGCCCTTACGCAATTTGGCATATTCCGTTTCCGCCACATTGATGACCACCTTTACCGGCTGCACTCTGCCTATGGTGAGCACCGGCAGCTGACCCGTAACATCGCCCGGGTCGTAATTACGGGCTGTAACCACACCGTTGATAGGGGAGGTCAGCACCGTGTTTTCCTGCGCGTTTCTGAGGGCGCGGCGCGCTGTGGCAAGCTGATTGCGGGCGGCCGTTACCTGTGTCTGCATCTGCTCAACCTGCTGACGTGTGCCGCCGCCTATGCGATACAGCTCCTTGGCGCGGTTGAGGTCGGCTTCCAGCTGGCTCAGCTGTGCCTGTGCCGTACTTATCTGAAGCTGATATGAGTCGGTATTGACGTTGTCGAGCACCACAAGCTTCTGACCCTTGCTCACCCGCATACCCTCGTCAACATAGATTGCCTTGATGCGGTTGCTCATCTGGGCCGAGATATTGTTTATCAGATACGGCTCCACAGTGGCTGTGTAGGTCTGTATCTGGTCTACATCCTGTTCAGATACCTGTTCCACTTTCACCGTGGGCACATTATCTTCTTTGGCAGATTCATTTTTTGCTTTGTCCGAACCGGAGCAAGAGGCAAGAAAGGCGAGAAGAAGGAAAGCGGTGAATGATTTCAGCTTCATTTATTCATTGTTCAATTTTGCCCGCGGCCTAAAAGCAGATCGAGCTGTGAAACAGATACAAGATAGTTGTAAACGGCCTGATAGAAATTCAGTTGCGCCGTGGTGTTGGCCAGTTCGCTGTCGCGCAAATCGAGCCATGAGGCAGCGCCGAGTTCAAAACTCCGTTGCATAATGTCGTATGCACGCCGAGCCTGTGCCATACCCCTTTGTGAGGCTACTATCTGATTGGCTTCGCGGTTGATGTTGTCGAGGCTCAGGTCAACCTGCATTTGCAGCGACGACAGCAGATTCTCGCGCTGCAGCTGAATCTCTTTGCGTTGCAGACGCGCGTCCTTGAGGCCGTAATAACGGCTTCCGCCTGAGAAAATAGGCACATTGAGCTGCAGAGCCACATAGCTGTAAGGATTGAACTGCAGATTGCGCAGCGCATTGCCGTTGCTCATGGAGTTCCATGAATAGCTGAACGACGCGCTCAGGGTGGGCAGGAAAGCCCGTTTCTGCAGGCCTATGTTGTGCAGCATTATGGAGTCCTGAATATTGATTGTGCGCAACTGAGTGTTGTCGTTGAGAGAGGGTGCGAGCTGAGTGTGGGCATACATCTCCTCGCGCAGGGCCTCCAGCGTGGTAGTCGGCTCCACAACGGCGTCAGGCGGCAGATTGAGCAATACTTTGAGCTGCAGACGGGCCTGACGTATGGCAATGTCGGCCTGGAGCAATTCGGGCTCTATGTTACGCACCTGTACTGCCGTGCGCAGTGTGTCATATTCAGTTGCGGTTCCGAGCAGATAGCGGTTGCGGAAGATGGTGGCGTTGAAGACCGCCTGATTGTAATTCTGTTTGATGACCCCTAATGAGGCCTTGGCCAGCAGTAAGGCATAATAGGCGCAATTCACCTGGTTGACCATGTCAAGACGGCTGGCGCGGGCCTGCTCTGCATTTGCTAAGATTTGTAAATCGCTTATCTGCAGCGACTTCCACAGCTGTGGCGCCACAAGCGGCATGGAAGCGCCGAAGCCGAACGACCAGTTGTTGTCAGTACCCATCTTGAATTTCTGGGTCTCACCGCCCATATTCATCGACACCGTCTGCAACTCAACGGCGCGCTGATACGAACCGGTGAAGCTAACATTGGGCAACAGCTGAGCCAGTACCTCGCGTTTGCTGTAATCGGCACGCGTTATCTCCATATCGGCCACCTTGATGGTGGGATTGCTGCTCAGCGCTATGTCAATGCACTGGGTGCGGCTCAGCGGCAGGCGAGTGCCCCCGTTGTCCAACGGTAATACCGTAGCCGCATAGTCGGGCAGGCTGTCGGGGCGGATGCTGTCAGAGCGCTGCACATCGGCCTTCATTGCCGTTATGCAGCCTGACAGCAATATGCAGAAACAAATTAGTCTTTTCATTTGCTTCATTGTCCTAAAATTGCTTGATAAAGGTCCTTGCCGGCCGTGGGTAAAAAGTTTTCTAATTTTTTTATGCCTTCGGTGGTTGCTATGGAGCGGAGGAAGCCGTCGGTGATGGTGATGAAGATTTCCTCAAGAGTGAATTTGCCGGCAAACTCATTCTCCATGCGTTTGAGCGCTTCCATCTGCACCTTCATCATATAGCACAGCACCTCGTGGTTCACATCCTCACGCAGCAGACCCTCCTCAATACCACGCTGATATACAACTTCCCAGTCGCTAATCTCCGCGTCATGCTTTTCCTCATAGATGCGTTTGATGTCGGGATAGAGGGTATCCATATCGTGGAAAAAGTCTATCGACAGCATACACAACAGCTCTGCCTGAAGATGAAAAATCTCACTCAGAGCGGTGATGATGTCGGGCGAGGCCTGGAATATCTCGCGGCTCATCCGGCGAATTATGCCGAACATATAATCCAGTGTTACGGATATCAGGTTATGCTTTGAATCGAATAATTCATATAGCGTCCGTTTCGACATACTCAGCTCTGAAGCCAGAAGATCCATGGTAAGACCTTTCAGCCCCTTGTCAATGAGCATCCGGAGTATGGCCGGAAGCAAACGGTTGTATTTGTCAGTTTTTTCCGAGTCAGTAATCATTTCACTTTTATGATGAGTGGTTAAGCCTTTACTTATCACGGCGCAAAATTAGATAAAAAACTTTAAACGCACAATCGGTTTTGTACAGTT
>FR897840.1:15808-18781 GCA_000437495.1 Prevotella sp. CAG:485
CGGTTTTGTACAGTTGGCGGTTTTGCCACTGCTGTTCAAAAGTTGTAACTTTGCATATCTTATGGCAAATACCACCGACAACAATACTCAATCGCTGAATGAGCAACAGCGTGCGGCAGTGGAGTTTAAAGGCCGCAATCTGCTTGTACTTGCCGGCGCAGGAACAGGCAAGACGCGAACTATTATAGCAAGGGCGCGGCATCTGTTGAAAAACGGCGTGTCGCCCGAGCGCATACTTATACTTTCCTTCACCCGTAAGTCGGCAAAAGAGATTGTCGACAGGCTGCAGTCGGCGTTGCCGAAAAGGAGCGCCGAGATGAAGGGATGCACCTTTCACAGCTGGTGTATGGAGCTGATTGAGAGCAATCCGCAGGTGTTCAATTTCGGCAAATATTCCGTTATTGACGAAGATGACCGCAACAGCGCCTTTAATCTTATCTGCGGCCGAAATTTCAAGGCTTCCAACTTCATCAAGCCCGAGCAACTGTCGGATGTTTACAGCTATATGGTGAATGCCTGCTGCAACCTCTCAAAGGCTCTTCAGGTAAAGATTTTCAACGGGCGCACTGACAAGGCTACGCGCAACGCCATTTTGGGCAAACGACCCGTGTATGAGGCTGCCATACGCAAGTATATTGAATTCAAAGCTCAGCACCGCTATCTTGACTATGACGACATCTTGCATAGGGTAGCTACCGGTCTGGCCCGGAATGAGGAGGCCGCAAGGCATCTTGCCTCGCATTACGACCATATTCTCATTGACGAGATGCAGGATACCAATCCGCTGCAGTACAAACTCCTGAAGTCGTTCTGGGACCATGTCAATCTCTTTTGTGTTGGCGATGATGCGCAGAGCATCTATGGCTTTCGCGGCGCCGATTTCCAGTCGGTGCATCATTTCACGGAAGTAGTGCCTGACGCCGAAGTAATGCGCCTGACGCTCAATTACCGTTCCACCCAACAGATTCTTGATTTTGCCAACTGGGTGCTTCAGCGCTCGCCGCTCAACTACGATAAGAATCTGAAAGCCGACCGGGGAAAAGGCGAATTGCCCATGCTCATTCACTATGCGCAGGAATGGGATCAGGCCCGCGATGTAGTGATGCGCATCCGCAACAGTGTGGGCATGGAAGGGTGTAAATATGCCGACAATATGGTGCTTAGCCGCAGCAATTATGGCATGAGGTCCGTTGAGGCGTGTCTGATAGAGGCCGGTATTCCGTATATCATTTTCGGCGGAACTTCTCTTATGAAGTCGGCTCACGTCAGGGATGTGGTGTCTGCGCTGCGTATTGTGGCCAATTATCGCGACGAACTGGCCTGGATGCGCTATCTGAAGCTCTTCCCGGGAGTCGGCGACATCACAGCTGCCAAGATTATTGCCAAGCTGCTTGAAAAGCAGACCCTCCGCGAATGTCTCGAAACGCTGGTCATAGACTTTAAGATGCCCGGCGAGGCCGCCTCTACGCTGCAGGCGATATATAATCTGCAGGCTGAGGTGGGCAAAGCCATTCAGGCTGCCTTCTCAGGCCTGGAGAAGCAGTTGAAGAGCCACTATAAGGATGACTGGGAGGCGCGCAGCCGCGATTTGCCGATTTTGCAAATGATTGGCAATGCAGCCGAGTCGCTTACCGCTTTCCTCAGCGAATATTTGTTTGACCCGTCTCTCGAACTCGGACAGAAAAACGAAAGCAAGCCCGACGACCATGTTATCCTCACCACCATTCATTCGGCAAAAGGCCTTGAAGCCCGCAATTGCTACATACTCAATGTAAGCTACAATAACTTCCCCTCGTCGCACGCCATTGAGCTTGGCGATGAAGCCGTGGAGGAAGACAGGCGCTGTCTGTATGTGGCTTTGACACGGGCTAAAGACAGGCTTTTCATCTACCGCAGTATCAGGGCGGTGAGAGTGCTTGACCCGGAGGCGGAAGAGAACTGCTCCAAGAGCTATTTCCTCAATAATTTGCCACCGGCTTTGTATCGCTTCGGTGATGTGCGCGATGCCTCTAACGTCTGGACTGAATATAAGGGCAAGAGCATAAAACTGGAAGACACCGAGGATTTCGATTTCTCGTAACCACGGTGCTTTCCGGTTATAGTGTTTCTTCTTTGCTAAGACGCTTATTCGCTGCGGTTCTCGCGGTTGAAGATATGCCGTAACCTGCTGAAGATGCGGCTTGCCGTGGACTTAGAGGGCACAATGTTGTCGCTGTCCTTCAGGCTCTCAATGGCACTCTTCTCCTTGTCGTTGAGGTTCTCGGGCACGTATACCATGACATTGACCAGCAGGTCGCCCTTGATGTTTGAATTAAGCTGAGGCAGACCTTTGCCGCGCAGACGCAATACCTTGCCGGGCTGTGTGCCGGCCGGAATCGTCAGACGGGCGCGTCCGTCAACAGTGGGTATCTCGGCCGGACCGCCAAGAGCTGCTGTGGGGAAGTCGAGCATCAGGTTGTAAATCAGGTCGTTGCCGTCGCGCAGCAACTCGGTGTCTTTCTCCTCCTGCACCACAATGAGCAAATCGCCGTTTACGCCCTTGCCGCCGCGCGGTGCGTTGCCTTTGTTGGGCAGAGTCAGCGTCATGCCGTCTTCCACGCCGGCAGGTATGTAGAAGTTCACAACCTCTTCTACGCGCTCCACGCCTTCGCCGTTGCATTTGCTGCATTTGCGGTCAACCACTTTACCCTCGCCGTGGCACTCCGGACATACATCCTGACTCTGTTGCGGGCCAAAGATGGTCTGATGAACGGTTGTGGTGTATCCTGTGCCGCCGCAGGTTGAGCAAGTGTGGAAGGCAGTGCCGTTTTCAGCACCTGTGCCGCCGCATGCCGAGCAGGGCACAAGACGCGGAATCTTCAGCTTCTTCTCAACGCCATGCATCACGTCGTTGAGCGTTACCTTCACCTTTATGCGCAGGTCTGTGCCGCGCCGCTGACGCGGTTGTGGACGCCGTCCGAAGCCACCGCCGCC
>FR897840.1:18823-23658 GCA_000437495.1 Prevotella sp. CAG:485
AGATGTCGCCGAACTGCTCGAAGATATCCTCCATGCTGAAGCCGCCGAAACCGCCGAAGCCGCCTCCTGCGCCTCCCGGGAAGCCCTGAGCCTGCGGACCTGCATGGCCGAACTGATCATATTGCTGACGCTTCTTGTCGTCGCTCAATACGTCGTATGCCTCGGCTGCTTCCTTGAATTTCTCCTCGGCTTCCTTATCGCCCGGATTACGGTCGGGGTGATATTTGAGGGCCAGTTTGCGATAGGCCTTCTTTATTTCATCTTTTGTGGCGCCTTTTTGCAGCCCCAACACTTCATAATAATCTCTCTTTGCCATTGTCGTGGTGTTTTTGCAGACTTTCAGATATGTTGCTACATACTGAAATCAGGGTTTATTGGCCTACCACCACTTTGGCGTGGCGAAGCACCTTGTCGTTGAGCGTATATCCTTTCTGTACGGTGTCAAGAATCTTGCCTTTCTTATCTTCGCTTGGTGCCGGAACGGCTGCTATGGCCTCATGACGGTCGGCATTGAACGTGTCGTCGGTCATGTCGAACTCCTTCACACCATTTTGTTCAAGATACTTTTTCAGCTTGTTGTAAATGAGCCGGAAACCCTCAATCTGTTTCGGGTCGGCATTTTCATCCTTGGCAGCTGCTTCCAGACCGCGTTCAAAATCGTCAATAACCGGCAGCAGACCTTTGAAAGCCTGTTCGCCGCCATTCTTTATAAGCTCGGCTTTTTCGCGGATTGTGCGTTTGCGGAAATTGTCGAAGTCCGCATAGAGCAGCAGATATTTATTCTTTTCTTCCTCTAACTTCTTATTCAGCTCCAGAATCTGGCCCTCGAGCGTTTCAGTCTGGTCCTCGCTGTCCAACGCCTCGACGTCTTCTATGACATCGACATCATCGGATGCAGCTTCCTGAGCAGCCTGCTGTTGTTCTTTGGCCTTTTCAGTGTCAGCGGCTGCCTTTGGGTCTTTATTGTTGGGGTTATAGTTGTGCTTGTTGTGTGACATAGCTTTGTCGTTTAAATTTTATTAGCAAAAATTGAGCCAAAGTAATGTTTGCTTCAGCGTGGCAGAATCTTTTTTCTCTGCCATTCTATAATTTTAACAAAGCTAAGGCCTTAAGGTTGCATCATGAACCCAATATTACAACAGCACAAGAGCCTTGAAGGGAGCCTCTGCTTGGAGCAAAGCCTTTTCGGCACTCTCCTTATCGGAGAAAATGCCGTAGAAGGAAGCGCCTGAGCCGCTGAGAGAAGCATATAATGCTCCGGAGGCATAAAGACCCTCTTTCAGGGCGCCGCAATGGGGATAAAGGTCAAGGAAAGGCTTCTCGAAGTCATTCATCAGCTCTTTGCGCCACACGTCAAAGTCGGATTCATAGATGCTTGTCAGGCTCTCGGAGTGTTTGGCCGGTGTGATACGCGCAAAAGCCTCGCGCGTAGACATATTCTCTGCGGGCTTGACAATAACGCACCACAGGCCTCTCAAACGCTCCTGCAGAGGCGTGAGCTGTTCGCCTATACCATTTCCCAAAGCCGGTTTGTTGAGCAGGAAGAACGGACAGTCGGCTCCGAGCTTCAGAGCAGCTTTGGCCAACTCATCCTCGCTGAGAGGGTTGTCTTGAACCTTGTTGAGCATCTTCAGCATAAAGGCTCCGTCGGCCGAGCCGCCTCCTAATCCCGCCTGTACAGGCAGATGCTTCTCCAGTCTGATAGCCATAGGCGCCACCTCGATGCCTTTGCGCTCACATAGGCTGCGGAACAGCTCGCGGGCTTTGAAGGTAAGGTCTTTGTCGGTGGGCCATTTCGCCCCGTCTATGCTTATCATTTCTGTCTCCGCTGCTGTCAGTTCAAGCATATCGCAGAAGGGATACGGACACTCAGGCTTGCCGTTGTAGAGTCCCACAGGATAGAAGATTGTTTCAAGCTCGTGATAGCCGTTGGGAAGGCGACTTACCACCCGCAGTCCGAGGTTTATTTTTGCATTTACAAATGTAAGCATGGCTCAGGAAAATTTTTTGTTTGAATTCAGAGTTGACGGTGTCATGAGGCCCAGCACCAGACCTCGCGTCAGCAGATAGCCGCAAAAGGCTCCCCACAGCAAATCCACTGATGGCAGTCCGTGGCAGAGCGATACGATGAAGAAGACCATTGCGGCGCTGAAAGTGGCCACCAACATACGTCGGGTGGCTGTGAGGCCTATATATACGCCGTCGAAAATAAAGGCCCAGACAGAGACTAACGGTATGGCGGCCACCCAGTAACGGTATTGTGCCACCTGCTCAACCACCTGCGTCTGCGACGTCAGCAGCGAGGCACCCCACCGAGCGCCGGCGCCGTAGAGCAGGGTGAATATTATTGTTATGCCGCCGCCCCACAGCAGCAGGTGTTTTACGGCGCTGTAAAGCATGGGTTTGTCGGCCGCTCCGGCAAACCGGCCGCAGAGGGCCTCGCCCGTGAAGGCCAGTCCGTCCATGAAGTAAGAAAAGGTGTGGAAGAACTGCAGCATTACGGCGTTGGCAGCGAGTGTCAGGGCACCCATTCGCGCTCCTAACGACGTCATAGCCACCGTTACGGCCATGATGCACGCCGAGCGCAACAGTATGTCGGTGTTGACTTTAAAAAGTCGCAGCAGAGTGCCGCGGCGGAACACCGATTTCCATCCTGACCAAAGGGATTCTTTCTGCAGCGGACGAGCGAGCAGAATGGCGGTTAGGAATCCGGCCCAGTCGGCAATAACGGTGCCTAAAGCCACTCCTCTGAAGCCCATACCGCAGCTGAACACCAGAAACAGACTCAGCGGTATGTTGACGGCATTGACACCTATCGACACAATCATTGGCCTTACGGTGTTCTGCATTCCCAGCATCCATCCCAGCACAGCCATGGTGCCTAATAACGCCGGAGCCGCCCACATCAGTGTGTTGAAGTAATCGAAAGCCATGGCGCCCGTCTCCGCGTCGGCATCCATTATCTCCGTCATGAAACTGCCCAACGGCTGTCGAAGCGCCCATAGGATTATGCCTATGCCTATTCCGGCCACTATGCCTTGTGAGAAGAGCCGTTGCAGCTCGGCACGGTTATCGGCTCCGAAGGCCTGTGCCGTAAGTCCTGATGTGCCCATTCGCAAAAAGCCGAAGAGCCAGAACACCGGGTTCACCATCATTGCCCCCACCGCTATGGCGCCCAGATAGCTCACGGTGCCTAAGTGTCCGGCAATGGCAGTGTCGCACAAACCCAACAGCGGAACGGTGATGTTGCTCACCACCGCCGGCACGCTTAATCGCCATATCTCACGATTAAGATTCACTTTGTTTCTCTTTCTCTGAATATTATGTTATTTGGTGCTACATTCCATGCAGGGGATATGACAGTGATAGGTTGTGCGTCCGCATACCTTGCATGAATGATTGCGACCGTTTACATACATCCTTGACATTGAACCGCTTGCCATGGCACCTGAAGGGTCATTCTCGAACATGGGGTACTTCTCGTAGCCGATTCCGTGGCAGTTGCTGCACGTCCGGTTGCTTTGGCCTGATGACTGCCCTGAGGAAGAGGTGCGTCCGTGGCTGTTACTCGAAGGCGGAACGGGGGTATATCGGCCTGTTCCTTTGCAGATGCAACATTTGCCTGATCCCCAACAGATGAAGCATGGACTGGTCATTACTCTGCCTGCTACGTAAACCGGTTGGGAGTGTCCGCTGCCTTTGCAATAGACACAGATTTTCTTGCCTTGGCAATAATGGCATACTTTCTGTTGGGCCTGTAGGCCGGCGCCACGGCTGTCGCAAGCACTAATAACAGAATTATTGTTATTCGGGTCTTAAATCTTTTCATAAGGGGTTTGAGTTTGAAAATATTTACAGTGGGTAAGTCTTGAATCTCGGTTTGCTGAACTGATTATTTGTTTCTGATGCAAAATTAAGTTTTTATTGCTTACCCTCCAAATCTCTTTAGATGGCTCTGAAATTACCCCGATTTTTCCCTCATGAGTCTTAAAATAGGGCTTGTTTTAACTAAATTAAGTTAATTAAAGTTATAGAAATTATAAAATTGTTTCAATTTTTTGGATGTTAATTCGTTATTGAATAAAAATCACTACCTTTGGGGAGCAAAACATGTCAAGAGCAGATAAAGACATATCATCATCGTTGCCTGTTGACCAGGAGAAGCTGGTTGAACAGTTGCGCGACCCCAAGACGGCGGCCGCTGCGTTCAACGTCATGATGAAGCTTTATGGCGAGCGCATCTATTGGCATATTCGCAAGATGGTGGCCGCCCATGACGACGCCATGGATCTGCTGCAGAATGTTTTTATCAAAGCGTGGAAATCGCTCGACAAGTTCCGGGGCGCCGCAAAACTGTCGACATGGCTCTATAAAATTGCGGTCAACGAGTCGTTGAATTTCATCAAGAAGGAGAAAGCGGCTCAGGGCATCACGGATGCTGACAGCGATGAGGCCCTTTTTGCCAACCTTGAAGCTGACCCATGGTTTGACGGCGACGAGTTGCAGGCTGAACTGCAAAGAGCCATTGCCGCTTTGCCCGAAAAACAGCGGCTGGTATTCAGAATGCGCTATTACGACGAGATGAAATATGAGGAAATTTCCGAAATATTAGGCACATCCGTCGGCGCCCTGAAAGCCTCCTATCATCATGCCGTATCCAAGATAGCCAAACACTTCGATCTCTAACCCCCCTTCCCTTCCTTCCTCCTCCCCGTTCTGTGAAGGGGCAATCTTGCCCTTCAAGCAGGATGAGGTGGGTATCCGCCAGGGTGCTCTCAACCGGCGAATTATAGCGATAATCTAATTTGGGATATTCAGTTAATGGCTATGAGAAA
>FR897841.1 GCA_000437495.1 Prevotella sp. CAG:485
AAAACAAACCAAAACAATGACAAAACATCTACACAACCTCCTCACGGCAACGGGCATATTGATGTTATGCCTCTTTGCCGCCATTCCCGCCCGCGCCTTGACGGCTCAACAGATGATAAGCATTGGCAAAAATGGCGGCTTTGAATTAGTGTATGAAGGCTACGGAAAGGCTACCATGCACTCATACGGCAATGGCATAGGCGTAAGAATCGAAGAATCAGAATACGGAACGAATTGGGTGAAAATTACCAATATGTTTAATGGTTTGGTGGATTTGCACTTCAAAGTTTTCGACGATGAATATGGCAACGAAATAGTTCTTGGCAATAATGCCGGACTGAGTTCATCCTATGGTATTTACGGACAGATTATGCCGTCAAACAATCCGAACTATGCTAAAGTCTGCGTTACTCCTACGAATCAGATGAATAGTGGAGATGTAACAAACAACCAGATTTCCGGAACCATAACCTATGATTCCAACAAAAACGCTTTTCAGATAGATTTCTCGGCTCCCCGTATGAAAGTGCGCTGTTTCAAGTCTTCTTCCGCCACAGCTCTTTCCAAATCCGACTATACCGAATACCATAACCTGTATTCACTGGTGTTCTATCAGCCGAATGCATCCGTTACCGACACCAAAGTTACAGGCACCGGCTCTACATCTGTCAACCGCTCGTATAAGACTGAATTTCGCTGGAACTCCGATGATACTTTTGTTGTTACCAACTGGGGCGGAACCGGACTAGGCATATCCGGCTCTCAGACTTCTACACCTCCTTATATAAGTAACACCTGGTATCGCATGACGGGCTACTACGATCCGATAAACATGAAAATGTACATGGACGGCAATACCATGTATCTTCAGGACAACAGCGAGGTAAGAATTAATTCGGCCGGCACATCTTACATCGGTAATCCGTACACTTACCGTATGGTAGCAGTCAACTCCGCCGATAATCCAACGCAAAGCTATACAAGAGACATTGTAGGCGATGTTGATTTTGATGAGCAGACAGTGCAGCACACAGGCACAGACCTTTGGGCTACTCCTCACGGCGGTCTGAAGACTACGGGCTCAATGATTGTTTCCTTCGAAGATTGGGGCGTTTATAACACCACCCGAAACGACTTGGGCAAAAAATTTGGCTTCCGCGTTAAAAACATGAAAGTTAATATCGATAAATTCGATGTAACGCTGGCTCTCAAGCATGAGGCGCTCAGCCTTATCCCCGGCACCACCGACAACAATCTGCTGCCGGTAAATGTCAGCGCGTCATTCTCAGTGGCAAGAAATCATATATACGCCGACAACTTCGACGTATATCTGGTGGAGGGAACAGACCCCAAAGGCACAAATGCCATTTATCTCGGCAACGTTGCCAAAAACTCGGAAAACTTCTATAAAGTGAACGGCACATTCAAGCTTCCTTCGCCCGACGGCAAAAACTGGAGTACCCACTTAAATGAACAGCACAGTTATCCTTACACGCTGATGGCTGTGGCACACTATAACGTGCCTTCCTCAACTCCTGTGGCTCCCGGCATTAAGATGGCCGCCGGTCTCGACCCCTCGAACCATGGACTGGGTACTGCATATCTGAATTTCACCGTCGGCGTCGACGGTGTGAATGCAGAAAGCAATCTCACGCTGGAAAACACTCAGAATGGCGTCATTGTACACGCTCCGAACGATATGGCTGTTGAGGTTTACAACATGGCAGGCGTGAAGGTGGCTCAGGGTGTCGCTAACAGCGAAATCACCTTCGACGGCAAGGGCGTCTTCGTGGTGAAAGCCGGCGCCAAGGTCTTCAAAGTGGTTAAGTAACAAGTAATTACCCCAAATTCAGAAGAAAGTAATTACCCCAAATACAGAATAAGGCTGCGTCAGAATCTGAGTATCCGTCCGAAAAAAGCCGACTTGA
>FR897842.1 GCA_000437495.1 Prevotella sp. CAG:485
CGTCGATATGACCATAATCGTGTTCGCCAATGCAGGCAAAGGCCCTTTTGCCGATGACACGGCAGTTTTCGGGAAGCACAACCGTGTCAATGCGCGTATTGAGGCAGAAATCCCGTGGAATTTCCGTCTATACGCCTTGCGGCAGTTTCAACGCTTTGAAGCGTGTACCGCTGAACATACCCTCCGGCCACGACTTGAGGTTGTTGTTGGGCTTGAAGAATACTCGCACACGGCGACCTACGTCTTCGTTGGATGCGTTCAGCGCTTTGGCATACAGTTTGTTTACCGAACCCGGAATTTCAACCGTAAGGGTTGTGAAATGAATCGTGTCCGGGTAAATCATTACTGAAGTACCGTCCTCGGTGCCGATGGTGGTAACTGTGTATTGCGTCGAGTCGTTCGACACTTTCTCCGGAATGGCGATGACAAGGCTGTCGACCTCCCAGACATTCGGCAGAGTGATTTTCTTTACCGCGACCTCTCCGCTGCCGCGCGGCTCATACGTGACCTTACCTATGGTAAATGTCTGTCCGAAAGCGGGCAGACAGATTCCCCATAGGATTGCCATTACGAGCCATCTGATTTGTTTTAGACTCATAGATTGATAGATTAGTTATTGATTTGGTTTGATTTGTGCAAAAAGTTTTATGCAGGGATTGTTTCCGATGACATCTTTGGATGATACCTTGGGAGGATACCTTTGGAGGATACCTTTGGAGGAGAAAAACGGGGCAGCGGTGTAATTCCGTGGCAGGG
>FR897843.1:0-33741 GCA_000437495.1 Prevotella sp. CAG:485
CCTTGTTCAGGGTTCTGTTTACTCCATGGTCCGGTAGTGCGGTCAAACCAGTTGTTGAGATAGAAATAACAGTCGGTAATTCTTTGATGATCACATTCATTACCGTCAACAAGAGTTAACTCGCCATTATCTTTGGCTATTATGCTGACACACGAAATTTCTGTCTTATGAAAATTGGCATATGCGAGCAATACTCCGTTTTCACTTTCCTTACCGGTTTCCAGAATAATACATGGAAACCAAACACCCCCTGTTACTTTTATGTTTAGATCCTTTAATACAAAGGAATTGTTTCTCTTATATTCCGGGATGTTTTCAGTTTTTAAAGGTGATGCGAAAAGCGATATACAGTCAATACTATTATTATATGCGTTATTATTATGAATATTGTCGTATCGCATATCGAATTCGCAGAGATAAGAAGAGGACGTGTCAGAAATGGCTTTAAGTCGCCATTATGACACACCCTTTCTATTTCTGAAATATTACATTTCACACTACGGCCTTCGTGGCTCTATCATCAAGGGGATTGCGGGGTTTAGTTGACCGGGTTGATGGGACGGTGGAGCGAGCGGCGGTAGCTTTTGAGGGCGTCTGTCATGAGAGGGAGGGTGGACGGCGGCACGAAGGTGTCGGTGAATTTGTTGAAGATGTAGTCGGCCGCCATAGCCGACAGATGCACGAGGTCGTCAGCATAGAAGCGATAGTCGCGCAAGTCGTCATTGAGGATTTCATAGGCCGGGAAATAGAGACATTGCGGCAGCTGCGCAAGCTCTTCGCAGAGGAGCAAAAGCCGGGCTTTTGAGCGCATATTGCCGGTGAAGCCGTCGGCCAGATGTCGCACAGGGCTGACGGTGAATATCACTTTCATGTCGGGATTCAGAGCCTTGAGCCGTGAGAGGAGGCCCTGCCACATTTCCAGCATTTCCTGCAGCGAACAACAGCGGCGCACAAAACAATCAGCCGGCAGTTTATGACAATTTGCCACCACTTTGCCCGTTTCCTTGAGCCGGAACACCCACGACGTTCCGAAGGTGACGATGAGAGCCTGCGCCGTCAGCAGACCGTTGCGCAGCTGTGCCATACCCTCTTTCATCACGTCGATGGCCTGCGCAGCATCCGGCCGCGAGAACTTGGTTGAGAAGCTGAAGCTGAACGTCAGTCCGGAGCCGGGATGAAGGTGCGTTTCGGGCACGAAATTGCCGTCAATGGCCGCTTGCAGCGTATCAGCTATGGAGAGCGGGTTATACAGCACACCGCAGGGATTTACCGAGGCTTGCCACCCGGTGTTTATCAGCCGTTGGCCAATGTTGTCGGCAAAACAGGAGCCAAGAAGCACTAAAGGCTTTTGGTAGTCGAGCCGGAACTCTGAGTCGGCCATCGCCGGGTATTCAGTTCGGAATTTCATAGAGCAATTCACCTGTTGCTCACCACATATCGAGGTCAATAGAGGTAACCTTGAATTCCGTGCGGCGGTTAATCTGGTCGGCAGCCTCCTGGTCTTCGGGCGGCAGCGTGAGGATAAATTCCTCGGTGAGCACGGTGCCCTCGGGGAACTGCGGATACTGGCTATTGATGCGTTTGGTAACCGTTTTCGGGGTCGATTTGCCGTAACCTTTCCAGGTAAGACGCGCCATGGGGATTCCGGCAGCCGAGAGATAGTCGATAACCGACTTGGCACGGCGGTCGCTGAGACCTTCGTTGTAAGTCACCGAGCCGTGGCGGTCAGTGTGGCTGCCCATTTCTATCGACACATTGGGATTATCGCGCAACATAGCCACCATCTCGTCGAGAGCCGCCTTGGATTCGGGTCTCAGCGACGCTTTGTCGAAGTCATAGAAGATATTTTCCACCACCTGCGGCTTATTGATATTTGCCAGCACGAAGTCAACGCCATATTCGGCATCGGCCTCGGTGGTGTCAGTCTCAAACTCCTGTTTCTGGTTGAGATACCCCTTTGCGCCGGCCTTCATCACATATTTCACGCCACGCTGCAGGTTAAAGCGGAAAGAGCCGTCGTCGCGCGCCACCTCTTTCTGATTTGAGCCATCGTCGCCCACAATGCGGATGATGGCGTTAGGCACCGGTTCGTCATCGCGGTCCACAACCACCCCCGTAATGGTGATTTTCAGGTCGGGAAGCTCGAAACTGTAGATATGGTCGCGCCCCGAGCCATCGCCACGGTTGGAGCTGAAGAAGCCGTTTTCTCCCGGACCGAAAGTGATGCCGAAGTCATCGCCGGCCGAATTGAGCGGTAGACCCATGTTCTGCACACTCCAGCGCTGGCCGGTGGAGTTGAGCCAAGCCTTGAAGATGTCGAGACCGCCGAAGCCCGGATGGCCGTCCGACGAAAAATACATCACCGAATCGGTGCGCATATACGGAAACATCTCATCGCCGGCGGTGTTGATTTCCGGGCCGAGGTTTTCGAGCGTGCCACGGCGCTGGTCAATGCCAATGCGCCATATATCCTTTCCGCCGTATCCGCCGGGCATATCCGACGAGAAATAGAGGAACTTGCCGTCGGGCGACACGGCGGGATGGCCTGTTGCCGAGATGGTGTCGGCCGTTATCTCAAACTTCTGCGGCGCGCTCCACGAGGCGTCAGAGCGGCGCGAGGTATAAATCTCCACCGTGGTGTTAGCCGTTTCCGAACGGATGGCGCGCGTGAGGTACATAGTCTGACCGTCGGGCGAGAAAGAGATGATGCCCTCGTCCATATCCGTGTTGAGCTCGCCGCCGGCGGCTTCGGGCCTTTTCCAGTTGCCCTGCTCATCCTTCCGGGCCACCCAGATGTCGCCCTTCTTCATACCTGTGATTTCCGACTTGTTATTGCCTGTAACCTTCTCGTTTGTTGTGGTGAAATAGAGCTGGTCGAAGTTCTTGTCGAGATACATTGGGGCGAAGTCTGACCGGCGCGAGTTGAAGAGCTTTGCCGGACGCACAATGTAACGCGACTTGGGTTTGTTGCGGGCCGCCAGAGCCAGCTTACAGCCGTCGATGCCTTCGCGTGCCAGATTGTCGTCGGGGTGCCATTCCAGATATTGGTTATAGGCGTCTATGGCCTGCTGATAACGGCCTGAGGCCTGCAGCGACCGTCCGAGCCAGTAAAAAGCCATGGAGTCGGGATACTGATACCTGATAGCATTCTGATACGAGGCAGCGGCCCTTTCCGCCTGATTGAGGCGCCGGTAGCAAGTTGCCATCTGATAGGCCACCACACCGCGCTGCGGCCGCTCGTCGCGTTTGGTGAGTTTATTGTAGACTTTGCGGTAGGTCTGGGCGGCGTTGTAAAACTCGCCGCGGTCGAACTGCTCGTTTGCCGTTTTCAGTTTGCTGCCACGGCACGAAGGCAACAGACACGCCGCAATAACCGCCACAGCGGCTATTAGAAAATATCCCTTTCTGATTCTCATATTTAAATAACGCAATTTGACCTCTAATCTTGTGGCAGAAAGGCCTCAGACTCTGTGAAACAAAAAAAATAAATGTTATAACTATACAAAACAGGGACATTTGCACGTTAAACTGACATGAGAGACACTCTGCGCTTTCTGCGCGACCTGAAACGCAACAACAACCGCGAATGGTTTGCCGCCAACCGCTCCCGCTATGAGGCAGCACGGCAGTATACGCGGCACCTCACCGCCACTCTTATAGCAGCTGTGGCGGCTCACGACCCGCAGGCCGCTTTGCTCACAGAATCAGACTGCACCTACCGCATATACCGCGACACGCGGTTTTCGCCCGACAAAACGCCCTATAAGACGCATATCGGCATCTTCATCAATCCTCCGGGCGGCAAGAAAGCGCCCACCGCAGGGTATTATTCCCATCTTGAGCCGGAGAAGTTCTTCTTTGCCGCTGGCAACGTGTGCCATCCGCCCAAAGTTCTGACGGCAATACGCAAATCCATTGCCGACAACATTGAGGAATATGACGCCATGATGCGTGATGCAGAGTTTCGCGCCGTCTTCCCTGTGATAGGCGAGAATCTGCTCAAGACTGCGCCCAAGGGGTTTGACCGCCAATGGCCGTATGTGGAGTATGTGCGTCCGCGCGACTATGTAGCCTCCACAGCCACCATGCGCAGTCCCGCTCCGCTGCTCAATGATGCCGCGGCGCTTCATGAGGTGCTTCGTCAGGCATGCCGCTTCAACCGTTTCATCAACTACGCCGTGGAAGAGGCGCTTGACCCGAACTTATAATGCGCATCACCGCCTCCATAGTCACTCACCGCACTGATGCGCGCGAACTGCGCCGCTGCACGGAATGTGTGTTGCGCTGCAAGGCTCTGACGCGTCTCGACATCATCGACAACAGCCCCGACGATGTGCTGCGCTCCGCCGTCAGCAACGAGCGTGTGCATTACCGCCACGTTGAAAACAGGGGATATGGTGCCGGTCATAACATTGCCATGCGCGAGGCCCTTAAAGCACACACCGACTGCCATTTAGTACTCAACGCCGACACTTTCTGGGAGGGCGACGTCATCACCCCTATGGCCGAATATATGGCCTCACATTCCAACGTAGGCATCATGATGCCCAAAGTCTATTATCCCGACGGCGCTCTGCAGCTCACGGCCCGGAGGCTCCCCTCACCCTTCGACCTATTGGTAAAACGGTTTCTGCCTCATAAGCTCGGGCAACGGCGCATGAGCCGCTTCCTGCTTGAGCGTGCCGACCACGACAAAATCATCAACGCGCCGTTTCTGCCCGGCTCTTTCCTGCTTATGCGCCGCGAAGCCCTGGAGGCCGAAGGACTCTTCGACGAACGCTTCTTCATGTACCCCGAAGACATCGACATCACACGCCGTCTTCACCGCCGCTGGCTCACCCTCCACTACCCTGCCGTGAGCATCGAACACCGCCACGCGGCCGCCTCGCGCCACAGCCTCCGCATGCTCCTCATTCATTCCGTCAACATGATTCGCTATTTCAACAAATGGGGTTGGCTGCACGACCCCGAACGCCGCGCCATGAACCGGCGCCTCGAGGCAGAAATGCCCCTTCTGCCGCCCGACGTTCCCACCCCGCGCAGCCGCGGCTGATGCCTTCACCGCCCCCCCTAACAGCTTCCTGCCATTTCACACAACCCCGAAAAATGAATACAAACTAAAAGAACCAGATTCGCTGTCATTTTTTCGTAAAATATTTGTATAATAAGAAATATTATAGTAACTTTGCAATCAAACAACTCTATACCCGTGAAAGCAACTCAATATCCGATATTCCGACACCTTTCATTGTATTGAGCCTCCAAAGAAAAAACTAATCTAAACAAACATAAACAATGAGACAAGCAACAATTATCGGCATGCTGATAACCATGCTGCTGTCAATGGCATCATGCGATGACGGCACTCCCATGGATTAGGAAGAGCTGACCCCCAATGATTACGTGGATTACATCACATTCACCGTAGTAGACAAACAAGGCAACAATCTGTTAGGCGCAGAAGCCAACAAAAACCCTAATGTAAAATTAGATCCGGAAATCTATATAGAAAAGGGAGGAGGCAGACTCCTGGCGGTCGACTTCATAATGCTCTACAACGTAAAATGGGATTATCCGGAAATAGACGAAGAATGGTGGGCGTTAGGTGTAAATAACATCAATACAATGCATCCGGTGTTGGAGTTGGCCGGGATATATACACACCCCTCAAAATCCTATGAATTTGACATTGTGTCGCCCAACAATGGCAACTACCGCTGGCACATAAAACTTAAATACGTGACTCCTACCATAGGCGAACAACGCGGACAAATCGAAAAAAGGTATTATGTAGACGGGAAATTAAGTCCAAGCAAAAGGGGGTTCTATGACGTTCTGTTAGTCATGGATAAGTAAGGAGTAAGGCGGATTTGGCAGCAAGATGCCATACCCGCAAACACCATACCGGCGCCGGAAGAGCAGCAGAAAAAGGAACGTCTGCTCTCCCGGCGCCGACAATTTTTTGGGTCTCACGCTCAACAGTAAATGTATTTGGCAGGGAGTTGCCGACAGCTGTTGTGCAGGTGATGAAATTTTGTTAACTTTGCTCCAAATTTTTTTCGCCATGGAGAAAAAGCTCACATTCAACGGTCTGAACTTTGTGCCCTATATCACTGAAGATAAGATATTGGAGCAAGTGGACCGCGTAGCAAAAGAGATTCAGCGTGATTATGCCGGCCAGCGTCCGCTGTTCATAGCAGTGCTGAACGGCGCTTTCATCTTTGCAGCCGACCTGCTGCGCAAGGTAGGCATGAATCATGCCGACATAAGTTTTGTGCGGTATTCCTCTTACGAGGGCACTCAGAGCACCGGTAATGTAAAGCAGATAGTGGGTCTGACTGAACCGGTGGAAGGCCGCGACATTGTGATTATTGAAGATATTGTCGACACCGGATACACGGCTCAGAAAATGATTGCCGACCTGAAGAAGATGAATCCGGCAAGTATTCGCTTTGCCACGCTGCTGCACAAAAAAGCCAGCGCAAAGGTAGACTTTACGCCCGATTACACTGCTTTCACCATTCCCCCGAAATTCATCATCGGCTACGGTCTGGACCTGGACGGCAAAGCCCGCAATCTGCGCGACATATATATACTGGAAGAGGAATTATAACAAGGCTTTCAACGGCCGCTCGCGAGTCGCGATTCCGCACTGAGGAATGGCGGTGTGCTGTGCGGCCGGCGGCATTGGTATTCTGCGCCTTTAAAGGATTTTGCATTTTACTTGCCAAGAGGCCGAACAATTCATCTCACAGACGTTGTTAAGATAATGGACACCATGCCCGTTTGCTGCCACAAATAGAGTAAACGTCTAAGAGGCGCCGGTAATCACAGAATCAGGATAAAAAAAGAGATACTATGTTAAATCTTGTGTTATTCGGGGCTCCCGGTAGCGGCAAAGGCACCCAGAGCGCCAAGATTATTGACGAATACGGGCTTCACCACATCAGCACAGGCGATGTGCTGCGCGACCATATTGCCCGCAACACTCCCTACGGACAGACGGCCAACGCCTTTATATCGAAAGGTGAGCTGATACCCGACGAGCTGATGCTTCAGATATTGGAAGAGGAGCTTGACCCGCATATAGCATCCGGCAAAGGGGTGGTGTTCGACGGCTTTCCGCGCACCATAGCTCAGGCTGAGGCTCTGGAGGAGCTTCTGCGCCGCAAAGGCACCGATCTGCACGCCGTGGTAGGGCTGGAGGTGCCGGAAGAGGACCTCACCGAACGCTTGCTCAAACGCGGCAAGGAATCGGGCCGCAGCGATGACAACGCCGAGACTATTGCCAACCGCCTCAAGGTGTATCACCGGCAGACCGAGCCGCTGCGCAAGTTCTACGAAGACCGCAAAAAATTCATCAACGTAAACGGCAAAGGTGTTGTAGACGACATCTTCCGCGACATTGAGGCCGGCATCGAGGGCATGACCGGTGTCAAGACTCGCCATGCCCGTCAAAGATAATAATTAATGACACAAAAGCAGACTCCGGCGGGCAGCCCCCGAAATCTGCGGAGTGAGGTTGCGGCATTGCTGCGGCTGGGCGTGCCCATCCTGCTCACGCAAGTGGGTGTGGTGGTGGTGAGCTTCGCCGACACCATGATGGTGGGCGGTTACAGCACTGAGGCGCTGGCTGCCGCAGCGTTTGTGAATAATTTCTTCATGGTGCCCATGGTGATGCTCATGGGCTTCGCCGCCGGACTCACACCTATCATAGGCTCGCTCTACAGCCGCCGTCGCCACAGCGATGTGGGTCGCACGCTGGCAGCCGGACTGCGGCTGAACGTGGCCGCCGCAGTGGCGCTGATGGCCATAATGGGCATCCTCTTTTTCTTTCTCGACCGGATGGGACAGCCGGCCGAGCTGTTGCCCCTTATCCGCAGCTATTATCTTATTGTAATGGCGTCGATGCTGCCGGCACCCTTCTTCAACGCCTGCCAGCAGACCGCCAACGCGGTAACGGACACCGCCACGCCAATGTGGATAATTTTGGGCGCCAACGCGCTGAATATCCTCGGCAACTGGCTGCTGATTTACGGCCACTGGGGATTGCCGGAATTAGGACTCGACGGCGCCGGCATCAGCACTTTTGTGGCACGCTTGGCGGCCACACTGGCCATAATGCGGGTCGTTACGCGTTCGCGCCGTTATTCCCCGTATGCCGCCGGACTGCACCGTCGCGGCTCGCGGCCGCTGACAAAACGCATCCTCGGCACCTCGCTGCCCGTAATGATGCAGAATGGCGCCGAGGTGCTGATTTGGGCTTTCGGCGCGGTGGTATGCGGATGGTTCGGAAAGATTGAGCTGGCCGCTTACCAGATTACCAATACCCTGTCGCAGCTCGGCTTCATGGCTTACATCAGCTTCGGCATTGCTCTGAGCATACGCGTGGCCAACAAAATGGGTCTGCGCGACTACCAAGGCATACGCCTCAGCACACGCGCCGGAGTGGGACTCAATCTGTTTCTGGCGGTGATGGCAAGCCTGATATTTTTCTTCTTCGCCCGACCTATGTTAAGTGCCTTCACCCCCAACGGCGCGGTGGTGTCGGTGGCAGTGATGCTTGTGCTGCCTCTGATAGCCTATCAGCTCTTCGATGCCGTGCAGGTAACGCTCAGCAACGCTGTGAGGGGTACAGGCATAGTGTGGCCGCTGCTCACCGTCTCCGTGTTGGCATATATGATAGTGGGAATGCCGGCCATGTTGGGACTGGCACACTGGGGCGGCCTGCAGTGTGTGGGGGTCTACTGGAGTTTCGTAATAATGCTGGCGGTGGCCTTCATGGCCTATCTGTATTATTTCCTGAGAATAATATCACGCCACGAACGAGAGGCCGGCATACAGCATAAAATCAACTCCACAATCTAAGACCTCTGGGCTGAGATTCCGTCCCTAAGAGGCCGAAAATTCGGTTAAAAGGGACGACCTACAAGACACAGCTCGCCGTCGCGGGTAATCCATGCTGATATGGTATAGCCGCAAGCCACAGAGCTTACGTTGTCGTAGACTTTTACGGGCGAATAACTGTTGGTGGTTGTGCCGTTACCAATCTGCCCGTATTGGTTCCATCCCCAGCCCCACAGAGTGCCGTCGGTTTTTATTGCCATAGCGTGGCGATCGCCCGAAGTGATGTCGCTGACGCCGCTCATAATCATACCGGCCTGCTGAGGCGAGTAGAAGCTTTGGGTTGAGCCGTTGCCTAACTGACCGTCGTTGTTGAAGCCCCATGTCCACAGCGTGCCGTCGTTCCTGAGTACCATGTTCACACCCCAACAAGCGGCTTTCTTCACCCCTTCCATGATTTTTCGGGGACCGAATGGTTTGCCGGGAGTGAGCAGATAGAGCGTACCGTCGTTGCACACCACAAGAGCCTCGCCGTCGCCGCCCGACACGTCCTTTACATTGCCCATTATTCTCACCGGAGTCTTTCGGTCGGTGTTTGTGCCGTCGCCGAGCTGCCCGTGAGAGTTGTTGCCCCAGCCCCACAGCGAGCCGTCGCGGCAGATGGCATACGACTGCTGGCTGCCGGTGCATACCTTGCTGACGTTATCCATGATTTTCACCGGAGAATGGTGTTCGTCGGTGGTGCCGTCGCCAAGCGAGCCATAGTTATTCTCGCCCCAGGCCCAGAGAGAGCCGTCGGCCTTCACAGCCATAGAGTTGTTCTCCTGAGCCGAGATTTGCACCACATCGTCCATAATCTTCACCGGCTCATGGCGCGAGGAAGTAGTGCCGTCGCCCACCTGGCCGTACAAATTAAAGCCGAAAGACCACAGCGATCCGTCGGTTTTCAGCACTAATGCGTGGCGGTTGCCCACAGCCACAGCCTTCTTGTCGCCGGCACGCAGAGCCAGCGGGCACAAAAGCAGAAAAGCAACAATCAGTGATATGTGATACCTTTGCATATTGTTAGAAATTAAAATCTGTTTCCTTTACGTAAATCCTGAAATTTCCGATACTTGCGGGCGCTGCCGACTCCATGCGCGGCAGATACTGAAGCCCCGAAAGCGTATGCGTGGCGCCCAGGTCAATGACCACCGCATGAGGGAAGGGGACGCCCGCAGCCGTCTGCCAGTAAGTGGATTCCTGCAGGTCGAACACCTTGTCGGCCGTGCGGTTTCCGCCCTCCGTGTCCTCGCTGTCGGCATACACCACCGTCCACGGCTCGCGCGACAGGCGAACTCCCTTGTCATCAAGGAGATAAAACTCGGCAATGGCCGCCTTCTCCTTGCCGTCGAGAGCGTCGAGAGCCTCCAGACAGATATAGCGGCCACGCACAGGCGCATTGAACTTCACCTCCTGCCAGCCGTTGCCAGGTGCAAAAGCCGATGTCATCACCGGCGTCTCCGCCGACAAGTCGAGATTGCTTGACTCAGCGCTGTGAGTGCGAACCTTGTCAAGCCGCAGCCTGTCGAGCTGAGGCTCCTTCAGCCCCCTGCTCTGAGCCTTGCGCGGACCCAGAATGTCAAACACAAGAATCTCGTTGGCGCCCTTTTTCAGCCAACATCCGGGCATATAGAGCGTCTGTTGCGGACCTGTTTCCCAGATGCGTCCCAGGGCATGACCGTTGACATAGACAAGGCCCTTTCCCCACGATTCAAAATCGAGGAATGTGTCGGAAGGCTTGCTGACATTGAAAGTGGCGCGATAAACGCCCCTTGGCAGACGCTCCTCCCGATGCATACACATGTCGAGAGGCCGGAAGTCCATGGCGGCATAGGTGTCATACTCGTCGGTTATGTTGAACACCTGCCAGTTTTTGAGGTCGTCGACCCACTTGTGGCCATCCTTCTCCACGGTAACCGTAACGTTATCCGTGATGCCCTTGAAATCGCGTATAGCGCGCCCGAAATTGATGCGGCCCATAGCCTCGACGAGGATGTCGAGCTGAGCCCCTTTCCGACACGGCTGAATGACAAGCTCCTTCTCAGCGTTGCGACGGTCGAGGGTGCCGATGTACTTGCCGTCAATGAAAATCTGAGCATAATCGTGCGGCTCGTTTACCGTGAGCAGCGCCGGAGCGGAGAGAGCCGGCAGAGAAGTGCGGTAGAGGATTGAGCCGAATCCCTGATCATACTCTTCCATCGACTTTATATCCCTGTCAGCCTTCGGCTCTGGCAGATTCTCCCACAGAGGAGCCACCTCGGTGAAGCTGAAGGGCTTAACGGCAATCGGCTTAATCAGAGGAGGAATCGGCGCCTGCTTTTCGCCGTCCATATACTTGGCAAGAGTCTTGCGCAGCTTGAGATATTTGGGGGTAATCTGTCCCGACTCACTGATAGGCGCGTCGTAATCGTAAGAGGTAACATCGGGCGCGAAACCCGGCGAGTTGGCGCCTGCCCAGTGGCCCCAGTTGGTGCCTCCATGCGTCATATAGAGGCTGAAGGAGATACCCTTGGAGAGCATTTCGTCGATGCCGGCAATCATATCGTCGGCAGGGCGAGTCTCGTGCGCGGCGCCCCATTTGTCGAACCATCCGCTCCAGAACTCGCTGCACATCAGCGGCGTATGAGGACGCGCCTCTTTGAGCGGCGCAAACTGACTGTCAATATCGGCTCCCGTGCCGAAGTTGAGAGTCCAGACAAGGTCATCGAGGCCATTGTTGAGAAAATTCGACGACCAGTCGCACTGAAAGAGAGTAACCTCCGGGCCGAAATGCCGGCGCAGCATATCGCGAATCCGACCCACATACCCCTTGTCAGTGCCGTATGAGCCATATTCATTCTCCACCTGGACCATGATGATGGGGCCTCCGTGAGTAATTGTCAGGTCAGCCACCTGCTCGGCCACCTCCTTCTGAAACATATCCACCCGCTGAAGGAAATACGGGTCAGCCTCGCGCAGCCGTATATCCTTCTTTTTCAGCAGCCACCAGGGGAGGCCGCCCATCTCCCATTCGGCACATACATACGGACCGGGGCGGAGAATCACCTTCATGTCGTTCTTGGCACAGAGCTTAATGAACTCGCGCAGGTCGTTTTGCCCTAAAAAATCGAACTTTCCCGGCTCAGGCTCATGCGCGTTCCAGAAAGTGTAGAGACAGATGGTGTTCATGCCTAACGCCTTGCAGAGCTGAATGCGCTGTTCCCAGTAAGGGCGCGGGATGCGCGGATAATGCAGTTCGGCGGCCTTCACCACAAACGGCTTTCCGTTGAGCAGGAACGCGCCGTTGCCGGCCACAAAGCTCTGCTGCCCGGCTGCGTCTGCCACAGCTTTCTTGTTGCCAGCACGCAGCAGGGAAGGACACAAGAGAAAAACGAGAAGCAGGAATACGAAACTTTTTCTCATATTGTCAATATTTATCTCTTATTGTCAATATTTAAGGCTCACCGATTAGGATTTGTATTACGGAAGGGTCTGTTATATGTCAGTCTGCAAATTTGAAGGCACCCACCACCATGAGTTCGCCTGATGAGGTAATCCACATCGAGAAAGTGCTGCCGGCAGATGCTGAGCGCACCCCCGAAGCCACCATCACAGGTCGGATGCGGTTGGTTTTGGAGCCGTCGCCAAGCTGGCCGAACTGATTCTCCCCCATCGCCCAAAGCGAACCGTCGTTGCGGATGATGAGAGTATGGTATGTGCCGGCTGAGATTTCACGGACATTGTCCATGACCCGTACACGCTCCGTTGCACATTTGCCGCGCGAGTCCACACTCCGCGACCAAAGCGTGCCGTTATTGTCGAGCGTCAGCCGCGAGTGCAAAGTATTGGAAATCTGACGCATATCGGCAATATCAGCCCCATACCCGTCAAGTTCTCCCCAACCCCACTTGTTTCCGGAGCCGTCAACGGCATAAAATATCCCCTTATCTCCTATAACAGACCTGACATCGCCCATCACCTTCACCGGAGTGATACTTTTGAATTCGTCGGTGTATTCCGAAGGGTTATGGTTGCCCCACATCCACAGCGAGCCGTCGGTGCGCACTGCCGCCGAATAATAGGCTCCCGGAGTGTAAATCCTCCGTACCCCGTCCATTATCCTTACCGGGACAAGACGAGAAGTCCTGGAGCCGTCGCCGAGCTGACACCGATCATTGTCGCCCCAGCCCCACAGAGAGCCGTCTCCACACAGAGCGAGAGTATGATAAAGACCGGCAGAGACCTGCACCACGTTGTCCATAATCTTCACTGGCGTGCCACGGAATGTCGTGGAGCCGTCGCCGAGCCGACCATTTTTATTGTCGCCAAAGGCCCACAGGGAGCCGTCATCGCGTATTACGAAGGCACTTTGACCGACTGCAGTAACTGCCTTCTTGTCGCCTGCGCGGAGCAACGAGGGGGAAAGTATGGTGACGAGGAAAAGAAGCGTGAGAAGATGATGTCGTTTCTTGTTCATTGGTTCGATATTTATTGCAAATATACGCCTTTTTTGTGGGTGAGTGCAAGCCTAAAACCGGATTATGGACCAAGAATGGCGAGTAAACGGGCGAACATCAGAGGTTTATGTGGGGAAATTCAGCTGCAAAGGAATAAATAGCGGTTTCCCAAGTGTCTGATATTCAACAAGTTACACAAGTTATTAACAATTAAACATATTTAATACGAAATTTAACTCTACATTGAAAAAAATTTTGTTACTTTGCATATTAATTCAGAAGCAATCTTGCTTATGGGAAAAATAATGGCGATAGCCAACCAGAAAGGTGGCGTAGGTAAGACAACCACGGCGTTCAATCTGGGCTCCTGCATGGCCATGCAGGGAGCAAAAGTGTTGCTTATAGACGCGGATCCGCAGGCCAATGCTACGTCTGGTCTGGGCATAGACCCTCGCGAGGTAAAAGCGGGCATTTATGAGTGTCTGGTAGACGGATATCCTGTGAAGGATGCCATACAAAGCACATGTGTGGAAGGGCTGAGCCTGCTCAGCGCCAGCATAGACCTTGTGGGCGCCGAAATGGAGCTTATCAACCGTCCGCACCGCGAAAAAGTGCTTGCCGGCATTCTTGAGGGTGTGCGCGATGACTATGACTACACGCTCATTGACTGCAGTCCTTCGCTGGGCTTTATCACCATCAATGCGCTGACAGCGGCCGACTCGGTGCTGATACCGGTGCAGGCAGAATATTTTGCCCTTGAGGGCATTACGCAGCTGCTCAACACCATACGCATCATCAAGACGCGCCTGAAACCGCAACTGGAGATTGAAGGTTTCCTGCTGACGATGTATGACGCGCGTCTGCGCCTTGCTAACAGCATTTATGAGGAGCTGAAGAGCCATTTTGGCGATATGGTGTTCAACACGGTGATTCCGCGCAACATCAAACTGAGCGAGAGCCCGAGCCACGGTCTGCCGGTGATTCTCTATGACCCGGATTCACGCGGCGCCATAGCATATCAGTCGCTGGCCTCCGAACTGCTCGAGAAACACAGCATCAAAACACCGACCACGCGATGACACCGAAGAAAAGAGCCTTGGGCCGCGGCCTCGACGCCATGATAACCGCCGGCCCTATCACAGAGATACAGACTGAGGGTTCGTCGGCCATCAGCGAGATACCGGTGAACGAGATTGAGCCGAATCCGGAGCAGCCTCGCACGGTGTTCGACCAGGAAGCGCTCGACGAGCTTGCGGCGTCGATACTGGAGTTAGGCATCATACAGCCCCTGTCGCTGCGCATGCTCGCCGGCGGCGGCTATCAGATAATAGCGGGCGAACGGCGCTGGCGTGCCGCACGGCAGGCCGGTCTCGACACGGTGCCGGCATACGTGCGCAAAGCCTCCGACGCGGAGATTACCGAGATGGCGCTGATAGAGAACATTCAGCGCGAAGACCTCAACTCCATAGAGGTGGCTCTGGCGCTGCGCAAGCTAATCGACACATATGCGCTCACCCAGGAACGGCTTGCCGAACGTTTGGGCAAGAAACGTGCCACCATAGCCAACCATCTGCGTCTGCTGCGCCTGCCGGCCGAGATACAGCTTGGCCTGCGCGACCGCCGCATAGACATGGGTCATGCCCGCGCTCTGTTGGGCGTGGAAGACCCCAAGACGCAGCTGCGACTCTACAACCTGATATTGCGCGACGGCGCGTCGGTGCGTCAGGTGGAGGAGATGGCCAAGCAGATTCGCGAGAAACTGGCCAAGGGCGAGACTCCCGACCTGAAAGGAGCCCGCAAAGGTCAGGCTAAATCCAACTCCGACTACGACGGTTTCCGCCGCGAGCTGAACGCCGTCTTCCCGGTGGCGGTGAAGTTCTCGCGCCGCGACGACGGCCGCGGAACCATAACGCTGCGCTTTGACAACGACGACGAGCTGCAGCAACTTGTGGCATTATTCGACAAGCTTCGGCAATGAGAGAGAGAAGACGTGAAGATGTGCCCACGCGGATACTGAGCGTGCTGCTGATAGTGCTTCTGACGGCGCCATGGACGTGGCTGCCTGCCCGGGGCGCCGTACAGCTGCCCGAACCGCCGGGTTGCCCTGAGCCTGACACGGTGCTTGACGTGCGCGTATTGGTGCCCGGCACAGTGGAAGCCGGAACGCCGCTGCAGCCTCAGGACACCATTGTGACGTCGGCCGGCGACTCAATTGTGAATATGGTGGTGGCCGAGGTCTCTCCTTACGGCATGGACGGCAAACGCATCTTCAACCCCGACCCCACACGCGCTGTATGGCTGTCGGCGCTGCTCCCCGGTCTGGGACAGGTATACAACCGGCGCTACTGGAAGCTGCCCATAATCATTGGCGGCTTCATGGGCCTGGGGTATGCCACCAACTGGAACAACAACCAGTTTCAGGACTATTCGCAGGGGTATCGCGACCTGCTCGACAATGACCCCAACACTAAGTCGTACATGAACTTTTTCCCTCCCACAACCAAGGAGGACGAACTTGACAAAGCGTGGCTTCAGCGAACGCTCAAAAGCCGCAAAGACTACTACCGGCGCAACCGCGACCTGTGCATAATCTGCATAGTAGGTCTCTATCTGCTCTGCATGGTAGATTCATACGTGGATGCCTCCCTGGCCCATTTCGACCTGTCGCCCAACCTGTCGATGGACGTACAGCCGTCGGTGATGATAGAACCTTCGGCCGGGAAACCAGCTCTGGGCATCAACTGGGCATTAAATTTTTAGAACTCACCTCAAAAACACCTGAAAGATGAAACACCTGCATAAACGTCTGACGGCCCTTGCGGCAACGGCTCTGTTGCTGCCCGGCATCGTTACGGCGGCTGCCAAGACTCCCACCGTGGTCGACATCTCGCGCACCATAAGCGATGAATCGATTGTCTTCCCGGAATCGTTTGAGACCAACACCCAGAAACTGCTTGAAGGGTGGTATATGAAAAACTACACCGCCACCGACGACCGGTATAAGAAGCTGCCCGACGTGCCGGTGAGCGATGAGGTGCTGATAGAGCGTCTGCAGGCCATTCCGGCTGTGGTAGAACTGCCCTTCAACCCCATCGTTAAAAAATACATTGAACGCTACACCAAACACGGACGCGCCCAGGTGGCCGCCATGCTCGGACTAAGCAATTACTATATGCCCATTTTTGAGCAGGCACTGGAGCAGGAGGGTCTGCCGCTGGAGCTGAAATATCTGCCTGTGATAGAGAGCAGCCTCGACCCGAACGCGGTGTCGCGGTCGGGAGCGGCCGGTCTGTGGCAGTTCATCCTGGCAGCCGCCAAGGGTCTGGGTCTGGAGGTCAACTCGCTGGTGGATGAACGGCGCGACCCGTATCTGTCGTCGGCCACGGCGGCACGTTTCCTCAAAGACCTCTATGCCACGTACGGCGACTGGTCGCTGGTGATTGCCGCTTACAACTGCGGTCCCGGAACGGTGAACAAGGCTATACGCCGCGCCGGCGGAGACCCCAAGAGCCATAACTTCTGGAGCATCTATAACTATCTGCCGGCCGAGACGCGCGGTTATGTTCCGGCTTTCATCGCCGCCACATACGTTATGACCTATTACAAGGACCATAACATTTCGCCGGTACTGGCCACCAAGCCGCTGGTTACGGACACAGTGAGTGTTACGAACCGTGTGCACTTCGACCAGATTTCGCACGTCCTCAATATGCCTGTCGAGGAGCTGAGGGTGCTGAATCCGCAGTTCCGCAAAGACGTCATTCCTGGTCGCAAGGATGCGCCTTACTTCCTGATTCTGCCGTCGCAGCAGATTCACGCCTACATAATGAGCGAGGATGACATCCTTGCCTACGACGCAGACAAATACAAACGCATGACTACGGCCACCACAGGGCAGGCCGCGGCAGCTGAGGAGCCGGTGAACATACCGGCCGACAATGTTGAGATAGAAGAGGAGATAGCTCAGGTGCAGTCAGTGGCACCGGCGTCGGCGCCGGCCGGCTCGCAGACCATCCTTCACAAGGTGCAGCCGCAGGAGAGCCTGGCGTCGATAGCCGCTAAATACAATGTTCAGCCGGAGCAGATAAAAGAGTGGAACTCGCTGCGGCGCAACAGCATACGCACCGGTCAGCAGCTGCGCATAGTAACCGGCGGCGCGTCAGTGGCACAGAACACGCAGACCACGCCTGTGAAGCAGACAGCCACAACGCGTCAGCGCCGTCAGGAACAGCAGCCTGAGGCCGCCAGGGCTACAGAACCTGTTGCTCAGCAGGTGGCACAGACAACCCCAAAAACGCCCAAGGCCAACAGCGTAGACAAGAAAAAGAAGAAAGAGAAAGAGACTCTTGCTCAAAACAACAAGAAGAAAAAGAATAAAAAGGCCAAGAAGAAAACTCCGCCCAAACCCACGTCGGTATCGGTGCGCAACGGCGACAATCTCGACCGTATAGCACGCCGTCAGGGCACCACGGTGGAAGCTCTGAAGAAGGCCAACAATCTTTCGGGCGACAACCCGGTGATTCAGCCGGGTCAGAAGCTGAAACTGCCCAAGGATAAAAAAGCATCCAAGGCCGACAAAAAGGAGGAAAAATCTTCGAAGAAGTCCTCCAAAAAAGGAAAGAAGAAAAGACGCTGAAGCTGACGGGTGAACCAAACACCCGCTGAGACACTGCCGGCAGACGCCAAAATGTGTTCTGCCGGCAGATTTTTGTTATCACAGCCACACAGTGCTGAATAATCGTCCACAATCAAAGATACCCCACCCTCAGCCCTTTCATACCGCACGAGATGGAGCAGGAGATATTATACTTCGTTTACGGCCTTTGCACCATGTTTTACGCCATGATGGCGTTCTTCTTCATGCACAAAGGCAAGGACATGCTGTCGAGGCTTGTAACGGCTCTGATGATAATCATCCTGCTCAGCTGCATCAAAGACCTGGTATTCCTCTTCGGGCCATTTAAAGACACTCTGCGCAACGAGCATATCATAACGGCGGTGGATATGCTTGCCGAGCCCTTCTATGCCCTCATTCTCATTGAGCTGTGCAATCCGGGTCGTGTAACCCGGCGGCTGATTATTCTGCAGGAGCTTCCTTTTGTGCTTCTCTCAACGGCTGTGGCGATATGGCCGGCTCAGATACTCTTCGACGCCGAAGTGGTGTGGAGCGCCCTCTACGGCCTCTATTACGCTGTGTGGACAATAAGGGCGATTCCGCGTTATCCCCGTCAGATGCGCCAGCGATTCTCTTATATGGAGAACATTAACCTCAACTGGCTTCGCACCATACTCTACTCT
Organism: Prevotella sp. CAG:485; assembly: GCA_000437495.1. Taxonomy (GTDB): domain Bacteria; phylum Bacteroidota; class Bacteroidia; order Bacteroidales; family Muribaculaceae; genus Lepagella. The sequence continues at coordinate 18,621 of FR897843.1, forward strand.
TTCTTCGTCATTCTGGCGGTGTGGATAATGTGCAGCCTGGTTATCAGCTTCACTCTCGATGTGGTGTATATGGTCAGCAGCATGTGCCTGTGGATATTCATCAGCTATTTCCTCTATCGGCACGAATCGGTGGTGAATGAGCTTGAGGACTCGGCCGACAATGAGGAGACAGAGGAGGCTCCGGACACGGACGACGCAAGCCTCGGGAAGCGCATAGAGCATCTCTTCAGGGATGAGCGCATCTACCTCAATTCAAAGCTCAAGCTTTCTGACGTGGCTGCGGCGGCCGGCACAAACCGCACTTACGTAAGCACTTACTTAAACCGCGATTGCTCCACAACTTTCTATGAGTATGTAAACGGCTATCGGGCAGAATATGCAGCCGGATTGCTTGCCGACGGCAACATGACGCTGGAGGCTGTGGCGGGTGAAGCGGGCTTCAACTCGCTGTCGACCTTCTACAGGGTGTTTTCAAAAATTTACAGCTGCACGCCAAGCGAGTATAGAGAGCGTATGAACAGGTGAAGTGGGGACTTTGATGTGGTTTATGTGATTTATGTGACTTATGTGATTGATGGGATTGATGTGATTGATGGGATTGATGGTTATAAAGCGCGGATTTCTATAAGACCAATTTTTTTGTAACTTTGTAGGCTTGTTATCTGTTGCTTTGAATATTACAGATACGTAATTCCTAACCCGTTAAAACAGAACTAACCGCATGAAGAAACATTTACTACTTATTGCATTAGCCTTCATGAGCCTGACAGCGGCGGCGGCTACCCCGTCGGTATTGCGTCAGAACATCATGAGGATGATGGAGCAGACCGGCTTGAAAGGCAATGCTGAGAGTCAGGCAGAGCTGATGGAACAGATTCTTCCGGCACTTGCGCAACGGCTGTCGACGCCGGCCCCCCCCGTCGCCCTTCGATTCGGCGGCCATTTCGCAATACACCATTTTTGTGCAGCAGGTGTTGCCGCTGTATAACTATCAGATGAAGAACCGTATAACTCCGCAGCCCATAACGGATGAGCTGAAGGTGAAGCACATCTATCAGACGCCCAAGGATGCCTGTTACTTCGGCATCGGCGACAAACGCAACACTTACGACCCCAAAGGCATTGACTGCGCGGAATGTGAGGCTAAAGGTGGCAAGACCAAGGCCTCGGGCTCGTACGCATGGGGCATGACAGCGCTCGACGGCAAGATTTACTGGAGCACAAACAACAATTATCTCTGTATGCCGGGCTATACGGTGGTGGCCTCCACAGGCAAGGAGACGGGACCTTATGAGAATTCGTGCTGGACTTGCGAGATGCAAAAAAGTGTGGCCTACGGGCATCGCGGCGCTTACGCCGACATTCTGCCGCCCAGGGTGTTCTGCTACGACACCAAGACCGGCGTGGTGACAGACATTACGCCGGCCGACACCATGCTGAATCATTGTCAGTGTCTGCGTTCTGCCGCTTACCACAAGGGTGTGATGTTCTTCGGCGGTCCGTCGATAAAAGGGGGCACGAGCACCGAGAGCGGCTCGTCGGTATTTTTGGCCTATAATCCTGCCACTCAGGAGTTTATAGGCAGCTCGGACATGGCTTCTGTGCAGGGCTGTCAGATTACGAATGTGCGCCGCTGGATAGTGGTTGACGATGTACTCTACTGCGGCGTTGGATTATTAGACACTCAGGGCAAGCCCAAAGGCGCCGTGTTGCGCTGGAACGGCTCCGTGGCTGACCCGTTCAACTTTGAAATAGTGGGCTGGACATCGTCGGAAGCCGCTGAGATTGAGTATCACAAAGGACATATTTTTGTGGGCGGCTGGCCTACCCAGACCTCGCCGTCAGCACTGTATAAAAGTCCGAAGATACCGGCCGGAGGCTTTAAGGCTGCCAATGCCACTGAATGGGAAAAGGTGTGGCAATACAGCAGCTACGAGGCCAACAACACATCGAAAAATTCAAGCTATTTTTCAGTGATGAAATCGTGGAAAGGGCGCCTCTACTGGGGTATGTTCTGCAACACGTTCGGTGTGCTTTACGGCACGAAGATGAAATACGGCACGCTGGAGTCGGCAGAGGCAATTGCCAATATTTTAGGCACTCTGCGCTCCACTACTTTATGGTCGACAGAGGAATTCGCCAATTCCCGCGATGTTGAGCTACTCTATGGCGAGGCTCAGTTGCCGGTGTTCAACAGCACGACAAAGAAATGGGAAATCCGAAACAACGACTCCCGTTACAAGCCCCGTTTCGGCCGCAGCGGCTATGGCAATATTTTTGCCGCATACACATGGGCTATGTCGATATACGATGACAAGCTCTATGTGGGCACCATGGATATGTCGAACCTCATAGAGCCGGCTTTGGGCAACTCTCTTACCGGCTCGGAAGCAGACAATGCGCCCGGTAATGGCAACGGAAACGGGAACGGCAATGGCAATGGGAATGGCAACGGAAACGGCTCGGGCAATTCCTCCTTCTCGGCTCTGAGCATACTGAAAGCGCTGCTGAAGGTTGACGACAACAAGCTGGGATACGAGTGTCTGCAATTCTCCGACCCGAACATGCCGGCGCGTATGGTGTCAGACAACGGCTTCGGCAACCCGGCCGCTTACGGCATCCGCAATATGCAGACCGACGATAAGTTCCTGTATGTGGGTACCGCCAACCCGCTGAGTCTGCACCAGACCGGCGGATGGGAGATTCTGCGCCTTACGGTAGGCGACCCGTTGGGCGTGGATGAGGTGGAATGTAAACCTGCCCGCATCATGGTTTCGCAGACAGACGGGCACATCACCTTCTCAACGCTGAGTGGCGAAAATATCCAATCAGTTCAGCTGTGCAACCTGCAGGGCAGCCTGATAGATTTTGTGCAGCCCAATGCAGCAAGCACCACGGTGGATGTGCGCGATATGCGCGGCAAAATCGTTGTAGCCTCGGTAACGTCGGGCAACATCGCCACCAACTTCAAAATGCTGATTAAGTAACATCACTGAAGTAACGTTTTAAGCGCTGTCAGAGGATAAAAGATGGCCTAAAGTCCATATTTTACTCTTTGACAGCTCTTTTTTACTTTATGATGTATGAAATCCGGGGTAAATGTTTTAAATTTGCAGTGTTAACTAATCAAACATAGCAACATGAAGAAAGTATTTTTTATTGCAGCAGTGTGCAGCATGTTTCTGTTGTCGCTGACAGCATGCGGCAGCAAGACTCTCGACCGCAAGGGCATAGAAGACCTTACGAAGAAGGAGAAGAGCGAGGTTACGGAAGCAGATTATGATTTCATCCTCGACCAGATGGAGATTGTAAGCGACATGGCTCAGGAAAAGAGCCAGGAAGAGATACTGAAGTCGGAAGACGGCCAATATATCTTTGCTTTGGCCATGATGAGCACAGCCGTTGAGAAGGACGGCACGCCGGCTCAGAAAAAACGTCTGAGAAAGATTTTGGAAGAAAGCAAGAAGCAGGATAAGGATAAATAACCCCCACGCGTAAGCATTTTTGCGCCGGGGTCTAAGCTCCCCCTCAGCGCATCATACTACCCTATCTGCCCGTCAGGCTCTTGTATCCCGGCGGGTAATTTTTGTCGCTATTTCAGAAGAAAAAAGGGATTAGTTGGCGTTGGCGTCTTCGGCGGCGGTGCGCTTCAGGCGGAAGTAACGCAGAAGGAGCATCAGACCCAGATAAAGGGCTATGTCGATGAGCAGCACGTAAGTAACGTTGAAGAGCTGCGAAATGTAGCAGTCGAGCACTATAAAGGTTATCGACACCAGGAGGATAAGCATCATGGTGCCGCGATGCGGTATGCCGGCCGCCATCATGGCGTGATGCAGGTGCCGTTTGTCGGGCATGAAGGGGTTCTTCTTGTGCATGATGCGCACTATGAAGACGCGAACCACATCCATACAGGGCACAAGAAGGGGCGAGAAGGCCAGCACGAAGCGGTTGATATTGTCGGAGGGAGCCGCTTCCGGCAGATGAAGGGTGCGGAAAGCGAGGCAGGTCAGGATAAAGCCCAGGGTAAGGCTTCCGGTGTCGCCCATGAAGATTTTCTTATAGCGCGAGGCGTCGCCAAACACGTTGAAGTAGAAGAACGACAGCACCACACCCAGTGTGGCCACGGCAATGATGGCGCAGTCGTAGACACCGTGCAGGTAAAACAGCCCGGCGAAGAACGCCAACGCAATGGCCGAAAGACCCGAAGCCAGACCGTCGATGCCGTCGATGAGGTTTACGGCATTGACAATGAGCAGGACGGTGAGCACCGTCATCACCCATGTTGCCCACACAGGCAGCTGATAAATGCCGAAAAGTCCGCCGAGGTTGTCCACGCCAAGCCCGCCGGCCAGCACCATGAAGGCGCAGAGGAGCTGTATGATGAATTTGGTACGGTAGCGTATGCCCACCAGGTCATCGCCCAAGCCTATGATGTAGAGCATGAGCAGAGCGCAACCGTCGTATAACAACCCTTCGGGTGAGGAGAGGAAACAGTCGGACAGTGCCGGATAGCCCATGGAGAGATTTACGGCTATCATCAGCATGATGGAGAAAATGATTACCGGAACGAAGGCCATGCCGCCCAACCGTGGCACCCGGCCTTTGTGGATTTTCCGGACGTCGACTTTATCAAACAGCTGCTTGCTGACAGCTATCTGCAATATGCCCGGAATCAGCAATCCCGTACACAGCAGGCAGATAAAGAATATCGCCAGAATATTTACTATCCAATAATCATGAAATAATTCCTCCATTACAACACAGTTACATAAATTGCAGACAGCATGAAGCGGCTCCATATCCTTATGGGGCTTTTGAAATAATTATGTGTGTTTATTTCATCCATTCGATTCGTTTGAGAATCGTCCATCATTCTGTCAATTTCTTTTTTTACCTTTTTTACACAGCTTTAAGAACTCATTACGGTAAAATAATATGTATTTTACCATCGTGCCGTGGTAAAAAGAAACCATACGGAAAGAGGCCCTCTGTGGCAGGGCCTTACAATCCGCTGCAAAGGTAATATTTTTTTCGCACTTATCCGATAGTTTGTCAAAGGAATTTTATTTTTATTTTCGGGCGACGGGTCAGAATGTAGCCTCACAGAGCATCTTAAAAGCTCTCTCCCTCCCCAATAATACAATTTGTTTAAGCTTAAATGACAATATAAATAAGGCAGCCCGGGATTTTTTATTAATTTTGCAAATTATTTGGAGTAATCTACTCCTGAATTTGTTGTAATGTAAAAGACCCGTCTGAGACGGGACACGACTTTACAACTATGGAAGACAACGAAACAAACAAAATGAAGACTTTTCAGGAGCTTGGCGTAGAACCTGAGCTGCTGAGGGCAATAAAAGAGATGGGCTTCGACACGCCCATGCCTATACAGGAAATGGTGATACCCCATTTGCTCAACCATGAGGGCGATGTGGTGGGTCTCGCTCAGACCGGAACGGGCAAAACGGCGGCTTTCGGTCTGCCGGTGCTTCAGCGCATCGACGCGGCGAAAAGGGTGCCGCAGGCTCTTATCATAGCTCCTACCCGCGAACTCTGCCTGCAGATAGCCGGCGATTTGGCCGACTTCGCCAAATATATTGAAGACATAAAGATATTGCCGGTATACGGGGGCAGCAGCATCGACAGCCAGATAAAGGCACTGCGCCGCGGCACGCAGGTTATTGTGGCCACTCCGGGACGTCTCATCGACCTCATCAACAGGGGCGAGGTAGACCTGGCCGACGTGCATACGGTGATTCTTGACGAAGCCGACGAAATGCTCAACATGGGTTTCCTCGACGACATCAAGGAGATTCTGGGCCACGTTCCCGCCGACCGCAAGATGCTGATGTTCTCGGCCACAATGCCCAAGGAGATTGCCGATATTGCCAAGAACTTCATGCACGACCCGGTGGAATTTGTGGCCGGAAACCGCAATGAGGGTGCCAAGAATGTGCGGCACATATATTATATGGTCAAAGCACACGACAAGTATTTGGCGCTGAAACGTGTGGCCGACAACAACCCTGACATCTACGGCATCGTCTTCTGCCGCACCCGCAAAGAGACTCAGGAGATAGCCGACAAGCTGATAGCCGACGGGTATAACGCCGACTGTCTGCACGGCGATCTGAGTCAGGTTCAGCGCGATATGGCCATGCGCAAATTCCGCGACCACGTAACGCAACTGTTAGTGGCCACCGATGTGGCTGCTCGCGGTCTTGACGTTGACGACCTCACGCACGTTATAAACTACGGTCTGCCTGAAGACACGGCTGTATACACGCATCGGTCGGGCCGTACTGGCCGCGCCAGAAAGACCGGTGTGAGCGTTGCCATCATCCACTCGCGCGAAAAGAGCAAGCTGCGCGAGATTGAGAAGAAGATAGGCAAGGAGTTTGAATATCGTAAAGTCCCGACTCCGGAACATATCATTGAGAAGCAGCTTTATCATCTGGCCGACCGGCTGGAGCGCGTGGAGGTCAACGAGGAGCAGATTGCCAAATATCTGCCGGGCGTGGACAAGAAGCTGGGATGGCTCAGCGGCGAAGACCTGCTCAAGCGCGTGCTTTCGTTAGAGTTCAACCGTTTGCTGGCCTACTATCAGGATATGCCCGACATCGACCTCAACGCCGACGACAAGAAAGACAAGGAGAAACGGGCCAAACGCGACCGCGACGACCGCCATGCCGAGCGCGGCATGGAACGCATATACGTCAACGTGGGCAAGCGCCAGGGCTTCTATCCGGGCAACCTCATGGAGCTCATCAACAGCAACATAGAGGGCAGCAAACCCGACATTGGCCGTATAGACCTGATGCCCGACTACACGCTGTTTGACGTACGCAATGAGGATGGCCGCCGGGTTATCAACGCCCTGAAAGGCGCCGATTTCTTCGGCACAAGGCTCTATGCCGAAGAGGCTCAGCCCGACAAAGACTACGCCGCTGCCGGCCGTGGCAAAGGTAAGGGCAAAGAGAAACCCAAGGGCAAAGGCAAGCACAAGGAGAAAAGGGACTTCAAACCTGAACCTGCGGCTCTCCTTGGCGAAAGCAAGAAGAAAAAGAAGAAAGATAAAAAGAAAAATGCCGCCAAAGCCGATGCACCCATGTATAACGGCAATTACGACATTTTTATAAAAAAGAAGAAATGATAAGGCATAACACTGCATTCTGCTTTTTTATAGCAATAGCATTTTTGCTATGCGCCGCTGCAACGGGTCGTGCACAAATGCCGGAAGAAACGGATTCTATAACCTTTGAATTAGGCCCGGATTCTATGGCTGTTGCTTTAGACCCGGCCGATTACGCTGTGCCGGCACCTGTGGGCGTCGACTCGCTGCAGAAGCTGTATCCCGACTTGCCGGCAGCGGTGGCGTTTGCCGCTTTGCCCGACTCCGTACTGCCGCTCCTGGCGCAAAACACGCGCCTCGATATGCTCGACTATGCCAAAGAGTGCATTCACAATGAGATAAAAAATATGCTGAACGGCTATTCGCGGCTCGACTCCCTCTCGGCCAATTATCTCCACGTGGCCGTAACGGACGTCAGCAACATCAGCATTGGCTGCTATAACGGCAAGGGCAAACCGGGCAATGTGGTGGCTTTAAGTTACACCATAACGCCCTCCGATGCCGCCTCCGATTCGCAGATAATGTTCTTCACCCCGGATATGAAGCCCATAGCCACCCGCAAGCTGCTGAAAGTGCCTGGGTCAGAAGATTTTCTGCTGGTGCCCAAAGGCTCGGCAATGACCCTGAAGGAGGCCGCTACGGCAATCATCTTCCCCACGGTGGTTTATACGCTGCAACCCGACAAGGGTCTGCTCACAGCCACCCTCACCGTTGACAAAGCAATGACGATTGAGAATTTTGAAAGCCTGAAGACCTATCTGCATCCGGTGATTACCTATCGCTGGACGGGCAAACGCTTCGAAAAAATCAACCGCTGAATTTCCACCATACACACCTCTCTCCCATCATAATAACCAAGAACCAACCTCAACCCCATGTCTGATAAAGTTCGGGTGCGTTTTGCGCCCTCACCCACCGGTCCGCTTCATATTGGCGGAGTACGCACAGCCCTCTACAACTATCTTTTTGCCCGTCATCACGGCGGCGAAATGATTTTGCGCATAGAAGACACAGACAGCCGCCGCTTTGTGCCGGGAGCTGAAGAATACATCATCGAGGCCATGAACTGGCTCGGCATCAAATTCGACGAAGGCGTGGCCACAGGCGGCCCGCACGCTCCCTACCGCCAGAGCGAACGCCGCGACATATACAGAAAATATGCCCGTCAGCTGCTCGACGACGGCCGTGCCTACATAGCCTTCGACACGCCTGAAGAGCTGGAAAAGGCCCGTGCCGAAACGCCCAACTTCCAGTATGACGCGTCCACGCGCATGAACATGACCAACTCGTTGACTCTGCCGGCCGACGAGGTGAAGCGCCGCATCGACAACGGCGACCAGTATGTGGTGCGCATCAAGATTGAACCGGGACAGGATGTGGTGGTCAACGACCTGGTGCGCGGCAAAGTAACCATCAACTCGTCGATTCTTGACGACAAAGTGCTGTATAAGAGCGCCGATGACCTGCCCACATATCACCTGGCCAATATAGTCGACGACCATCTGATGGAGGTAACGCACGTAATACGCGGCGAAGAATGGCTGCCGTCAGCACCCCTTCATGTGCTTCTCTACCGGGCGTTAGGCTGGGAAGAGAGCATGCCGCAGTTTGCCCATCTGCCGCTGCTGCTCAAGCCGGTGGGCAACGGCAAGCTATCGAAACGCGACGGCGACAAATTAGGATTTCCCGTCTTCCCTCTGGAATGGCACGACCCCAAGAGCGGCGAGACGTCGTCAGGCTATCGCGAACAGGGATACCTGCCCGAAGCGGTGGTGAATTTCCTGGCGCTGTTAGGATGGAACCCCGGCGACGACACGGAGCTGATGGATATGCGGCAGCTCACCGACAAATTCTCGCTTGAGCATTGCTCAAAAGCCGGCGCCAAATTCGATTACAAGAAGGGTCTGTGGTTCAACCACGAATACATCATGCGCACACCCGACACGGAACTGGCAACCCTTATACAGCCTATTCTCAAGGAGCATGGTGTGGAAGCCGACTTCGACTATACGGCAAAGGCCATGGGACTGGTCAAGAGCCGTGCCAACTTGCTTCCTGACCTGTGGAAAGAGGCTGATTTCTTCTTCGTGGCTCCCACGGAATATGCGCCCAAAGATGTGAAGAAGCGCTGGAAAGAGGGTATGGCCGACATCATGGAAGAGCTGGTGGGCGTGCTCGACGGCATCGACGACATGACTTCGGCCAACGCTGAGAAAATCGTGCTCGACTGGATAGCCTCGAAAGAGTATCACTTAGGCAACGTCATGAATGCCTTCCGGCTTTGCGTGGTAGGCGCCTGCCGTGGTCCGCACATGTTCGACATCACCGAGATAATGCCGCGTCAGGAGGTGAAGCAGCGCATCTTACACGCCATTGAAGTGCTTGGCCGATGAAGACCGGCCGAACCATAAGCCGCTTGTGGACAGCGGCGCTCTACAACAACGGCATCCGGCTCTATCGCAAAGGGGTGAGAATTGCCGCGCGCAGACCCGGCAAGGCTCGGCTGATGAAGAGCGGACACCGCACCGTGTTTCAGTATCTGAAAGACCACATCAAACCCGGCGAGAAGTATGTGTGGGTTCACACCTCTTCGCTGGGCGAGTTTGAGCAGGGAAGGCCGCTGATGGAGCGGCTGAGGCGCGAAAGACCCGACCTGAAGATTCTGCTCACCTTCTTCTCCCCCTCGGGCTATGAGGTGCGCAGAGCGTGGCCCGGTGCCGATGCGGTGTGTTATCTGCCTTTCGACATCCCCTCAAACGTGGAGAAGTTTCTCGACATGGTGCAGCCGGTGGCCGCCGTGTTCGTGAAGTATGAGTTCTGGCGCAACTACCTCATGGCCCTCGAAGAGCGCGGTATCCCCACGTTCCTCATCTCGGGCATATTCCGTCGCGGACAGATGTTTTTCCGTCATGGCGGCGCCTGGTACCGGCGGCTGCTTCACTGTTTCACCCATCTCATGGTGCAGGACGACAACAGCCGGCGGCTCCTCTCGGGCATCGGAGTCGACAACGTCAGCGTATGCGGCGACACGCGGTTTGACCGTGTCAGCGACATTCTGCAGGCCCGCCGCCCCGTCGACATCCTGCAGCGCTTCACAGAAGGCGCCTCCACGGTGTTCATTGCCGGAAGCTCCTGGCCTGCCGACGAGAAGGTATATTTCCCCTGGCTGAAGGCGCATCCGGAGGTAAAGGTGATAATTGCTCCGCATGAATACGACGACGAGCGGGTAAACGCTCTGCTCAGCGCCTTCCCCGGCGAGGCCGTAAACTGGACACAGGCCAAGCTGCACGAGGAGGAGGCGCTGAAAGGGAAGCGTGTATTAGTGATGGACTGCTTCGGCCTTCTCTCGGCTGCTTACCGCTATGCCGACATAGCCTACGTTGGAGGCGGCTTCGGCGCCGGTATTCACAACATCAACGAGGCGGCTGTGTTCGGCCTCCCGGTGCTCTTCGGGCCCAACAACGCCAAGTTCGTGGAAGCTCGCGAGATGAAGGCCTGCGGCGGCGGCATGGAGGTGTCGTCAGCCGAAGAGTTCAGCTCTCTGGTCACTCCGCTGCTCGACCCCGAAACGCGCAAAAAGGCCGGTGAGGCTGCCTCAGCCTACATACAGTCGAAGCTCGGAGCCACCGACAAATGCTACGCCATTATCAGGGAGTCGCTGCCCCCGGCACCCGTTCAGGACGCACCCGAGGCTGCTGCCGACGGCCATAACGGCGATTGCTGAGCAACTGAATTTGCGCAATCATCCGTTTTTTATTATCTTTGCCAAACGGTAAGGAGCGCAACGCCGTAAGGCTGCGCTTCAGGCCGCAACTTTCAACCTCAATATTCAACAATACAACCCTACAAGCCGGTTGGGTGCCCTCGGGCAGGGTAACATCTGTGCCTCAAAGGCGCCGCAACCGAATTTCATACAGTGGATACAGACCCTTTACCATCATCGCCTCTTGGTTTTCTGCTCGGCATATTGCTTCACGCCGGGCAAAACATTTGGTTCACTTGTCCGCCCTCATGGGGCGTATGGATCACCATTGTGGTCATAGCCTTTTTATGTATGCTGATGTCGGCCTTTATGTCGGGCTCGGAGATAGCCTTTTTCGGCCTCGACACGGCACAGCTTGAAGACCTGGAGGAGGAAGACAGTCGCGAGAGCCGGCGCGTGTGCTTCCTGGTGCATAACCCCGAACGCCTGTTGGCAACCATACTCATAGGCAACAACCTGGTGAACATCACCATGGTCATCCTGCTCAACTTCGCCATGGATCAGACGGTGCATTTCGACAACGGCGTAGTGGAGTTTCTCATCAAGACTGTACTGCTCACCTTCCTGTTGCTCCTCTTCGGCGAGGTTCTGCCCAAGCTCACGGCCCGCGGCCGCGCGCGCAGCTGGGCCAAGAGTGCCGGCGGTGCCATGCTCTTCGCTTACCGTCTGTTCGGCCCGCTGAGCAAGGTCATGGTGCGCTCTTCGGCCTTCGTGTCGCGCAATGTGGAGCGCAAACATGAGGATATTTCCACCGATGACCTCACTCAGGCGCTTGAAATCACCGACGTCAAGGAGCAGAAAGACAAGGAGATGCTCGAGAGCATCCTCACCCTGGGCCAGAAACAGGCCAGCGACATCATGGTGTCGCGCATCGACGTTACGGCAATTGAGAATCATGCCTCATTCAAGGAGGTCATCGCCACAGTACTCGACAGCGGCTTCTCGCGCATACCGGTCTACGACACGGATATGGACGACATACGCGGCATCCTTTACAGCAAGGACCTTTTGCCGTGGCTGGAACACGACGGCACCGACTTTAAATGGCAGAGTCTAGTGCGCAAAGCATATTTCGTGCCCGAAAGCCGCATGATTGACGACCTGATGCAGGATTTCCGCCTCAAGAAGGTGCATATAGCCGTGGTTGTGGACGAATATGGAGGCACGCAGGGCATCGTTACGCTCGAAGACATTCTTGAGGAGATTGTGGGCGAGATAGACGACGAATACGACACCGGCGAGGAGATGTGGCGCAAGATTGCCCCGGGGGTATGGCGCTTCAGCGGCAAGACGCCGTTGGTGGATTTCTATCGCGTTACGGACATTGACGAAGAAACGTTCAGCGATGCCGACGACGCCGAGACGCTGGCCGGTCTTCTGCTGGCCATAAAGGGTGATTTCCCAAAAGAGCGCGAATCGATAGAAGCGGGCGGGTTCCGCTTCACAGTCCTCAAAATGGACCGCCACCGCATCGACTCGGTAATGGTGCGTCAGATTACCGAACCGGCCAAAGCCTGAATCTTAGACCCATGCACAACAACGACGACGAAGACCTTACATATTGGCGACACCGCACTCCGGTGGGCGTGAAAATAGAAGAGATAAGCGGCGGAAGCCGTTATTCCGACCGTCTGTGGCCCATCATGGCGCGGCAGATATGGAGCGAGAATGGCCGCGACAATGAATATCGCACCATCGACCATCTGCCCGACGGTGTGCCGCTGCTCGACGGCAGCCACGAGCGCATCTCCATCAGCCACACGCGCGGCATGATGGTGGTGGCAACGCTGCCTCCCACCCCCGAGGTGAATCTTGAGCAATATTCGCCCAGAGCTGCCATGGGGGTCGACACGGAAAGGGCAGACCGCTCAATCTCGGCAGAAGTGCGCAGCCGCATCCTCACTCCGGCAGAGCAGGAAATTGTGCCGCAGCACAAAACGTTGCTCGCCTGGACTTGCAAGGAGGCGCTCTACAAGGCTGTTATGGGTCAGGTCAAGCACTGGGATTCGGACTATACCATCACGGCGCTCCCCGACCCCGACAAGGGCACCACAGGCGCTGCGTCTGTCATGCTCCCCGGCGGGTCGGAGGTCTTCATCCTTTACAGCTGGCTCTCTGAAGGGTTCATCATCACTCTGGCTCTCTCGGCTCAGTGCGCCACTTATAAAAAGACTGCCGATAAAAAGGGCTCTGACAAATAAATTCTGCCCCGGCAGCGTTATATAATCAGATACTTGCCGCAACGGCTGTAACGCTGCCGCAGCGGCATAAGCAAAAAACACATTCACAACATGGTCTGGATAATCATAGGCTGCCTTCTCTTCGCCCTCACCTTTTGGTTTATACGCGCCAATCAGCTTCTGGCGCCGGCTTTCTCATATATGGGTCTGTTGGCTCTCAGCTTCGCCAACAATGCTCTGGGGCAGCCCTATCTGCCCATCAACAACACCATCCTCATCAGCTGGCTGTGCATGACGCTGGTGGTTATGGTGGCCACGCTGCTGCAGCCGGGTCCGGTGCGTCAGCAGACGCGCGGCGTATGGTACATGGCCATAGGCTCGTTCACCGGCATGGCAATAGGCTTGCTGGCGTTTACCTTCACCCTGAGCCTGCCGCTCCTCTATGCCTCCATGGTGCTTGGCACTGCCGCCGGATGCTTCTTCGGATACCTGGTCTTCACCAACACTCCGCGCGGCGCTGCCGTAAACTTCTCCTCCGGCAACTTCTTCCGTTATCTTCTGGCAAAGGGCTTCCCCATTGCCATCGCCATTATGATGATGGGAGTGGTGCTGATTCTTCTTCTCTACATCAACAACATCAACTGACCCCTCACCGCCAATGAAACGATTCGCCATCATAGCCATCATAGCCGCGGCTCTGCTCTCGGCCTCTGCCGGACAGGCGCGCCCCAAACAACTCCCCGTGGAGAAACCGAATCTGGAAATGATTGAGGACTCGGTGCTCGACCCCACCAGCCGCTTCTACTTCCCGCGGCTGCAAGAGCGCTTCGAGGCCAACGACACGGTGATGACGCCCCTGGAATATCGCTATTTCTACCTCGGCTATATGTTTCAGGAGGACTATGACCCCTATCGCATAAGCCAGTTCAACGACTCCACTGAGGCTCTTATCAACAAACCGGGCGACATCACCAAACACGACGCCGAAAAGATAATCTCTTTCTCTGAAAAGGCTCTCTGGGACAACCCTCTCGACCTGCGTCAGATGTCGTTCCTCATCCATTTCCTGCGTCAGAAGGGCAAGCCCATACGCGCCAAATTCTGGGAATACAGGCTGCAGAATCTGCTCAACGCCATTCTCAGCACCGGCACGGGGCTCGATGCCGACAACGCCTGGTATGTGGTCTATCCCATGCACGAATACGACCTGCTGCAGCTGCTTGGCTATGAGCCTATTGAGGCTGAATATCCGGCCGACGGCATGGATCGCCTCAAGGTGAAACCGCTTAAAGATGCCCGCCGCTTTAACGGCGAGATTCCGGGTGCTTTCTATTTCAATGTAAAGATTCCGCAGGAAGAATACATCCGCAAGCATCCCGGCGAAGAATAATTTTACAAAACAACAACTCAGCAAATGAACAACGAAAAAATAGACAACGGCAAATTCGTGGCTTTCAGCTACAAAGTTACCGACCCGGAAGGCAACCTGCTCTTTGAGGCTACTCCTCAGGCTCCCGACACGCTTGTTTACGGCTTCACCGAGGGTGTTGTCCCCGGTCTGCAGGCTGCTCTCAAAGGCCTCGGCGCAGGCGACAAATTCGAGCTGACGCTCCCTCCGGAAGCTGCTTTCGGTCAGCGCAACAAGGATTTGGTTTTCAATCTGCCGCACGATGTCTTCAGCGCCGACGGCTCTCTGCCCGACAGCGTAAAGGTTGACGCGGTGTTGCCGATGATGACCGACAACGGCCAGAAGGTCTACGGCCGCGTTACCAAAATCACCCCCACGGAGGTGGTCATGGACTTCAATCACCCCTTTGCCGGACAGACTGTAACCTTCAACGGCAAGGTTGAAGAGGTGCGTCCTGCCACCGACGACGAGATGCATCCCAAGGGCTGCGGCGGCTGTTGCGGCGGTGGCGGCGGCTGTGGTTCCGACTGCGGCTCTGGCTGCGAATCAGGCTGCAACTCAGGCGGTTGCGGTGGCTGCTGACACAACCCTTCCCTACATACTCTAAAACTCGCGCCCGAGAGCTTGCAGAGCTTTCG